>JAEYSQ010000166.1 GCA_023434465.1 Actinomycetes bacterium
ATTCCGGAGGTTTTTGGGGAACACCCCCGACCCGAACCCTGCAGGACCAGAAGGTTCACGGTGCGAGATCCTGGCGGTCGTGAAACGCGGCGGTCTGGGTAGCCGTGGGGTCGGGTGGGCGTCCCCGGGTGCCTAGAGCGGAGGCCCGTCCTTCTATCCGTGAATGTGAGAGGAAGGGCCGGGTTTGACTGGGAGGCGAAGCGAAGCTCGCCGACTCCTTGTGTTGCCGCTACAAGTAACCCATGGGGTCCTGCGCGGCGCCGTTGATCCGTACCTCGAAATGGAGGTGGGGGCCGGTGCTGGATCCCGTGTTGCCTGAGTAGCCGATCACGTTGCCCTGGCTGACCGACTGGCCGGAGGTGACCGCGAACCCCGACTGGTGGGCGTAACAGGTGGACAGGCCGCTGCCGTGGTCGACGCAGGTGTAGTTGCCGTAGCCACCGTTGTAGGACGCCATGATCACGGTGCCGCTGGCCGCGGCCCGGATCGGGGTGCCTTCCGGCACCGAGATGTCGATGCCTTCGTGGTAGGTCGAGCCGATACCGCCCGGCGAGCTGCGCGGGCCGAATCCGGAGGAAAGGGTTCCGCTGAGCGGCCAGATCAGGCCGGCGGCGGAGGGGGAACTCATCGGTCCGGCCGGCAGGACGCTTACGCCTGAGGCTGCGGCTACCTGTTCGGCGATCTTCTGCTGCAGGTCGGCCTCGATGTCCTCGAGATGGTCCACCTTGCTGTTGATCGATTCGACCTTGGCCCGGCGATCGGCGCGGACCGCGGCAAGTTCGGCCTGCTGCGACTCGACGGCGCTGCGGGCGGTGGCGAGGGTCTTCTCCTCGGCGGCGATCTCGTTGCGGGCCGACTCGATCGTGTCTTTCGCCTTCTTGAGCCGGACGACGAGAGCTTCCTGCTGGTCGCGCAGGTCACGAACCCGGGTGACGATCGATTCGTTGCGGTTCTGGATCTGCTCGATGTAGCTGCTGCCCTCGATCAGATCGCCGTAGCTCTTGGTGGTGAGAATCAGGTCGGAGATGTCGGAGTCCCCTGCCTGGTAGATCGCGACGAGACGATCTCGAAGTACGGCGAGCGAGCGGGTAAGGCGGGCCGCGAGAGCCTTCAGTTCCTCGTAGGCCCGGTCGACCTGGGCCTGGGCCTGATCGAGTTCGGCCTGCTTGGCAGCGAGGCGGATCTCCGCATCTCGCTCCTCGGCCCGGAGAGCGGAAACCTGGGCTTCGTAGTCGTCGATCTTGGCGCTCAGGCCGGCGATCTCGTCGGTCAGAACGCCCTTCTTGCTGTTCTGCTCGGCGATCTTCGACTTCGTGTCATTCAGTTTGTCTTCGGTCGACGCCGACGCGGACCGGCCGCCGGCGCTCAGCACGAGAGCCAGCATCAGGACGGCGGAAGCCAGCAGCAATGCGGCACGGGACCTGTTTCGTCGGACCGCAGCGGGACCGGATCTGAGGGGATTCGAAAAGTGCACTCCGCGGAACTGTAAAGACATGCACACAAAGCGCCTTCCAGTCGTGCAGGCTGCAACCAGTTTTGCCGCGGGTCTTCGTCGTAGGATCGTCCCGTGACTGCGGAAAGCGTTTCTGCTTCGACCGTCCGATTTGATTCCGTTACCAAGCGCTACGCCGGCGCCGACTCGGTTGCGGTCGAGAATCTCAGCTTCGAGGTGCCCGCCGGGGAGATCTGCGTGCTGGTCGGCCCCTCCGGCTGCGGCAAGACGACCGCACTGAGGATGGTCAACCGCACCGTCGAGATGAGTTCGGGTGACATCCTGATCGGCGGCCGTTCGGTCAAGCAGGGCGACCCGGCCCGCCTGCGCCGCGAGATCGGTTACGTGATCCAGCAGATCGGGCTCTTCCCCCACCGCACGATCAGCCAGAACATCGGCACCGTTCCCACGTTGCTCGGCTGGGAGAAAGAGCGAATCGCCGCCCGTTCAGCCGAGCTGCTCCAGCTGATCGGACTCGACCCCGAATACGCCGAGCGCTATCCCAGCCAGCTTTCCGGCGGCCAGCAGCAGCGGGTCGGCGTCGCCCGGGCGCTGGCGGTCGACCCGCCGGTGATGCTGATGGACGAGCCTTTTGGGGCGATCGACCCGATCAACCGCGGCCGGCTCCAGAACGAGTTCCTCAGACTTCAGTCGGAACTGAAGAAAACGGTGCTCTTCGTCACCCATGACGTCGACGAGGCGATCAAGATGGGCGACCGCGTCGCAGTGCTGAAGAAGGGCGGCAAGCTCGCCCAGTTCGCGACGCCGACCGAGCTCCTGATGGAACCGGCCGACGATTTCGTCGAGGATTTCGTGGGTGCCGACCGGGCCCTGAAACGCCTCGCGCTGATGCGGGTTCGCGATGTCGATCTCTGGACCGCGCCACTTGCCCAGGCGGGCGATCCTTCCGAGCCGGTGCGAGCCGCGGTCGAGGCGGCAGAAGTCCCTTACGCCCTGCTGGTCGACGGCGAGAACCGGCCGCTCGGCTGGCTCTCGGACCGGGACCTCGCCGGTGAACGCGTACCGGAGGTCCCGGACTCGACCGCCGAACCGATCGACGCCGACTCGATCCTGCGCGACGGCCTGGCGACGCTGCTCCAGAGCGGTTCGCTCTACGCACCGGCGGTCGACCCCCGAGGCCGTCTCATCGGGGTCCTTTCGGTCGAGATCGTTTCCGATTTCCTTGCCTCCGACGAAGCCTCGGAATCCGAGCTGACCGCGGCTGAACGGCCCCATGATTGATGCCGTTTCCCAGGCACCGGCACGACTGGCGGCGGTCGACGAGAGCTTCTTCACCGACCGCTCCGACGGCAGCTGCATCCAGGACAACAAGCTTTTCTGTCCGGGCTGGGTAGCCGAGAACTACGACCGTTACGTCGACCCCACGCTCCAGCATCTGGTCCTGGTGGGTGCGGCGGTGGCGGCCGGCTTCCTGATCGCCTTCGGCCTGGCGATCCTCGCCCACCGCCACAGGTTCCTCCAGACCCCCTTTCTCGCCGGCACCGGGATCCTCTACACAATCCCCTCGATCTCGTTTTTCTTCCTGCTCTTGCCGATCACCGGCCGCGGCGCGACGACCGCGATCATCGCCCTCACCGCTTTCAACCTGCAGATCATCTTCCGCAACATGACGACCGGCCTCAGAAACGTTCCGCCGGACGTAACCGAGGCGGCGACCGGGCTCGGCATGACCAGTAGCCAGGTCCTGTGGCGGGTCGAGCTGCCACTGGCGATGCCGGAAATCATCGCCGGGCTCAGGATCGCCACGGTCAGCACGGTCGCCCTGGCCACCCTCGCCGTTTTCGCCAACGGGGGCGGGCTCGGCACCGAGATCATCACCGGATCGAACATCACCTTCAAGACCGGGATCATCGTCGCCGGCTCGATCGCCGTGGTCATGGCGATCGTGTTTGACGGCATGCTGCTTTTGGCCGGCAAGCTGCTCGCCCCCTGGAAGCGCAAGCACGTGGCGGTCTGATCCCGGTGAACCTCTTCCCACTCCCTTCCGCATCTTTCGGTCTTTTCGGTGACGCCTTCGACTTCGTCTTTTCCGGCCGCGAGGCCGAGACCGGTGGAGTCACGGTCGGCGGCACGAGCCAGGTGCTCGATCTCGCCGGCCGTCAGCTCGAGGTGACCCTGTTCGCTCTCGGGGTCGCGGTCCTGCTGGCCCTGCCGGTCGGGCTCTGGCTCGGGCATCGCCAGCAGGGCGAGTTTCTTGCGGTGTCGGCCGGCAATGCGGGTCGGGCCATCCCGGAGCTGGCTCTGATCGCTTTGATGGCGGCGGCGATCGGGGTCGGCATGGTCAACCTCGTGGTCGCCCTGGCGATCCTCGGGATCCCGCCGATCCTGACCAATACCTACGTCGGAATCAGCCAGGTCGACCGGGCTTCGGTCGAGGCTGCCCGCGGCATGGGAATGACCGAGACTGCGATCGTCAGGAAAGTCGAACTGCCGCTGGCGATCCCGACGATCATGGGCGGGGTCCGCACCGCGGCGATCAACATCATCGCCACGGCGACGATCGCTCCGTTGGCCGGAATCCTGACCCTCGGTGATTTCATAATCGCCCGCAACGTCTACGGCGATGCCGGTGTTCTGGCCGGTGCGGTCCTGGTCGCTCTCATGGCCCTCGCCCTGGAAGCGACCCTGGCCGGGATCCAGTGGGCGATGACCTCAAAAGGGCTCAAGCTGAAGCGCGGCTGACCCACTCCTGACCGCAATTTCGCATGACCGCCCGCCGGGGCGGATACGGTTGCCTAGAGACACACTCCGCCCACCCCCCAGTCAAGGAGAGAACTACAGAATGCCAGTCAAGAAACTGCGCTACCTGCTGATGGTCGCGCTCCTGGCGATGGCCCTCGGCCTGGTCGCCTGCGGCTCGGACGACGACTCGAGCGACGACGCTCCCGCTGAGGCGATCGCCTCGGGCGAGTTGATCGAGTCGAACCCGGACAACGCAAACACTCCGCCCCTGACCATCGGATCGAAGAACTTCACCGAGCAGATCGTGCTCGGCGAGATCTATGCCCAGGCCCTTGAGGCTGCCGGCTACAAGGTCGAGACCGACCTCAATCTCGGCTCCGAGACGGTTGCCCTGGCTGCCCTCAAGAAGGGTGAGATTTCCGGTTACCCGGAGTACATTTCGACTGCCCTGACCTCGTTCTTCGACGTCGCGCCGGAGCAGGTCCCCGGCGATGTGAACGGCGCCTACGAGCAGGCCAAGACCGACCTCGCCGGTGATGGGATCGAGGCCCTGCCTCCGACACCGTTCGCAAGTGCCAACGCGGTCGGGCTCCTCACTTCGACCGCCGAGGAACTCGGGGTCAACACGGTTTCCGACCTGCAGGGCAAGAGCGAGGACCTCAGCCTCTACGGCTCCCCGGAATGCCGCCAGCGGATCGACTGTCTGCTTGGGCTCCAGGAGAATTACGGGCTCGAGTTCAAGTCGTTCACCCCGGTTGACATCGGCCTCCGGTACCAGGTGCTCGACAAGGGCCAGGCCGATCTCTCGATCGTGTTCACCACCGACGCCCAGCTCGGTGAGGGTGGCAAGTACACGATCCTCCAAGACGACAAGGGCGTTCTGCCCGCCGGCAACGTGATCTTCCTGACCAAAAAGCAGACGATCAACCAGGCCGGTCCCGACTATGCAGCGACGATCGAGCTGGTCCAGGAAGGTCTGACCGAGAACGTCATGCAGGAACTCGACGCGCGGGTCGACCTCGACAAGCAGCAGCCCGCCGACGTGGCCCACGACTACCTCGTGGCCAGCGGCTACATCGAGGAGTAAAAGCGACCGGTTCTAGCGACCGATGTGAAATCCGATCAGTTCCGGGATCCTGGCGATCGCGGAACTGATCGGGCCCGGTCGGGTGCCGGAAAGTTGGGCTTCTTCTTTGCGGCCGATCGCTTCGCGGATCATCGCTCCGCCGATCCAGCGGAACGGTTCCGGCGGCACCGTTGTCAGGGCCGTAGCGGGCTCGACGAAGGCCAGTTCGGAGTACTCGTCGCGGCGATCCAGAACCAGGGAAGTCAGCGAGCGTCCGACCATCTGTGAAGGACCGACGCCGTTGCCGGTGTAGCCGAACGCGGCGAAGGCTCGGCCGGAGGGCAGCTCGACGACATGTGGCAGGTGGGTCGCCGAAGCGTCGATCGGCCCTCCCCAGGCGTACTCGAACTTGCGGTCGGCCAGGATCGGGAAGTAGCGCTTCAGGCTCTTGATGACTCCGGCGACAACTTCGGCGTCCAGTTCGGCCCGGCCGAATCGCCGTGATCCGGCGGCAATCCGGCCGCCGCCCCAGCCGAGCGCGATCCGCCCGTCCGGAGTGGTCCGGAAGTAGGTCAGCAGCGAGCGGCAATCGCTGATCGCCTCGCCCCCGGTCCAGCCAAGCTCTTCGATCACTTCGGGCACCGGTTCGGTGATCACCATGTGGCTGGAGGCCAGGGTTACGTTCGCTCGCAGGGGCGAACCCATGCCGGCCAGCGCCGGACCGTTGGCGAGCACCAGTTTTTTCGAGGTCGCCTTGCCTCCGGGAGTGAAGATCCTGATCTCCGGGCCGCTGTCCTCGATTCGGAGAACCGGGCTCGCCTCGAACAGCTCGACGCCGAGTTGCTGGTTCGCGTCTCGGATCCCGAAGGCAAGTCGTGCTGGCTGGACGGTGGCGGCGGCCCCGTAGTGGACGCCGCCCCGAAATGCGGGTGAGGCGCAGATTCCCCGGACTTCCTCGGGGCTTAGTTCGCGGGGGCCGTCGGTGATTCCGGCGGACCGCATCGCCTTGAGGTTGCGTTCCCAGCAGCCATCCCAGGCCGGGGCGGTCGAGACGTTGAGGTAACCGGAACGCCGGTACCAGGCTTCGACGCCATGCTCTTCGAGGAACTCGCCCACCTGGATCACCGATCGCTCGGAGGCGCGGGCCAGCTCCAGCGCCGGTCGATCACCGTAACGGGCCACCAGGCTGGCGAAGCTGACCCACATCGCGTCGACGAATCCTCCGTTGCGGCCGCTCGGCCCGTGGC
>JAEYSQ010000209.1 GCA_023434465.1 Actinomycetes bacterium
CCGGCTCCCTCTGCCCAGACCGCGCCAGGGTCGGGTTTCTTGTCAAGAGCCGCCTGCTTGGCGAACTCCATCATCCGCCCGCGGTTGAGCGTCAACTCTTCCGTGTCGGGAAAGTTTCTGTCGGCCCACTCATCTGGATTGGACAAACGCATCTCCTTGGGCAACTCCTCGACCCCGAACCTAACAGTTGGCATCCGCGCAAAGTAAACGGCAAGACTCTTCGGCTGCGCGGATTCAGGCGGTTGCCGCCTCCGTCGCTTGCCTGGCCAGGAGGTCGGCCTCCTCCCACTCTGCATACAACGACGTGATCCTGGCCTTCGCCTCGTCGTGTCGCCGTGATGCCGCCTTGGACTTCTCGGGCGTCGACCACGCGGCGGGATCGGCGAGTTCGTCCTCCAGCTTGGCCAGCTCCGCCTCCGCCTGGTCGATCTTCTTCTCGAGGTTCCCGACCCGGCGCTGCGCCTTCGCCACTTCCTTCCCGGGTGAGCCTCCCCGCTTCGCATTCCCGGATTTGTCGGCCGGACGCGCTGCGGCCGCTCGCCGCTCCCGGGCGGTTTCCGTCTCTTCGTCGCGACGCTTCTGGTACTCGGCCCAGCCGGTCAGGTGGTTGGTCAGCCTGCCGTTCTCACAGACCAGGGTTCTGCTTCCCACCGCTTCGAGCAGGGCGCGGTCGTGCGAGATCAGGATCAGCGCGCCAGGGAACCCGAGCAGGGCATCTTCGAGCGCCTCGCGGCTCTCGATGTCAAGGTGGTTGGTCGGTTCGTCGAGCAGCAGCAGGTTGGCCCCGGAGGCCACCAGGATCGCCAGCGACAGCCGCCGCTGCTCGCCGCCCGATATGTCGGCCAGTTGTTTGTTCGCATCCTCTCCCGAGAACAGGAAGGCACCGAGCAGGTCGCGGACCTTCTGACCGGCGAGGCCGGTTTCGCGCGCCGCCGCTTCGAGCACCGTGCCGTCACCGGAGGCCGTGTCCGCATGTTGCGAGAGGTAGCCCACCTTGCCGTTGTGACCGAGCTTGACGTGACCGGCTGCCGGCTTACGTTCGCCCGCGAGGGTGGAGAGCAGCGTCGTCTTGCCGGCGCCGTTCGGCCCGACCAGTACCACGTGCTCGTCTCTTTCAAGCAGGAGGTTGGCATCCTCGAGCAGGACCCGCCCCGGAACCTCGATCCTCGCGCCGACCATCTTCAGCACCACCCGGCTCGCCCGTTCCGGCTGGGCGAAGTCGAAAGCCAGAACGCGGCGATCCTGCGGATCGACGGCGGCTGCATTCTTCTTCACGCGCTCGATCTGCTTGACCCGGGACTGGGCCTGACGGGCCTTGGTCGCCTTGTAGCGAAAACGTTCGACGAACCGTTCCATGCGGGCGATCTCGGCCTGCTGCTTCTCGATCTGCTTGCCGAGCGCAACCTGACGGGCAGCCTGTTCCTTGCGCCACGCATGCCACGGTCCGGCGAAGAACCTTGCCTTTCCAGCTTCCAGTTCCAGTACCGAAGTTCCGACCGATTCGAGAAACCAGCGGTCGTGGGCGACCAGGACCACACTCGCGTCGAGCTCCTTCAGGTACTGCTCAAGCCACTCAAGGGTGGGGATGTCGAGGTGGTTGGTCGGTTCGTCGAGCAGCAACAGGTCCGCCCTGGCACCGAGCGCGCGGGCCAGGGAAGCTCGGGTCAGCTCGCCACCCGAGAACGACGAGAGTGGCCGCAAGAACTCCTCCTCGCCGAAGCCCAGCCCCCGGAGCACGATCAGGACTTCGTCCCGCCAGCGATAACCGCCCGCGGATTCGAGCCGCTGCTGGGCGTCGGCATAGGAGCGCATTGTCTCCTCGCTGTGATCCCCGGCCGACATCGCCTGTTCGAGTCGGCCGAGCTTCTCTTCGGTCGCGATCACGTCCGAACGGCCCGAGAAGACATAGTCCTGCAGAGACAGGCCCTGTTCTCTCGGCGGCCGCTGGTCGTGGAGCGCGACCCGGGCACCCTTCTGGTAGCTGACCGACCCGGAGTCGTTTCGGGCTTCCCGAGCGAGGATTCGCAGCAAGGTGGACTTGCCGGCCCCGTTACGTCCGGAAAGGGTCATTCGATCGCCCCGGGTGAGCTTGAATGAAACTTCCGAGAAGAGCGGTTCTCCGCCCAGGTGAATGCCGATCGATGTTGCGGTGACTACTGCCATGGAAGAGGAACGATAGGTAGTCCGCGTGGGCAACGTCCGGCCTGACGGATTCATCGGGCACCCGGCGAAGGCTCGACGGCTTCTATGTGAGACATTTCTGCAATGAGCAATGGCGGTTTCGACCCGCACCCCCACACCGGACCCCAGTTCGCACACTCCTTCGAGGCCCAGATCTCGACCCAGGAGGCGGTGCCCGGCATCTCTCCCTACCCGCCGATCGCCGACTACGGCTTTCTGTCCGATGGCGAAGTGGCAGCTCTCGTCGCACCCAGCGGAAACATCGAATGGCTATGCCTCCCGCGTTTTGATTCGCCCAGCATCTTCGGCGCGATCCTCGACCGCAGCGCCGGCAACTTCCGACTCGGCCCGGCCGACATCAACGTCCCGAGCCACCGCCGGTACCTGCCGGGCACCAATGTGCTCGAGACCAGCTGGGGCACCGGCGACGGCTGGATCATCGTCCGCGACGTGCTGCTGATCGGACCCTGGCATCACGAGCGGGACCGTTCCGGAACCCATCGTCGTGCTCCCACCGACTACGACGCCGATCACGTGCTGCTGCGCATGGTCCGCTGCGTCCACGGCGAAGTCCAGCTGACCCTCGACTGCAAGCCGGTCTTCGATTACGGCCGGGCACCAGCCCAGTGGCAGTACACCGGAGACGCCTATCACGAGGGCCTCGCGACCGCGCCCGGAGTCGACCTTCAATTACGGCTGAATACCGACATGAACCTCGGTTTCGAGGGACCGCGGACGACCGCCCGGACCATGCTCAAGGAAGGCGACGTGCGCTTCGTCGCGCTCTCTTGGAGTGAGCATGCGGCGCCGCAGCATTACGACGAGGCCCACGACCGGCTGGTCTGGACGGCCCACCACTGGCAGAACTGGCTGGCCCGCGGCACCTTCCCGGACCACCCCTGGCGCGGGTACCTGGAACGCTCGGCCCTGACCTTGAAAGGCCTGACCTACGCGCCGACCGGCGCGCTGATCGCCGCCGCCACCACCTCCTTGCCGGAGACTCCCGGGGGAGAGCGGAACTGGGATTACCGTTTCTCCTGGATCCGCGATTCCACCTTCACTCTGTGGGGCCTTTACACGCTCGGATTCGAATGGGAGGCGAACGACTTCTTCTATTTCATCGCCGACGTTGCGGCCGGCGAAGACGACCTGCAGGTGATGTACGGCGGCGCGGGAGAAAAGAAACTCGAAGAGAAAATCCTCGACAACCTTCACGGTTACGAGGGAGCCTCGCCGGTCCGGATCGGCAACGGCGCCTACGGCCAACGCCAGCATGACGTCTGGGGAGCCGTGCTCGACTCG
>JAEYSQ010000211.1 GCA_023434465.1 Actinomycetes bacterium
GCTGGTCGCGGTCCTGATGGCGGCCCTGGCTGCCTCCGGCGTCACGGTGCCGGCGGCCGGGTTGGCGCACTCGGTCTCCAGGAAAATCCTCTGCGCAGCGTCGCTTTCTGGCGGGTGTGCCGGGAAGGGTTCGCTGGAAGCGACCTACGGAAAGGAGCTCGCCGATCTGGTCCGAGCCGGGACCCCGACCCTGATGTACGGCCCGGACATGCTTGGCCTGCCGGTTGACTACCGGACCTGCCGGTCTCCGTACTGCGCCGACGCTCCCGGGCAAGGCGAGGTGAGCCGGTCGACCGCCGGCGAGCCGGTCACGCTCTTCACCCGGGTAGCCCGCGGCGAGGACGGAAGCACCTACATTCAGTACTGGGCCTACTATCCGGAGAGCGCTTCGCTGCGCGGGGCACCGATGCTCGAGGAGGAGGGCTACCACCCACACGACTGGGAATCGATGCAGGTGAGAATCTCCCCCGACGGCACGGTGAGCCAGCGGGCTTCGTCACACGCCGGTTACAACCACAGCCGTTCGGCAGCGAACTGGGGTTCTGACGCCGGCTGGGGTTTCGTCACCGACGCGACCGAGGCGGTCGGTCTGCGTGAGAAAGGAGGATGGGGCGAGCCGACCGGTCGCTACCTGATCGCCGGCGGCAGCCACGCCGGCAACGTCGACGGGGACCACGGTTCCGACGAGTATCCGTCCTACACGCCCGCGGGCCTGGTCCGGCTGGTCCCGCTCGAATCGAACAAGGACGGGCCGCTGGCCCGTCCGGCCCGCTTCGACCCGATCACCCCGCCCTGGGAGAAGCAGGTCTGGGCTGACCCGGAAGCCGACGGCACCGGCTGATCATGCGGTGCGACCCGCCGTTCGGCGAAACGGCCCGGGACTAGATCCAGACGGTCCACCACTGGCCGGATGCGCAGACCGGACTCGACGCGAGTGGGACCGCAAGTACGGCAACCTCCGCCAGCGGGAAGAGCTCGACGTCGGCCTGCGCCTGATGGTCGTGGAGAAATAGATCTATACACAGACCGACCCGCCGGTTAGTTTCTGGTTGATCAGGCTGAGCGACCTACGCGCAGCCACCAACTTAAGAGGGGGAGCTTCACAATGAAAAATCAAGAGACTGGCAAGGTGAACGCCTCGCTGGTCATCTCGATGATCGCGCTTTTCGTTGCGGTCAGCGGGGCAGCTACAGCAGCCAAGAACAGCAACGGACCGTCTACCAAACTCCCGCCGAACTCGGTCGGCACGGCGCAACTGAAACCCGGCGCCGTAACGACGACCGACTTGGCCAAGAATTCGGTGGTGACTTCGAAAGTAGCACCGAAGGCGATAACGGTTGGTGATATCGCGGCAAGAGCGGTGACGACTACGGCACTGGCGCCAAACTCGGTGACGACCCTGGCGATCGCGCCCGAGGCCGTCAAGTCCAGCAACCTCGGGAAAGGTTCTGTCCTCCTGGGTGCGCTCGGTCCGGGGGCGGTCACGACCGAGGCCCTCGCTACCGATGCCGTTGATTCGAGCAAGATCAAAGACGATTCCATCGGTGCGAGTCAGATCAAGACCGGTGCTGTAACCGGGCCGAAGCTGCAGGACGGCGCGGTCGAAACAGGCAAACTCGGTACTGGGGCGGTAACCAACCAGAAGTTGTCGGACCAGGCGGTCGACAAGGAAAAGATCAAAGACGGCGCAGTCGACAGCGCACAACTGAAGGAAGGTGCGGTCACCAGCCAGAAGATCGGTCAGGGCGCGGTCCTGGCGGGCAAGCTTGGGGAACGTGCCGTTACGCCTGCAGCGGTCGAAGCCCCTCCGGGTGCTCTGGTCTCCGCTTCCAACGTCCCGCTTGCCGTGACGGGTTTTGTTTGCATGGGGAAGATCCCTGATTTCACCAGCGTGTCGCGGAATGTGGACGGCGTTTTCGATCCGGGGCAACCGAGTCGACTGACCGCTCCGATTGACGGCATCTACCGCGTTACGGCCAGCCTGATTTGGCCGGATGATCCGGACGGGACCCGGATGCTCTGGGTCAGGAGATACTCCAGTAACGACACGTACCTTTCAACTCAGAGTGTTTCGTCCACTCCGGTGGTCGACCAAACCACTGATCAGGCGCTATCTACCGATTTCGTCATGGAGGCCGGTGACTACGTCACAGTGACGGCTCTCACCTGTCCCATAACCAGCTTCTCGACGATCACCCAGGCCAGCTTTGGCATGACCTGGGCGGGTCCCGCGAGCTAGGGGGCCAGGGCCTTGATCAGGGCAGCGTGGTTGTCGGGGGTGGTGATCGGGGTGATCACCGGCAGGGTGATGCCGCCCTCGACGTAGGCGTCGAGGCGCTCCCGGATCTGCTCCGGGGAGCCGAGCAGAAAGGTGTCCTCAATCAGATCCCAGGGCGCCGCGGCAGCGGCGCCCTGGCGATCCTTGTTCTGCCAGGCCTGGACCATCGGCTCGATCTCGTCGCCGTAACCCAGCCAGCGGAAAAAGTTGGCGTAAACCGGCACCGTGATGTAGCTGGAGAACATGAAGCGGGCCAGACCCTCGACCTGCTCTTTTTCGCCCGGGATGCAGAAGAAGCGACAGAGCAGCTCGAAGTCGTTGCCAGCCCCGTCGACGCCTTGGGCGACCTTGGGCAGGCCGGCCAGCGGCAGGAAGTTCGTGAAGGCGCCATCGGCCTTGCGCACGGCGAGCTCGAGCATCTTGCCTCGCAGAGCCGCCAGCACGATGGGGGTGTGGTGGGCCGGGGCCGTCTCCATCTTGAATCCGGTGTCGGTGCGTTCGCCAGCCAGCGCGACCCGGAGGAAGTCAACGGTCGATTCGACCTTGCTCAGAGGCTTCTCGAAGGGGATCTGGTTCCAGCCCTCGACCATGCGGTCCGAGGAGGCGCCGATCCCGAGCACGAAGCGTCCGGATGACGCGTCGGTCAGCGCTGCGGCCTGTTGCGCGAGCAGGGCCGGGCCCCGCTGGAATACGCCGACGATGCCCGTGCCGAGGCGGACCTTCTCGGTCCAGGCGGCACTCAGGGCGAGCGGAGTGAAGCCGTCCGGGCCGCCGGTCTCGCCGGTCCAGAGGTCGGTGTAGCCCTCGGCCTCCGCCAACTGAACGAAGTCCTTGGTGTCGGCCAGTGAGACCCCGGGAAGGGGGAGGGTCAAGCCCCATCGATTGCTCGGCATGAGCCGCAGCATATCCCGGCGATGTTGCAGGGAACGCCTCGACTTCCGGGAGCCGC
>JAEYSQ010000268.1 GCA_023434465.1 Actinomycetes bacterium
GAGTAGACGGAAGTCGGCACCCGGGTCCGGGGTGGACTCGAACTCGGCCTGCCCCGATTGCCTGAGGAGAAGCTGGTTGCTGGAACGGCTCGGCGCCTGGATCCAGAATGTCGTGGATGACCGAGCCGGTCGGCGAACGCCCGAGCTCCTCCGGCTGGATAACGAAGAGCTGGTCCGGGCGGTAGCCACCAAGCAGGTCGACGAGATGCTGTCCTGGAACGAATCCCTGACTGAAGGTGAGATGAGGAGCACCCTGGAGAGCGCCGGCTGCTGGGCCTGTTGCCGGCATGACGAAAACTTCCCCGACGGACTCGGGGACGGGGCCGACTCACCGGTTGCCCTGATCGGGAGGGGAGAAGGGGTCCGGCTCTCGGAGATCGCATTGGGCAACTCGGTCACCGTGGTCGGTGCCCGAAAGGCCACCGGATACGGCCTCGAAGTGGCGGCCTCGATCGGTCGGGAAGTAGCGGCGGCCGATCTCAACGTGATCAGCGGGATGGCGCTCGGCATCGACGGAGCGGTTCATCGCGGCGCCCTCGAACGGGGGCGGACCGTAGCCGTCCTGGGCTGCGGCGCCGATCGTCCTTACCCGGCCAGTCACAGCAGGCTCTACCGGCAGATCCTCGAACGGGGGCTGATCATCTCCGAGGTTCCGCCCGGTGCGGACGCCTGGCGCTGGAGTTTCCCGGCGCGCAACCGGATCATGGCGGCGCTCTCCGGCATGACCGTGGTGGTTGAGGCGGCCTGGAGGTCGGGGTCGCTGATCACCGCGGAGATGGCGTATGACGCCGGGCGCGACGTGGGAGCGGTGCCAGGCCCGGTCACGGCGGGCGCCGCCGCCGGAACCAACGAGCTGATCTCAAGCGGCGCGGCGCTGATCCGGGGCGGCCAGGACGTGCTGGACAGGATGCTGGGTGCGGGCGCCGGACAGACTCTCTTCGGTCCCGAGATCGAGCCGTCGGAGGCGGAGGTCCTGGAGGCTGTGGAAGCCGGGTGCCGTACGGTCGACGAGGCAGCCCGGCGGCTGGAACGCGACGCCGGCGAGGTCGCGATGTCGCTGGCCCGGCTCGAGGTCAGGGGATACCTGCGAGGGTCGGCCGTAGGCACCTGGACGCGGAGTTCCCTTGCCGCCTATCCTTCGGGCGGTGAGCGGTGAACAGGCGACTTCAAACGGACCGGGGGACCGGGAGGGCCGGACGTTTCCCACCGTGCTTTCGATCGCTGGCTCCGATTCCGGCGGCGGCGCCGGGATTCAGGCCGACCTCAAGGCATTCGCGGCCTGCGGGGTGCACGGCATGACCGCGATCACTGCGATCACCGCTCAGAACACGGTCGGGGTCGACCTGATCGAGCCGGTCAGCCCGGCGATGATCGTCGCCCAGATCGAAGCGGTCGCCGGTGACATCGGCGTCGATGCGGTCAAGATCGGCATGCTCGGCGATCGCGCGACCATCGAAGCGGTCTCGCGCGGTCTCGACCTGCTCGAAGGGGTGCCGGTCGTGCTCGATCCGGTGATGGTCTCCGAGAGCGGTGCGGACCTGCTCGAGGCCGACGCCCGTGATGCCCTGGTCAGTCAGATCCTGCCCCGGGTGAGCGTGGTCACCCCGAACATCCCGGAGGCCCGGGTGATCACCGGGCTGAAAGAGGTGGCCGGAACCGAAAGCGGCCAGATGGCGCCTGATCAGTCCGAACTCGCGCGGGCGATCGTCGGTCTCGGTGCCGCTGCGGCGTTGGTCACCGGCGGTCACAGTGAGCAGGTAATCGACCTTTTTTACGACGGCGAACGGGAGGTCGGGATCACCGGGGAAGTGCATCCCGGCCGTTCGGCCCATGGCTCCGGCTGTACCCACTCGTCAGCCCTGGCTTCGTACATCGCGCTCGGCTTCGATCCGCTCGAGGCGGCCCGGGAAGCCCGTTCGCTCGCCTCGCGTGCGGTTGCCGAGAGTCTCGAGGGGATCGGAGCCGGACCCGGACCCGTCAACGCCCTCGGCCTCCGCCCGGTTCCGCGAGGTTGAAGTTACCGCCGCATAGCGCGCCTAACTTCAATGTCGCGGGTTCGAACGAGGGTTCGGGGCGGTCGTAAGATGGGGACATGACCGGGAAAGACGCTTCGCAGAGTTCGCCAGACGCTTCGCAGAGTTCGCCAGACGCTTCGCAGAGTTCGCCTGACACTTCGGCCCATTTGCCCCGTCCTCGCTCGGCTGCCGTCTTCGACGGTCCCGACCGGGCCGCGGCGCGGGCCTACATGAAGGGAATCGGCTACTCGGATGCGGACCTGAAGAAGCCGACCATCGGGATCGCGAACACCTGGACCGAAGCGATGCCCTGCAATTACGGTCTGCGGGACCTCGCGGCCTATGTGAAGGAGGGAGTGAAGGCGGCGGGCGGTACTCCGATGGAGTTCAACACGGTCGCCGTGTCCGACGGAATCACGATGGGCACCCAGGGGATGAAGAGTTCGTTGGTCAGCCGCGAGGTGGTTGCCGATTCGATCGAACTGATGGCTCGCGGGTACCAGTTCGATGCGATCATCGCGCTGGCCGCCTGCGACAAGACGATCCCGGGGGCGGTAATGGGAGTCGCCCGGCTCGACGTTCCCTCGATCGTGCTCTACGGAGGCTCGGTCAAGCCCGGCAAGTACAAGGGCAAGGACGTCAGCATCCTCGAGGTCTTCGAAGCGGTAGGAGCCCACATCGCCGGCCGGATCAGCGACGAGGAACTGACCGAGATCGAAGATGTGGCCAGCCCCGGCTTCGGTGCCTGCGGTGGCCAGTTCACAGCCAACACGATGGCCTGTGCCTTCGAGGCACTCGGAATCTCCCCGGCCTTCTCGGCCATGGTTCCGGCTGAAGACGAGCAGAAGAACGTGGTCGCCGAAAAGATCGGCGAGTTGATCCTCGATGTTCTGGCTCGCGATCTGAGGCCGAGCCGGATCATCACCCGACGGTCGCTCGAGAACGCGATCGCCGCTGTCTGTGCCTCCGGTGGATCAACCAATGGAGTGCTTCATCTGCTCGCGGTGGCAAAAGAGGCCGGGGTCGACCTGGACCTGGACGTTTTCGAAGAGGTTTCGCGCCGCACGCCCCTGCTGGCCGACCTCAAACCGGGCGGCCGCTACGTCGCGACCGACCTCTACCGGGCTGGCGGCGTGCCCCTGATCCTGAGGAACCTGAAGCAGGGCGGTCTGCTTCACGAGGACGAGATCACCGTGACGGGCCGCACGATCGGCGAGGAAGTCGAGAACGCGACCGAGGAACCCGGTCAGGATGTCGTGCTGCCGGTCGACGCGCCACTCAAGGCCCAGGGCGGCCTGGCCATTCTGCGCGGCAACATCTGTCCCGACGGGGCCGTGGTCAAAGTCGCCGGGACCGAGCGTCGCAAGCACGTCGGTCCGGCCCGGGTCTTCGAACGTGAGGAGGACTGCTTCGCGGCGGTCAAGCGCAAGGAGATCGAGAAGGGCGACGTGATCGTGATCAGAAACGAAGGTCCGGCCGGGGGTCCCGGCATGCGCGAGATGCTTCAGGTGACCGCCGCCCTGGTCGGTGAAGGCATGGGCGAGCACGTGGCCCTGCTCACCGACGGACGTTTCTCCGGCGCCACCCGTGGCCTGATGATCGGCCACGTCGCTCCCGAGGCGGTGAAGGGCGGCCCGATCGGCGCGATCCGCGATGGCGACGAAATCACGGTCGACATCGACGGACGTCGCCTCGAGGTCGGACTGACCCCGGAACAGATCGAGGAGCGCCTTGCCGCCTACACCGCCCCGGCGCCGCTCTATGATCGCGGCGTCATGGCGAAGTACGCCGCGACCGTGAGTTCGGCGTCGCGAGGAGCGGTCACCTGAGCGAGACCGGAACAGGAGGAAGTTGTCGGATGGTCCTCAGGGCGAGATCAACTGGAATCGTGGTCGCGCTTGCCGCGGCCTTCACACTTGCCGCGGT
>JAEYSQ010000050.1 GCA_023434465.1 Actinomycetes bacterium
TCTCGCCCGCACCAAGGGCAACCCCAACGCGAAGAAGATCAGCGCCAGGATCCGCAAGATGCAGGTCGCAGCCGTCTGCCACGCCCTGAAGTAAGGGATCCAGGTCATTTCGCTCGGGATCATTCACGAATGGTCTCGCTGTACGACCTGGATCGTTGACCCAACGGGAAATTTCCGTGAAGCAGGGCCCTGCTTAGAAGAGTTTGTAGCTTTCGGTTGAGAGCTCGAAGCCGTTTCCGGTGTTCATGTTCTCGCAGCGCATGACGTCGCCGAAGTCGCCGCTCGTGCATTCGAAGGGGCCGACCATGTTGACCATCCCGGCCCCGACGGCGGGCCCGTCGTTGATGGTGGTGTCACCGGCGCAGACCAGTTCGGCCTTGCCGTCGGCCAGGGTCACTCCGTTGCCGTAGTCGAGCTGGCATTTCGGGTCGCGCTTGACCTTCCAGTCCTTTTGCCTGATGTCGCAGCGGACCATCGTCTCGTCGGCGATGCAGCCGATGTTCCCGTCCGGTGAAGTGAAAGTCTCGAGGTTCACGGATACGCTTTCCTGCTTGTCGGTTCCGCAACCGGCGAAGATCAGTCCGGCGACCAGGGCACTACTCAGAATCAGCTTCAGCTTCGGGTTCCGGGGCATCTTCCTTGGGCTTTCTGGTCTTCCGGGGACGGGCAGGCTTCTTTGCCGGCTTCTTCTCCGCAGCCGCTGACTCTTCGCCTTCAGCGGCGGTTTCGATGGTTTCGGCAACCTCGGTGTTCTTTACCTCGGCCCTGCCCGCATCTTCCTTCTTCTTGTTCTTCTTGCGGCGGCGCTTCTTGCCGCCCTTGGGGAAGTTGCGAAGCAGCTCGCGGGCAACTGCGGAGGGCTTTCTCGCCATCCGCATACGGGCTCCCCGCAGTACCTCCTCGCCCTCCGGAGTGTGGGCAACCGCGGCGGCCAGCAGTGAGACAGCGAGACGACGGTCCTGCTTGCGGGCCGACTGCACCAGCTTGCGGGCATTCTTGCCGTGGGCGCGCCCGGCCGAGTTGACCAGCAATCCGAGCAGCCGCTTGGTCTCCGGCCAGCGCTGGACCGCGTACTCCTCGTGCAGGTCACGGGTGTAGGAGGCGAGTCTCCAGACCCAGGCCTGGGCCTGGTCGCGGCGGCCGATCCGCTTGTCGACTAGGGCCTGAAGCAGAACCTTGGTTCCGGCCCGCTTCTCGTCCCGGGACCAGGTGCCGACGATGTCGATCGCGTCATCAAAGGCTTCCGGGTCCTTCAGGTTCGCAATCTCGCCGAGTGCCTTGGTCCGGAGCTGTGCGTTGCGGTTGCGCTGGACGCAGGTCAGCAGGTAGCGGCGGCGCAGTTCCTTGGTCCGGTCGTGCTGAAGCATCGCCTTTGCCCGGCGCCAGCCCTGGGTGGTCACCCTGGCCCCGGCGAGGGCAGCCCAGACGTGTTGTTCGGCGTAGTCGAGGTTCTCGACCGCGATCCGCCAGATGTCCCGTTCCAGAACCTCGATGCGGCGCTGGGGGTCATCCGAAACCGGAACGATGCGGCGCTCGACCCGGACCTTGCGGCCGCGCCCGCGGCGAACCGGGCCGACCACGATCGCGCCGCCGCGGTAGACGTCGCGGTCGAGCAGGCTGTGCAGGGTGACGATCGACTCGTCGTGAGTGGTCGCCGGATGGACGAAGTCGATCACCAGACCGGCTTCCTTGGCAGGAGAGCGACGGGTGACGCGTCCGACCCGCTGCTGGTAGATCCGCTTCGAAGCGGTCGGCGCCAGGTGCATGCAGATGGTCGCCCGGGGAGAGTTCCATCCCTCGGCCAGAAGCTGCGCGTTGCAGAGCACGTCGACCTCGCCGCGCTCGAAGGCGGCCAGGGTGTCGGAGAGCTCGCGCTTCGGCGTCTCGCCGGACACAGCCTTGGCGTTGATCCCGAACTCCTGGAAGGCGGCGGCCACGTTCTTCGCGTGCTGGACGCCGGCGGTGTAGAGCACGCCGGGGGCCTTACGGAAGCGCGACTTGTAGAGGTCGGCGATCGCCATGTTGAAAGGTGCCTGATCGAGCAGCTTGGCCAGCTCTTCCTGGTCGAAGTCCTGGTCCACCTCTCCCTTTCGGAGCGGCACCTTGGCGATCGTGCGGACACCCGGGCCGGGCGGGATGCGCAGACACCGGAGCGGGGCGATGACGCCGCGGCGGGCAGCCTGGGCGAGGTCGAAACGCGAAGTCTGGGTGGGGAAGAGGTCGGCGACGTGGCGGGCGATCAGGGCGCCGGTCGCGGTCATGCCGATGTAGACCGGCCCGGGCATCGAGCGGATGCAGGCCGAGGTCTTCTCGCCGAGCGCAGTGTGGGCCTCGTCGCAGATGATCACCGAGTAGGCGTCCGAAACGCGCTTCGCGTTGCGGACGAACCACTGATAGGTCTCGACCGTGACCGGGCCGTCGGCTTCGTCGCGCCCGTCGAGCAGCGGGGGTCGCAGCCGGTCCTTGTAGCCGCGGTCGGAGATCTCGCCGATGAACTGGTCGACCAGGTTGCGGCGGTGGGTGAGAATGAGGACCCCCCCGGTGCGGGTCGCTTCGATGAAACCAACCGCGGCGACGGTCTTGCCGGCTCCGGTCGCATGCTCGAACCAGAAGCGGCGAGCGGCACCGGGATCATCGGGGACTTCCCCGACCTCTTCCTCGGCCGCTTCATCCTCCCCGGTTGCCTCTTCCCAGTCCTGGGGCTCCTCGTCCTCGTCGACGATCTCGTCGAGCACTTCGGTGGCCAGTTCCTCGTCTACGGCCTCTTCGGTCCCGTCGACTTCATCCTGGTCCTCGTCTTCAGCCTCGTCTTCGGTTTCGGCGGTTTCCGCGGCGGGAGCATCCTCGACCGGAGCGTCACCCTCCTCTTCCAGCACCTCGAGCGTCTCGACGTCATCGATCGCGCTGACCTGTTGCTCGGCGAGCAGTTCGGTCAGGGTGCCGGAGAGAGCATCGATCTGGTGGGGGTTGAGCTCCGCCCCGTCCTTCAGGGTCGGCGGTTCTTCGCCGATCAGTCGTTCCAGTCCGAGCAGCAACGAGAAGTTCCGGCGCCACTCGACCGATGGTTCGGTCCGGCCTGCCTCCAGTTCTGCGATCGCGGCATCGAATGCCCGGCGCCGCGCGGTGCCCGGAACCAGGGTTTCGGGACCGTCTCCATTCAGCAGGAGTGATTCACAGGCGAACTCGGAAGCGCGCTTGATGTCTTTCTTTGAGGGAACCGCAGAAGCTGCGGGTGCTGCTGTAGTCGTGGCCAACTTAGCCTTCGCAAGTGCTCCGAACCCGAGTAGTCCACCCGGCCCGGATGAGTAGGTGATCGAAGAGCCCGACAACGTCGCTGGACGGACAGACGCCGGGTTCCTCCGTGACCCGCGAACTGGCGGATCTGGAACTGTATTTAATCACTACTGCGATGAAAACGGCTTTTCACAGGCAAACAGTGGTCTTTTCCCTGCTCGCGGCACTACTTGCCGGACTGGTTCTAGGCGGTTGCGGGGAGGACGGAGACGAGCCCTCTCCGGCTCCGGATTACGCGAAGAAGCTGGCCGGAGCCCCACCAAAGCTCGCTTCGATTCACGAGCAGGCGAACGAACTTCTGGCCGGCGGCCAGGATGCCTTCGACGACCGGATGTCAAGCCTTCAGGGGTATCCGGCGGTAGTCAACGTCTGGGCTTCCTGGTGTGGCCCCTGCCGGGCGGAGTTCCCGGTCTTCCAGCAGACCGCCGCCGCGATGGGGAAGGAAGTCGCCTTCCTCGGAGTCAATTCGGAGGACAACGACGACGCCGCTGACACGTTCCTCTCCACCCATCAGGTCCCGTACCCGAGCTACGTCGACTCGGATGGCAGCATCGCCGACAGCCTGAAGGCGACCCACGGCTACCCCGCGACGGCCTTCTTCGATCCGGACGGCGAACTTTCCTACACGCATTCGGGGCCCTTCCAAAGCCAGGAAGACCTCGAGCAAGCGATCCGGACCTACGCCTACGGCGGCCCCGATTCGGACTGAGCAACCGCGCCGGACGAGTCGGACCGATACGCTCGCTCCGTGGAGATCGGTGATCCAACAGTCGTTTACCTCCTGATCATCCTCGGATTGACCGGGATCGGGATCGAGGCGGTCACGCCCGGTGGCTTCATCCCGGCGATCCTCGGCGTGGTCGCCCTGATCTTCGGCGTGATCGGCCTGATCGACCTGGGCCCGACGGCGGCCGGAGTCGGCCTCCTTCTGCTCGCCATTGCCCTCTTCATCGCAGCGGTCGCCTTCAAGCTCTACCGCCCGCTTTCGATCGCCGGGGTGGTTTCGCTGGTGGCCTCCGGTATCTGGATGTTCGACCGCGATACCGATCCGACCTCGATCCCGGCGGTGGTTATCGGTGCGGTAGTGCTCGGTCTTTTCATGCTCTTCGTGATCGAACGGGCGAGCGTGACCAGGAATGCACCGGTCCGCTACGGCCCGGAAGATCTGGTCGGGATGGAAGGGGACGTGCGGGTAGCGCTTCGCCCGGACGGCCAGGTCTTCGTCGACGGCGGCCTCTGGCAAGCTCGCCTGGCTGACCCCGATGCCCGTCTCGGAATTGGCGAGCGGATCACCGTTCTCGAGATCAAAGGCCTCACTTTGGTCGTTGCGCCGCAGTCTGAAACCAACCAAGGAGTGTCCTAACAATGGAAGTCATCGGAACCCTGGTCGTGATCCTCGCGATCTTCTTCCTGATCGTCCTGTTCTCGGCGATCAAGATCCTTCGCGAGTACGAGCGAGGCGTGATCTTTCGCCTCGGCCGTCTGATCGACCAGAAGGGTCCGGGTCTGATCCTGCTGATCCCGTTCATCGATCGCATGGTCAAAATCGACCTGCGAACCGTGACCCTGAACATCCCGCCGCAGGAAGTGATCACCCGCGACAACGTGCCAACTTCGGTCAACGCGGTCTGCTATTTCCGGGTGGTCGACCCGAACAAAGCGATCACCGACGTCGAGAACTACCTGATCGCCACTTCCCAGATCTCCCAGACCTCGCTCCGCGCCGTGCTCGGTAAAGCCGAACTCGACGAAATCCTGGCCGAACGCGAACGGCTCAACGAAGCCCTGCAGAAGATCATCGACGAGCAGACCGAACCCTGGGGCGTCAAGGTCACGACGGTCGAGATCAAGGACGTCGAGATTCCCGAAGCGATGCAGCGGGCGATGGCCCGGCAGGCCGAAGCCGAGCGGGAACGGCGGGCGAAGATCATCAACTCCGAGGGCGAGTACCAGGCGGCCGAGAAGCTCACCGACGCGGCCGACATCATCAGCCGCAACCCGGCCTCGCTCCAGCTGCGCTACCTGCAGACCCTGCTCGAGATCAGCGGCAACCAGAACTCGACCGTGATCTTCCCGCTGCCGATGGACCTGATCTCCGCCTTCCAGCAGGCGATCGGCGGGATTGGCAACACGCAATCAGGCGAGGCCGCCATCAAGCCCACGATCGGCAGCGCTGATCCGTCCGGTCACTCTGCGCCGGAAGATCTGCCCCCCGGCAGCTGACCGTCCGCTTGCCTTCACCCGAAATACGGATCGACCAGCTGACCGGAGGCCGGGTCCTGGTCGCTCCCGGCCGGGCCGAGCGACCCGACGACTTCACCGCCGGTGAGTGGCATCCGGCCGGCCGCGACGGCTGTCCGTTCTGCGAAGGCAACGAGGCCGCGACCCCACCCGAGGTCGAGGCGAACCGGCCCGGCGGGGGCGAGGCGAACGGTCCCGGCTGGGTTACCCGAACGGTCCCGAACCTGTATCCAGCGGTACTGCCGCGCGAAGAGAAACAGGCTGAAACGGGCCGGGCGGTGACCGGCAGGGCGGGACCCGAGTCCAGCGCCTACTCGAGCGCCTCTGACCCTCTGCTCGCCTCCGGACGCGGTTCCGAACCGGACATGTTCACTGCCCGTCCCGCCCACGGAGCTCACGAGGTGATCATCAACGCACCGGGTCACCTCAGTTCGCTGGCCGAGCTCGATGACGCCGGCCTCGCGGCCGCGGTCGACACCTGGCGCAGCCGAATGCGGGCCCATGAGGATTCTGCGTACGTGCAGCTGATCCTTAACCAGGGTCCGGATTCCGGAGCTTCGCTCGAGCACAGCCACGCACAGCTCGGAGCGATGGAGTTCGTGCCGCCCGCGGTCGCTCGCGAACGCGAAAGGGGCGGGGCCTACCGCGAGCGAACCGCCGGGGCCAGCCTGCTCGGCGAGATCCTCCGCGAGGAAATCCGCCGCGGCGACCGTCTGGTCGCGATCGATGAAGAGGTTGCGCTGGTCTGCCCCTGGGCATCTCGCCATCCCTACGAGATGCGGATCATCCCGCGCCGGCCAGTCAACCGCTTCGAGAAGGATGAAGGCGGAGCGGAGATGCTCGGCCGCGCGGTCCGCGCGCTCACCTCGCTCTTCGGCGATCCCTGCCAGCTCAATCTCTGGGTCAGGACGGCGCCCCGGGGGGTCGAGCATTTCCATTGGCACCTCGACCTGATCCCGCGGCTGGAGCCGAGCTCAGCCTTCGAGATGGCCACCGGGGTCGAGATCAACATCATCGCGCCCGAAACCGCCGCCGAAACCCTCCGCAACGCGATCTAGGTCGGTGAGACCACGAAAGTTGGCAATAGTTGCCAACTTTTGGCGGCGAGGTGCGGGACCCGTCGGGCGAATAAGCTCAACCGATGCCGATCGATAACCGACCCTTCCCCCGCTTTGTCGCCGATGCCTCCCGCCACGGCATTCCCCATGGGCGGTTCGCCGAACGCCTGGCCACCGCCTTCAAGGACGCCTGCGGGGAGATCGACGACCTGCCGGCCGGAACCGGGATCCCGGACGAGTTGACCTGGTTCCCGGAGCGGGCCTGGAGCGGCCGGGTCTGGGTGCCGGTTTCGGCTGACACGGAAGCGGTGCTGGAGGAAGGCGGCGAGCCGGAACCGGTCGAGCTGTTCGGCTTTGTCAGTTTCGTTCAACCCGACGGTGGCGACCCGACCGACTTCAGGGCTTCGGCCGATTTCACCGACGTGGTAGCGGCCGACAATCCGGACTGGACGATCGACATTTCCGACGAAGTGATCGGAACCTGGCACGGGGAACAGGGGCGAGAGGCCGCGATGACCCTGGTCTGGGGCCGTTCGCTGGTCCGCGATGCCTTCGCCGTGACCGCCGAGCTGGACGAGGTCACGGTCGACCAGGATCCACTCTTCGGCGGACAGGGCGGGAGCGCCGACCGCTTCACCCTGATCGCCCCCGACGCCCTCAAGAACTACGGCGACGATGCGTACCTCGAGATTCGTCTCTGGACCTCCCGTGGCCGCGAGGTCGCCCGGGAGTCGCTCTATGAAATCGAGGCTCCCGAGGAGGAAGCGGAGAATCCTGACGGTCAGTGAATCTGCGATCCGGTTTGACGACCGGGAATGACGGGTTTGATTTGATCAGGCTATGAAGAATCAGAAGAGGATCGAGGAGCTCCGGGAACTGATCGACAGAGAGTCCGATGGCCCGGTGCTTTCGGTCTTCTGCCGGACCGATCCCCGCGACCCCGCCAACAGCAGTGAGACCCCGGCCTGGGCGATCTCGCTGAAGAACGGTCTCTCTCACGCCGCCGGATTCCACGATGGCGACCACGACCGGGAACAGGCCGTCAAGAAGATCTGCGCCGAAGCCGAACGGCGCATCACCAGCGCTTCCGCGGCCGAGCGCGGCCGCAGCATCGCCCTCTTTCTCGGTGGCAACGGTTCGGTTGATTCGTTCACCACCTTCCAGATTCCGGTTCGCCAGGACTACGTGACGGTCGACTCGGGCCCGGTCGTGTGGCCGATGCTCGACGTGATCGATCGCGGTCAGCGCACCGGGCTGGTTCTGCTCAGCGGTGACCGAATCCGGCTGCTCGAATGGTGGGACGGACGAACCAGGGACCTCGAGGAGTCCACCTTCGACCTCGAACTCGGTGACTGGCACGAGTACCGCGGACCGGCCCGGCCTCAGGGAATAAGTGGAGGGGGCGGCGGCCTGGGACGGGTGAGGGGTGGCCACGGTGTCTCCAACGTGTCCGCGTACCACGATCGCGTGGACGAGTGGAGGGCTCGCTTCTTCAAAGCCGCCGCGAAGGCGATCGCCGAGTCGGCCAATGAACTTGGCTTCGACCGGCTGGTCGCGGCCGCCGAGGGCGAACTCGGGGCCGGCTTCAACGAAGCACTCCCGGCCGAGATGCGAAGCAAGTTGGCGACGACCGTCCACCTCAACCTGATCGACCTCCCGGCCGCCGAAGCCGGAGCAGCACTCGACCCGCATCTCCGGCAAGCCTGGCGGGACGGTGTCTCCGGCGATGGTGCCCGTGCCCTGGAAAGCTCCAGGGCGGGGGGAAGAGGAGCCGCCGGGACCGACCAGGTCCTGCTTGCTTTGAGCGAAGGACGGGTCGAGCATTTGATCCTCGACCCCTATCTGGAAACCGACGAGGCGAGCCTCAGCGAAGAAAGCCGGGAGGCGCTTCGCGACGCGGGTGAGGCCAGCGTCCAGGAGGCGCTGGTCGAACTGGCGCTCCGCACCAGCGCGCGGGTCAGTTCGGCCTCGATCGAAGAGGTTCCCGCCCTCGCCGAGGCCGGGGGCGTCCTCGCCCTGCTCCGTTACTGACCCCGCGACAGCTGCCAGAGGATCGCTGCTTCCCGGTCAGGGTCCTATGACCGGCGGGCTGCGCTGGCGGTGCGTCCGAATCGGCTGATCGTCACCCTCACCCGCAGGTTCTTCACCAGGCCCCGGGCGATGCGGTTGCGCAGCGAGCCGGAATCCGGCACCAGCAACACCCGGCTATAGGTGTCAGGAACCTGCTGAAAGTTCACCGACCTCACCTTCCGGTTGCCGACCAGGAGCGAGACGTTCGTACGACAATGGCCATCCTCGGGACAGATCGTCCGGAGAGCCACCTTGCCGCCCTCGCGGTGAGTTGATTCGGCACTGCGCCTGGCGGCCGTTCGCAGGTTCAGTTTCGGGGGAGCGGTTCGGAAGGTCGTCTTCCGGGCTCGTCCCAACGCCCCGTCGGCGTTCAGTGCGTAAACGCGGGCGATCGCGGTCGCGCCACCGGGATGATGCCGGAGCGTCCACTGGCGAGCTTTGGGCCCAAAACGCCGCACGAAGCTGGTCTGTGCCCGGTTCCTCTTCCTGATCACGACCTGGGCCAGGTAGCCGCTGGCGCCCCGAACCCCGGCCCACCGCACGGTCACATCGTGGACGTTGCGTCCGGCCCGAACCCAGCGCGGTGCCCGGAGCTTGCCGGGACGCTTGACCACGAAACGGTCGACCACCTTGTTCAACATCGGCCCGTGACCATGCAGGACCAGCACCTTGAGGCGGCGCACTCCGTAGCCGAACCCGTTGACGGCCTTGAACCGGAAACGTCCCTTGGCCTTGCGAGTCTTCAGGACCGGGTGCTCGGAGCCGGTTCGGGTCTTCTCGGTGAACACCAGTTCGGTGTTCGGGTGACCGGTGGAGTTCCAGACGAGGGTTCGCCAAAGACCCTTGCCCACCACTTTCGCCCTGACCCGCGGTCTCGGCAGCACCCGGTTCGAATGTACGGCCGTGATCCGCGGCGAACCGATTCGGGGCTCCAGGGTCCAACGCCCGGCCGGGTGCCGGAGCATGACGAAGGCGGTGTCCTTCTTGTCAAGCAGGACCGCCCAGTTTCTGGTTCGTTTGACCTCATCCCCGACCGGCCCCTTGATCTGCCGCCCGTCCGCTGCGTGCAGGTCAAAGCGCGGGATGCCACCATCGCCCCTGATGCGAAGCAGCTTCTCGTCCCGCTCCAGGTGAATCGGCATCGAGCGCGCCGTTTTGGGCGTACCGCCGAACGGGTTCTTTTCCTCGTAGGCACCAAGTCCACAGGTATTGAACGGGAATGCGGTCAGTGAGCCGCCGTAGGGAAACACGATTCCGCCGCGGAAGATGATCGTCCAGCAGGCCCCGATTGCCTTGTTGTTGACCATCAGGTCGCCTCTGATCAGGTCGATGTTGAGAGCCTTGATCTGGGCACCGCCAGAGAACTGCCACATGCCCTTGCCGATCCACCCGTTCACGTAGGCGCCAACGTAGAACGGATCGTTGTTGTTGTTCGAGAAGCTGGGAACACCGAGACCCAGGCTGAGTCCGATTGCCATACCGGCGTTCGACTGGATGATCAGGTAGGCGTTGCCAACCGGTATGCGGAACAGTTTGAGGCCACCGTCGAAGCGGAAGTAGAACCCCCCGCCCTGAGTGCCGACTTTGACCGCCGCGTCGAGGTCGACCGGCGCAACGTTGCCCCAGGGAAGCTTCACCTCCTTGCCGAGCGTCGCCGAGAGGGCGGCGTTGATCGTCGCCGTCTGGGTTGCGTCGCTTATGTCCATCCCGCCGGAGATCGCGGTGATGAACCCGCCGGGCGGAGTGCCGATCGGAATCTCCAGCCCCGAGACGCCGAGCCCGAGGTGCGTCAGCTTGCCATTCTCCAGTTTGAATCCCCCGCTCATCCCCTTGCCGTTCTCGCCTTTGGGGCTGCCCATGAACGGCAACACGACGGTGGCTTCGCCGCCCAGGATGTGTTCGGAAGCCGAGTACTCGGCTTCGAAATCCTCGAGATTCACGACCTTGAGGCCGTCGATCTCTTTCAGGTTGATCTTGAAGCCGTCGAGCCTGGTTCCCTTGCCGATCTCGGTCGGCAGCTTGACGGTCACCGACTGGTCTTTGCCCTTCAAGGTGAAGATGCCAGCGAGCATCACGGTGAAATCCATCGAACCCTTGCCGTCTTCCTCGAGCTGGACCGGGGTTTCGACCGTGCCAACCGGTGAGAAACCGGCGAGGACCTTGGTCCATGCGTTGTTGGATCCGAGGCGGAGATCTTCGATCACCAGAGGTCCGACGTTGGGAGCGATGAAGTCGAGGAGGATCGGATCACCGATCGGCGTGTTGGCTCCGCTCTTGGGCATGTCGTATGAGTTGAGCTGGACTTTCGCCTTGTCGGAGCCCGGCTGACCGTCCAGAGCAACGGTCTTGAACTCCCGGTTCTCCTTGTTGACGGTGAGGGCGCCACCGGCTTTTCCGGTGAGGATGAAGCCGTTCAGATCAATCCCGTATGAGCCCTGCTGGTCGAACTCGGCCTGGTAGAGGGTCTTGGTCGAGTTGTAGGTCCAGCAGGCGTCGGCCTGGACGATTCCGACGGTCACCGTGAGGCGCTCCGTGCCCGCCTCACAGGGTTTGTCCGACCCTTCCCCTGAAGCCTGGGTCGCCAGTACTAGAGCAGCGAACAGACAGACTGCGATGAAAACTGACGCGATCCGCTTCAGCGGCTCGATAACCATGACTCCCCCGAACATCTGGATTATCCGACCTTCCGACTATAGGGCCGGCTCCCGGCCATGGCAAGCAGGTCGGCTCCGGGTAGCATCCGCGTCCGGCCCCGATAGCTCAGCTGGATAGAGCGTCCGCCTCCTAAGCGGAAGGCCGCTGGTTCGAATCCAGCTCGGGGCGTCGCGGCCCGGTTAGGATCCGTGCCATGGCGAGGTGGGCTGACGAATTCTTCGTGGAGTGGCAGCGGGCTTGGGGAACGGGGACCGAAGCGGTGCTCGAGTTCGTCACCGATGACATCGAGTACTGGGATGTGACCCTGCCGGAACCCATCCACGGTCGAGATGCGTATGCGCGCCACTGCGACAACTTCTTCACCGCTTTCACCGAGTGCGAATGGTCGATGCGGGAGCCGGTGCTGCAGGACGGGGACCGTGTGACCGAGCCATGGGCCTTCACGGGAATCAACTCGGGTCCGATCTGGATCGGCCTGCCGGCGACCGGCAAACGACTCGAATCGAAGGGCACCGACATCTTCGAGTTCCGCGACGGCAAGGTATGCCGCGAGCATTCCTTCTACGACGTCGCGGGCAACCTCCGCTCACTCGGCCTCTGGCCGGGAATCGGCAGCCGGACCGAAGCCGCCGCGATGGGTGTCGCCGGACTCGCGATCCGTGGAAGCGACCTGGTCCGGAACTTTCGATAAGCGAAGCGGTTCGGCTGGTCCCGGACCGGCGCGCCTGACTGGCGACATATGATCGGCAGGACCCCGAGGAGGACCGATGACCCAGATCGATCGTGACCGTCTTGCCAGCCTGACCGACGCTGAACTCGAGCGTTTCGTCGAAGCGAACCCGAAGTCGAAGGAGCTTTACGAGCGGGCCCGCAAGTCGCTGGTCGGCGGAGTTCCGATGCCCTGGATGATGCGCTGGGCGGGCGGCTTCCCGGTCTTCGCCAAGCTGGCGATAGGGGCCCGGATCATCGACGTCGACGATCACACCTACATCGACTTCTGTCTCGGGGACACGGGCGCCATGCCCGGCCACGATCCCGAGCCGGTGGTGCGGGCCCTGACCGACCAGGAGCGCAAGGGCATCACCACCATGCTGCCGACCGCCGACGCCCCCTGGGTCGGCGAGGAACTGACCCGCCGCTTCGGTCTTGACCGCTGGATGTTCACGCTGACCGCCACCGACGCGAACCGGGCCGCGCTCCGGATCTGCCGCCAGGTGACCGGCCGGCCGAAGATCCTGGTCATGAGTTACAGCTACCACGGGTCGGTCGACGAGGCGTTCGCGGTGGCCGGACCGGACGGGACCACCGTTTCGCGGGCCGGCAACGTCGGTCCGCCCGTCGATCCCGCCGAGACCACGGTGGCGATCGAGTTCAACGACCTCGACGCTCTCGAACGCGCGTTGGCTACCGAAGAGATCGCCTGCGTGCTGGCCGAGCCCGCGATGACCAACATGGGCATCGTCTTGCCCGACGAGGGCTATCACCAGGCGATGCGCGAGTTGACCCGGCAGTACGGGACGCTCCTGATAATCGACGAGACCCACACCTTCTCGGAAGGCCCCGGCGGCTGCACCGCCGCCTGGAACCTCGAGCCGGACCTGCTTTCGATCGGCAAGGCGATCGGCTCCGGGGTCCCGGCCGGGGCGCTCGGTATGACCTCGGACGTGGTCGAGTGGATGTTCAACCAGTCCGGCGCCGATTACGAGGACACCGGTGGCGTCGGCGGCACCCTGGCCGGCAACGCGCTTTCCCTGGCCGCGGTCCGGGCGACGCTCTCCGAGGTGCTGAGCGACGAGGCCTTCGCGCACACGATTCCGCTCTCCTCCCGGTTTTGCGACGGCGTGATGGAGGTGGTCGAGGAGTTCGGGCTGCCATGGAACGTGACCCAGCTCGGGGCCCGGGCCGAGTACCGCTTCGAGCCGGACCCGGCCCGCAACGGCACCCAGGCCCACGATGCTTCCGACCCGGAACTCGAGCGCTACCTGCACCTTCATGCCCTGAACCGCGGGGTGCTGATCACGCCCTTCCACAACATGGCCCTGATGTCACCGGCGACCAGCGCGGCAGACGTCGACCGTCACACCGAGGTTTTCCGCGAAGCAGTAAACGACCTATTCGGTTGACTTTCCCCACCCGGGTTGACGGGCGCGGTGCGGGATCTCGTCCTGGCCTTCGGGGGAGTGCGTAGCGCGACGGACCAGGACGGACACCCCCACCCGCGCCCCAACGGGTGCCTGTAGGCTGGCGCCGTGGAAGCAGCAATGGAGAACAAGCCGACCGTCGCCCTGATCACCGGTGCCTCGAGCGGGATCGGTGAAGCCGTCGCCTGGCGACTGGCCAGAAAGCCCGGTACCAGACTGATCCTGGTCGCCCGCCGCGAGGACCGCCTCCGTGAACTGGCCCGCCGACTGCCCTGCGAGACAACCTGGATCTCAGCCGACCTGACCGAGTCCGACGCGCCGGGCCGGTTGCTCGCCCACGTCCAGGAACATCACCCGCCGATCAACCTTCTGGTCAACAACGCCGGGGCCGCCTGGCGCGCAACCTTCGCCGAGGGTGGCTACGAGAACGTGCGCCGGACCATGGAGCTCAACTTCGACGCAGTTTTGCGGATCACCGAGACCTTCCTGCCGATGCTTCGGTCGACCGCCCCCAGCTCGATCGTCAACATCGCCTCGACCGCAGGCCGGATCTCACGGCCCGGGGCCGGCGCCTACTCGGCGTCGAAGTACGCACTGATCGGCTGGAGCGATTCGCTTTACCTGGAGGAGGCGCCGAACGGTGTCCACGTCGGCCTGATCCTGCCCGGGTTCATCAAGACCGAGGGTTTCCCGGCCGACGAGCTGACTTCGAAACTGGTCACCCGGTGGATGGTGTCGGATGCGCGCAAGGCGGCCGAAGCGGTCTACGAGGCCGCGGTACTCGGCCGCCCCGAGCGGTACGTGCCTCGTCCTTACGGGTTGATCGCGGTGCTGAAAGTCGTCGCCCCCGGCCTCGTCCGCAAGGTCATGCGCGGTGGGGCCGGCGAGATGGCGACCACAAAGACCGGCGCGGACGCCGCCGAAGAGACCAGCAAAACCAGAACCTGATCCGACGGATTCCTACTTCGGCAGAGCTACCGCAGCCTCCGGAGTGGCCACCCTGAAGGTGAAGCTCTCTTCGATGTAGAGGTTGACCTGATCGGCGTCGTGGCTGTCGTAGCCGACCGAGAGATCCTGGCCCGACTCGAAGAGGAAGTCGCCGCCGCGCATGCTGGCCACCACGACCCCATCCAGGCCAGGGGCCCAGACCAGGGGGCCGTCACCGGCCTCCTGCAGGATCTTGCGGATGTGCGAGAGCAGCGGGTAGCCGCCGCGCTCGGCGCTTTCGACCACTCCGGTGTAACACTCGGGGCTGAGGGCGACGCCGTACGGGCCTTCGATTCCGGCCGAAAGGATCGTCTCGATCGCCTTCGCGATGTGTTCCGGGTAATCGTTGAAGCCGTTGTTTCCGAGCGGGACCGGTGCGTGACTCGAGGCCTGCGCGATGCCCTCCATGCCGGCCTCCTCGAGCCCGTGGAAGATGGCCGCGTTTTCGGAGATCGCGATCTGCCGGGCGGCCGCGTTCAGCGAGTCGAAGTCGGTGTCGACCGCGCCGCGGTCGAGCGCCTCCAGTTCGGAGCGGCTGATCGTGAACGGAGCGCGGAGTTCGACCACCGGCAGGACGCATCGGGTACGCAGGTTGACGCCCGGCGCCGGGCCGCTCTTTTTCGCGGTGACCCGTCCCAGGTCGGTCGCCGAGTGCCCCCAACCGAGGGGGCCGTCGAAGTCGACCAGGCGGCGTCCGCCAAGGGCCGGGACCAGACCGTCGCAGGCTTCTTCGTCGATCTGCTTCCAGGCTTCATCGGTGATCGGGGCGTGACCCCGCAGAAGGTGATTCAAAGTCCCGCTCCTTTCAGGC
>JAEYSQ010000095.1 GCA_023434465.1 Actinomycetes bacterium
CCCCCCCCCCCCCCGCGCCGCGCCCGCCCCCCCCCCCCCCCCCCCCCCCCCCCCCCCCCCCCCCCCCCCCCCCCCCCCCCGCCGCTACACAAGGTCACCGGGACCACGGCGAAGCGAAGCTCGGCGACACCTTGTGTGCCGCTTCCCGGGGATGCCCGCCCGACCCCACGGCGTGACACCGGGGGCTGGCGCTGCCCGGGCTAGTTCGGGTCCGGGACAGCCACGCGCACGCCGATGAAGGAGCCGATTGCGCCGCGGGCGTTCTGCTTGGCTCCGATCGAGATGCTGGTGTCACGACCGATCAGGGAAGTCCCCTGGTCGTCGCGCGCGGCAGCGACCTTTTTGCCGTTGACAAAGCCGACCAGTTGCGTGTTGCCCTTGGGGCCAGTGAAGGCACGAAGCGTCATGCGGTTGGCTTTGCCCGGACCGCGGACGATCCTGCCGGCCTTGCGACTGCCGAAATTGATGATCCGGCCGTTCGGCTGGACCTTGCGCAACCCGTATCGGTACGCCTGCGGCCAGACGACCAGTTGGTATCGGCTGCCGTCAGTGTTCTGACGGAGGCTGACCCCGGCGTAGGTTCGCCGAAGAACCTTGGGCGGAGTGGACTTGAAAATCCTGGCGATCGCCGTGACCTGCATGTTCATCCCGACCATCGGAACGCGATAGAAGCATTCCCTGGCCTTGGGACCGAGTTTGAAGCGGAATGCCTTGGGGGAACCGCCGCGCTCGCATTTGGCGTTGGGGGCCATCTGATGGATGGACGCCCGGGCGTCGGGGGAATCCAGGTCGTTCGAGTACACGTTGATCGTGCCAGCGGCAGCATGGGCAGTGAAAGCCACGGCGCCTAGGGACACTGCGGCCAGGACGGCACGCAGGAGGGGGTTTCTGATGAGGGAGCGCATGTGAAGAGCCTAAACACAGGAAGTCCCTCAATGGTGCGCTGCCCGAGTGCTGTGCCAAATGCTGCGTGACGGATTCACACAGCGGCCGGCAACGCTTCTGGGCGGCTGACTTCGCCGCCGCAACGGACGCCTCGCCGGTAGAATCGGCTCCATGAGCGACCACCGCCTGCCCGAACGCGATCGCCCCTGGGTGATGCGCACCTACGCCGGCCACTCCGATGCCCGCCGTTCCAACGAGCTCTACCGGGGCAACCTGGCCAAGGGACAGACCGGGCTCTCGATCGCCTTTGATCTACCCACCCAGACCGGATATGACCCGGACCACGTCCTCTCGCGGGGCGAAGTGGGCAAGGTAGGCGTCTCGGTCGCTCACCTCGGTGACATGGAAACCCTGCTGGACCAGATCCCGCTGGACAACATGAATACCTCGATGACGATCAACGCGGTTGCCGCCTGGATGCTCGGCCTGTACGTCGCAGCCGCCGAGAAAACCGGCGTCGACAAGTCAGATCTCAAGGGCACGACCCAGAACGACATCATCAAGGAGTACCTCTCCCGCGGCACCTACGCTTTCCCGCCGGAGCCCTCGATGCGACTGATCGCCGACATGGTCGCTTTCACGGTCAACGAGATTCCGAGCTGGAACCCGATCAACATCTGCAGCTACCACCTGCAGGAGGCCGGCGCGACCCCGGTACAGGAGATCGCCTACGCGATGTCGACCGCGATCGCGGTGCTCGACGAGGTCAAAGCCCGCGGCCAGGTTTCCGACGAGGACTTCCCCAGGGTCTTCGGGCGCATCTCGTACTTCGTCAATGCCGGTGTCCGTTTCATCGAAGAGATCGCAAAGCTGAAGGCGATGGGCCGGCTCTGGACCGAGATCGGCCGCGAGCGTTACGGCGTCACCGACGAGAAGATGCTGCGCTTCCGCTACGGGGTTCAGGTCAACTCGCTCGGTCTGACCGAAGCCCAGCCGGAAAACAACATTCAGCGGATCGTGGTCGAGGCCCTGGCTGTGACCATGGCCAAGGATGCCCGGGCGCGGGCGCTGCAGCTGCCGGCCTGGAACGAGGCGATGGGCCTCCCCCGCCCCTGGGACCAGCAGTGGAGCCTGAGGATCCAGCAGGTTCTGGCTTTCGAGACCGACATGCTCGAGTACCCCGACATCTTCGAGGGCTCGGTCGTGATGGAGGGCCTGGTCGAGGAGTTCATGGCCGGTGCCCGGGATGAGATGGCCGTGGTCGCCGAGAAGGGCGGCGCGGTTGAAGCGGTGCCGTACATGAAGGCCCGCCTTGTCGAGTCGCACCGCGACCGGTTTGCCCGGATCGAGAACGGCGAACAGACCGTGGTCGGTCTCAACAAGTACACCGAGACCGAAGACTCACCGCTGACTGCGAGCGCTGACGGCGGCATCATGAAGCCGGACCCGCAGGTCGAAAAGGAACGCACCGACGCCCTCGATGCGTGGCGCGCTGCGCGGGATCAGGGGGCGGTCGACGAGGCTCTGGCCGAGGTTGCCCGGGTCGCGGCGACCGACGACGAGAACATAATGCCGGCCACGATCGCGGCCGCCCGGGCCGGTGCGACCACCGGCGAATGGGCCGCCACCCTGCGCGAGGTCTTCGGGGCCTATCGCGGACCGACCGGAGTTGGCGGTGCCGCTCCGGCGGGGGACCACGACGCGCTCACCGAAGCCCGCGAGAAGGTCAATGAAGTATCGGCCCTGATCGGCCACCGGGTCCGACTACTGGTCGGCAAACCCGGTCTCGACGGTCACTCCAACGGCTCCGAGCAAATCGCTCTCAGGGCCCGGGACGTCGGCATGGAGGTCGTCTACCAGGGCATCCGGCTGACTCCCGAGCAGATCGTCGAGTCAGCGGTCCAGGAAGACGTCGACCTGATCGGACTCTCGATTCTTTCCGGATCCCATCTCGAACTGATTCCCGAGGTCGTTCGACTGCTCGGCGAAGAGGGTGTCGATGTGCCCGTGGTCGCCGGCGGAATCATCCCGCCCGAGGATGCCGCCCGCCTGAAGGAAGCCGGGGTCGCCGGGATCTTCACCCCGAAGGACTTCGACATGAACCAGATCATGAGCGAGTTCGTCCAGCTCGTGGCAGAGAACCATCAGAAGTCGGCGGCAACCACCGCGTAAAGATGCGGCGTCTTGAGTGATCAGCTCCACCTGCTGACTCACGGCATCCCGGGGATCATCGCCGGGGTACTGATCGTTTTCCTGCTGATCGGAGCGATCGGATCGATCTGGGGGATCAGGCGCGGTCTCGACGGAGGCGAGAACGTCCTCAGGGCCACCGCGGTGATCCTGAGCGTGGCCGGGGTCGGGATCGCAGCCTACGTGGTCGTCACGGTGGTGCTCCTGGACCAGATTCCGCAATGCGTCGGCGGCGGGGGTGGTTGCGCTGCGGTCGAGCACAGCGAGTACTCCCGGATCGCGGGGATCCACGTCTCGATTTTCGGGCTGATCGGCTACTTGATGATCCTCGGCACGACGATCTGGAAGGGCGACAACGCCCGGATGGCCGGCTTCTTTCTCGCACTTTTCGGTTTCGGCTTCAGCCTCTACCTGACCTACCTCGAACTCTGGGAGATCCTTGCGATCTGCCAGTGGTGCGTCGCGTCAGCCATTGCGATGGCGATGCTCTTCGTGGTCAACACCTGCCGTCTCATCGTCTTCTACGGGACCGACGATCCGGATGACGACGGTCCGGGCACCCGGGAGGCGGGCGCCCGGGCTCTGTAGGCTCGCTGCCGATGCTTGACGACCAGCGGGCGATTCTCCGCAACAACATCCCGATCGAGATCGCCATCCTGTTCCTGGCCGTCGCCGTGGTCGCAGCCGGACTGGCCGTCTGGGGATACCGCTCCGGAGGACGCCGCGGGGAGAACATTCTGCGCGCCACTTCAGCCGGACTTTGTGGCCTCGGGCTGCTGGTCGCCGGTTACATCGCCTGGAAGGCCCTGATCGTCAACGAACCGTTCCAGTGTGCCGGCGGCGGGGGCGGTTGCGCGGTGGTCGAGAAGAGCACTTACGCCCGGCCGTTCTGGGGTATACATCTGTCGATCTGGGGTCTGATCGGTTACTCGATGATTCTCGGGGTGACGGTCTGGAAGGGTGACAACGCCCGCCTGACTGCGTTCGGGCTCTCACTGTTCGGCTTCGCCGTGAGCCTGGTTCTTCGCTACCTGGAGTTCTGGGAAATCGGCGCTTCCTGTCAGTGGTGCGTGGCCAGCGCGGTGCTGATGACCATGCTGCTGGTGGTAAACGGCTGCCGCCTGATCGGCCATTACGGGACCGGTGATGGCAACCCGGAAGCGGACGGAACTCCGGAACACGAGGTCGACCTTCGGGACGAACCCGAGCCAACCCCGGCATCGTAGGGCGCAAGCGAATTTCGACCCTAGTAGGATGCCGTCGCAATGGCTACCGGACCGCAGCAAAAGAGAAAAGAACTTCGTGAAAAGCGACTTGCCGCCGAGGCGAAGTCGCAGAGCTCCGACAAACGTCAGAACCTGGCCAAGATCCTCGGGATAGCGGCCTTTCTGGTCGTGATCGGCGTCGTGGTGGCGGTAGTCGCCCTCAACTCCGGTAGCGACGACTCGTCCGGCAACGGCGGCGGCGACGGCCAGGAACAACTCGCCGGTCTCGCCCAGTCCGGAAACCTGCTCGGTGATCCCAAAGCCCCGGTCACCCTGGTCGAATTCGGTGACCTCCAGTGCCCGGTCTGCAAGCAGTACGCCGATGAGATCCTGCCCGACGTGATCACCGGTCCGGTCAAGGAAGGCACGGCAAACTTCGAGTTCGAAAACTGGGCGATCCTCGGCCCGGACTCTTCCCTGGCGGCTCGGGCTGCGATCGCGGCCGGTGAGCAGGACAAGATGTGGAGCTTCCTCGAGGCCTTTTACGCCAATCAGGGCGTCGAGAACTCGGGCTACGTGACCGACGAATTCCTGACCGATATCGCCGAGAAGGCCGGCATCCCGGACATCGACAAGTGGAACGTCGACCGCGAGTCACCGGCCGCCGATAACGAGCTGACCCGGATCGACGGCGATGCCTCTGACAACGGCTTCTCCGGCACCCCCTCATTTGCCTTCCGCGAGGCTGACGGAAGCCTTACTCCGCTCGAGGACACCCAGTCTTCGCAGGCGATCATCGACGCGATCAACGAGCAGGCAAAGTCCGCCAAGCCGGGCAAGAACTCCGGAAACGGCCAGTGATTTGAACCCGGTTGCCGCCCCCGTGGTGGCGGCCGGGTAAAACTACAGTCATGGAATCGCGCATCTCTTCCTGGCTCAGGTGTTATCGCTGCTGGTCCCGGAACCTGGAAGTCCAGGTTCATTACGACGCGATCCGTCCGATCGATCCCGAAACGGGTGTTCCCACGGAGGGCGACGACGAGATCCAGGAGTCGGTGGTCCAGTGCCTGGACTGCATGCATGACCAGCCCCACCTGACCTTCGAGCGGGACCGCGTGGTTCCGATCGAGGACCGCTGGGAGCGGATGGTCGCCGGCACGCCCTGGGTCGCCTCCTGCACGGTCACCGTAGAAGCTGATCAGGTCGAGGCCTGCGCTGGCCCGGAAGCAGTCGAATCACTTACCTTCGGTGCTTTTGGTGATGCCGGCACTCGGGAGTTCTTCACCCACGTGCGGTTTCACAAACACCACGATGACCAGATCGCGGTCCATCTCCTGGTCGAACTTTACGCCCGCAATCCAGAGGAAGCCTCCGAGGTCCTGAACGGGGCCGCGAGGGGCACGATCGAGATCACCTCACTGGCCGAAGAGTCCCGGCCCCCAGCCCACGCCTCAGGCGACACGCACTAGAAAGTAGCCGGGCGGGGTCCAACCCCTCCCAATCGAACCCGCCCCTCCCATTCGAAGCAACCAGAAGTTGGGAGGGGCTCTGTTGGCTACTTTTCGGGAGTACCTGAGTCCGGCGTCTCGGGCTCCGTGGCTTCGGGCTTCTCAGCTTGCGCCTTGTCGCGGTCGACTACTTCTTTCTTGGCCTGTTTCGCCTTTTCGGCCAGTGAACCGTCTCCTGCGAGGATCTCGCGCAGGTCCTTGGCGTCCCGCTTCAGGTTGTTCGGTTCGGCCCGGTCTCCCAGCTTGTCTTCCGCCTGCTTCTTGAGCTGCCCCACCTGCTGACCAAGTTTCTTGAAGTCCATAACGCCAAACCTACTCAATCGGACCTCTTGCCCCGTGGGATACTCCCTCTGACCAACCGAGGAGGAGACATGAGGGTTCCCCGATTTTTCGCAGTCCTGGGCGGCATCGCCGCGCTCACGTTGACGATGGCCCTTCCTGCCGACGCGAGCAGCAACCGTGGCTACCGCGGCTACGGAAGCTGTTCGATGTTCAGCTACGACGCAGATCGAAACTGCTACGTGGGGGACGGATATGTGGCGGCCTTCATCGCGAAGAAGCGCGATCGTGTCCGCTACACGCTGTGTGTCACCAATAGAGGCAACGGAACCAAGGACTGTTTCAGCAAGCGGACGAGGGGCGCCGGAACGATCAGCCAGATCCCGATCTGGAACCGGGACATCTCGGAAGACCCCGGTCTTTACAGACTGAAGTGGCGAGTCGCGGGCAAAGGAATCGTGGCCCGCGCCACGATTCGGGTCCACATAGGCGACTAGAAACCAAAAGGGCCGCCCGGAGGCGGCCCTTTTCAAGCTGGTTCGGCTGGTAGCCGGTTGAGGCTCAGGCCTCTTCCGGAGTTCCGTGAACCTTGCGGGGGATCAGGGCGGTGCGCTTGAAGTGGCAGACCAGCACGCCGTCCTGGTTGAAGACGCGGGTGTGGACCTTGACGAGCCCGCGATCGAGCTTGCTCTTCGATTCGCGGACCTCGAGGACTTCGGATTCGCAGAAGAGGGTGTCGCCATGAAATACCGGCGCCGGGTGCGCCAGTTCGTCGGTGGCAAGGTTGGCGATCGCCTTGCCGGAGAAGTCGGAGACCGACATACCGACCGCAAGCGAGTAGACCAGGGGGCCGACCACTACGTTGCGGCCCTGCTGCGAGGCGTTCGCGTGAACGTCGTTGATGTGCAGGGGATGATGGTTCATGGTCAGCAGGCAGAAGAGGTGGTCGTCGTACTCGGTGACCGTCTTGGCCGGCATGTGCTTGTAGGTCGCGCCGACCTCGAACTCCTCGAGGTAGCGGCCGTACGGGTGGGAGCCGCTTTCTTCGCGGACCCGCTGGTCGGTGGTGAAGTCGTTGCTTTCGTCGCTCATGGTCTGGTGGGGTTTCCTTTGGTTTACATGGCGGTTCCGCGAATTCGCGGAACCGAACGTCAGTGGACTTTCTTCAGCTTGGCTCGCTGTTCATGCGCCTCGACGACGCGAACGACCAGCTTGGCCACATTCGAATCTCCCTCGAATCGGATGTGGCCGGTCTCCGCGGCACGGCGAAACGACCCGATCGTGCTCTTCTCGTCGGCCAGCTGATTGAACTGCTGTCGGTCGATCTCGATCCGGCAGCGTTCGTCCTCTCCTCTTCCCTTGCTCACCTTCGGACCGGGCACCTCAACCCGGTACGTCTGCATGTCCCCCTTGGCACGGATGTCGAGGCCGAAGACGAGCTTCAGCTTCTTGAAAGCCGGCACCTCCTCCTGGAGGTTGTTCACGGCCTGTTCGATCATCTGCGCGGTGGATGGCATGTGTGGTGTCTATCAGGGAATTGCCGTTTGCCCCGAAAGTAGCCCGGGAGTACGGCCGGTGATCCTTTTCGCCTGGGCTATCCGGATCAGATCTTGTTGCGTTGCAGCAGCTTCTTGCCGATCACCATGCGCTGGATCTCGGAAGTTCCTTCGCCGATCAGGAGCAGGGGGGCGTCACGGTAGAGGCGCTCGATCTCGTACTCCTTCGAGTAGCCGTAGCCACCGTGGATGCGGAAGCATTCCTCGACGCATTCCTTGCCGGTCTCGGAAGCGATCAGCTTGGCCATGCCGGCCTCGAGGTCGGAGCGGATACCGGCGTCCTTCATGTTGGCCGCCTTGCGGGTGACCAGGCGGGCTGCTTCCAGCTTGGTCGCCATGTCGGCCAGCTTGAACTGGATCGCCTGATGCTGGGCGATCGGCCGGCCGAAAGTCTTGCGCTCCTGGCTGTATTGGAGGGCGAGCTCGAGGGCACGCTGGGCGATGCCGACGCCGCGGGCGGCGACGTTCACGCGACCGACCTCGAGCGCGTCCATCATCTGCGGGAAGCCCTTGTTGAGGCCGGCTTCCTCACCGCCGAGGATGTTCCCGGCCGGGCAGCGGTAGCCGTCATAGACGAGCTCGGTGGACTCGACGCCCTTGTAGCCCATCTTCTTGATCTTCGGGGGAACGATCAGGCCTTCGTACTCGCCGGTGTTCTTCTCGACCCACGGCTCCTTCTCGGTGATGAAGCAGGTCATGCCCTGATGGGCCTTCTCGGCGCCCGGATCGGTCTTGGCGAGCAGGAAGACGAGGCTCGAGCCGAGGCCGTTGGTGACCCACATCTTCTGGCCGTCGATCACATACGCGTCGCCATCTTTCTTGGCGCCGGTCTTGATGCCCTGGACGTCGGAGCCGACCTCCGGCTCGGAGAGCGAAAAGGCGGCGCGCATCTCGCCGGTCGCCATCTTCGGTAGGTACTTCTGCTTCTGCTCCTCGCTGCCGAACTGCTGCAGCAGGTAGACGCCGATGAAGTGGGTGTTGACCACGCCGGAAATCGAGATCCAGCCCCGCGAGAGCTCTTCGACGATCAGTTCGTAGGTGGAGAGGTCGAGGCCCATGCCGCCGTACTCCTCGTCGATGGTGACCCCGAAAAGGCCGAGTTCTTTCATCTGCTCGACGATCGCTTCGGGGAACTTGTCCTCGTGGTCGAACTCTTCGGCGTTGGGGATGATCTGCTCGTCGACGAACTGATGGACCATCTCGATGATGGCCTTCTGGTCCTCGGTGATCTCCTGATAGCTGGACATGACTCCTCGTAGGGGTTGGTGGCGCAGGTGGTTTGAGGCGCGCGGGTGGCGCGGAAAAAGACCCGCGGAAAGCGCGGGCAAAGGGACCTGAAGAATACCGTGAATCGGCTTGAAATGGCGCTGCGACCGGCCTAGAGCTTCCAGCCGTAGGCGATCGTGGTCTGGTCCGGTTCGAGCTGTTCGTAGAAGCGCCTGGCGTCTTCGCGCGCCGTGCCGGTATCGAGCTCGAGGTGGGTTGCGCCCCGCTCTCTGGCCCATGTCCTGACTTCGGCGATCAGCTGCCGGCCAAGACCCTTCGAGCGCGTTTCGGGGTCTATGGCGAGATCCTCGATCCAGCAGCGCCGGCCGTAGCGGACCGAGTTGATGTCCATGTACCCGGAGCAGATCCCGACCAGGGTCGAGTCGACCGAGGAAATCGCGACAAAGAAGACGCTCTCGTCGCTTTTGATCGTTTTGGTCACCGATTCCCGGGCGCGGGTCTCGTCCCAGTCCGGGGGAACCCCGCCCGGCGGGCGGAACAGCCACTGGTACGCATCGACGATCTGGGGAACGTCAACCGTGGTCGCTTCGCGAATGATGAAAGACACAGCGACAATTTCTCACAGAGCGCGATCCGGCACCGGACGCGTCTAGAGCGGGAAGAAGTTGCGACGCAGAACCTTCTTGCCGGACGAACTCCGGATGCCGATCGTCAGGACCAGATGTCCTCTGCGATCACGGGTCCGGAGCCTGGCGGCCAATCCCGCCGGGAGCGCCACCTTGATCCGGGCGGTCCTCCCGGGCCGGATGCGGCGGGTCGCGGTGACCGGCAGACTGCGGCCCCGGGAGTAGCCCCGCCAGGAAGCCCGGGCGCGATGGACGGTGCAGCCGCCCGTGCCCTTGGGGCAGGTCACGGTCGCGACGGTCCTGGTGCCGGGTTGAAGGCTCCGGAAAATCCTGGCGACGAAGGCGACGTGTGGGGCCGGGCCGCGCGGTCCCCGGTCACCTTGCGGGCCCTTCGGACCGGTCGGGCCGGAGCCGCCGGTCGGGCCGGTCGGGCCGGTGTTGCCGGTGGGCCCGGTATCGCCGGTGTTGCCGGTCGGGCCACTGGCTCCGGTTTCTCCGGTCGGACCGACCGGAAACGGGGTCCCCTCCACGATCAGGTCCGCCTCGATCGGTTCAACCGAATTCGAAGGCAGGATCAGGCTGCCGGTCCGCAGACCCTCGTCGCCGGGCGTTGCGGCGAGCCAGATCCGGCAGGTCTGCCCGAAGAAGAGCCGTCGACCCAAGCAGCGGTTTGAAATCACCGTGAAATCTTCCGGGTTGGCGCCGGCAACCGTCGCGGGGCCGGAGATCGTCATTCCCGATGAGCCGAGATTCGTGACCGTTACCGGAAGGGTGGCTGTGCTTTCCCCTACCACCTGGCTGCCGAACTCGGCGTTCGTGGTCCTGGCTTCGGGATCGGTGTTGAAGAATTCCACCACTCCGATCGCCCCCGAACCGACGCTTCCCCCCGCCACGAGGACCCGACCGTTGGCCAGAAGTGCCGCAAATGGGCCATATCGCATTGAACCCATCGAGCTGGTGAAACTGAAGGTCCCAGTCGCCGGATCGTAGATCTCGGCCGACGCCAATACGGCCCCGTTGAAACCACCGGCGACCAGCACCCGACCATCGCCCAGCGGCGCGGCAGCTGCATAACTACGGGCCACCTCCATCGAATCGGTGGGGCTGAAGGTCCCCGTAGCCGGATCGTAGATTTCAGCCGTGGCGAGGGCCGCGCTGCCATTCGCGAAAGTGCCCCCGGCGACCAGCACCCGCCCGTCTGGCAACGGCGCGGCCGTGGCGGCCGACCGCGGTCCACTCATCGAGCCGGTGGGGCTGAAGGTTCCGGTTGCCGGATCATAAATTTCGGCCGAGGCGTAGTAATTGGGATAGATGTGACCGCCGATCATCAGCACCCGCCCGTCCGGCAGGGGCGCTGCGGCCACGTTTCGCCGAGCCACAAGCGGTGAACCGGTCGGACTGAAGGTCCCGGTTGCTGGATCGTAGATCTCGGCCTCGGTCCCCGAGGTAACTAGCACCCGACCACTCGGAAGAGGCGCGGCGGCGGCGATTCCGCTGAAAGTTCCGAGCGATCCAGTGGGCGTGAACGTCCCGGTCAGCGGGTTGTAGATCACAGCCGAACTGAGCGTCGAAGGTTGTCCTTCTCCCCCGGCGATCAGAACGCGGCCATCGGGCAGTGGTGCGATGCCAGCCCCAAAGCGATTCTCACTCATTGGGTCGGCCGGACTGAAGTACGGAGCGCCCTGTGCCAGACCAGGCAGAGCACCAAAGAACAGGAAACCGACTGCGAGGAAAAAGCCGACCAGTCGCCTCACTTGACCCTCACCTTCATCTGCGGACGCTGGACCCTTCCCTTGCTTTCGGAGACCGCCGTGACCCCGAAGATCGCCATCGCCTTCGGCTTCGACTGGCGGACGGCGCGCCGGGCCTTCTTTGGCACTGTTGCCGCGAGCACACGGGTCGACCCGGCCGGGATGCGGCCTGGCCGCCTGGTGACCAGCTTCACTCTTCGGTTTGCCAGTCTCACCCGGCCGCTGAACCTGGTCACCCGACAGGCGACCTTCGGACAGGTCACGGTGGCCAGCACGATCTGACCGTTCGCTTTCATCTTCACCGGACCGGCCTGCTTGCGAATCCTTGGTATCGATGCCGCCGGAGCCGGCCTGTCGGGGCCCTTGGGACCCGTATCACCGGTCGGGCCCGAGGGCCCGGCCGGACCTGCCGGGCCGGTGCCCCCCGTGGGGCCGGAGGGGCCGGTGGCCTCGGTAGTCGGACCAGTGGCGCCCGTAGGCCCGGTGCCGCCCGTCGCTCCCGTCGGCCCGGTCGCCGCCTCCAGACCGGACCCGGTGAGACTGCCCAACAGCGGCCCGGGTGCGTCCGTGGCGAACGAGAGGGTCGCCGTCCGGGTACCAGCCGCGGACGGCGCAAACTCAACCGTAAGGTCGCAGGACTCACCGAACGAGAGCCTCGCCCCTGCGCAACCGTCGTTCAACACGAAGAAGTCATCGGCGTCGGCGCCTCCGATCACCGCTGGTCCGGCAATTGTCAGGTTCTGTGAGCCGAGGTTGGTCACCTCGACATCCGTGGTCGCGATCTCATCCAGGTAGACGCCGCCGAAGGAACCACCGGCGAAGGTCGGGGTCGGGTCGGTGTTGTAGATCTCGGCGGAGCTGAAATACCCCGACTGGTTGCTTCCCCCGGCAATCAGGACACGGCCACCGGGCATCGGGGCGCCCGCTGGGCCAACCCGGGTCGTGGCCATCGAATTGGCCGTCGCGGAGAAGGTGCCATCGACCGGGTCGTAGATTTCGGCGGAGTTGAGGTATGTGGACCCGCCGAGTCCCCCGGCGATCAGGACCCGCCCATCGGGCAGCGCGGCGGCACCCGAGGACTGCCGGGCCGTAGTCATCGAACCGGCCGTTGCGGAGAAGGTGCCGGAAGCAGGGTCGTAGATTTCCGCGGAGCTGAGGTACCCGGACCCGATGCGTCCCCCGGCGATCAGAACGCGGCCATCGGGCAGCGAGGCGGCGGCTGGGCCGTAACGGACCGTGGACATCGAACCGACCGTCGCGGAGAAGGTGCCGGAAGCAGGGTCGAATATTTCCGCGGAGCTGAGGTGCCCGGACCCGTTTTGTCCCCCGGTGATCAGGACCCGCCCATCGGGCAGCGCGGCGGCGGCTGAAAAAGAACGGGCCGTGGTCATCGAACTGGCCGTGGGGCTGAAAAAGGGCGTTGCATGGGCCGCGGCCGGCAATGCGACAGAAATTACGCAAATCAGAGCCAGCGTGGCAGCCACTAGTGCCCTTCGCACGCGACTCATCGGGCCCTCACGATCACGACCATCGACTTGGTGGTGCGGCCACCGTCGCCCGTCGCCACGATCGTCACCGCGATCCGGGACCGACGGCCGGAGGCCTTCAGGCGCTTCATGATGCCCTTCGGCACCTTCACGCGAGCAACCGCCTTACCGCCACCGGACAATCTCCGCAGCACGATGACCTTGACCTTCTTCGAGCGTCCCAATCCGGCCCGGATCCGGGCCGCGGCACGGTCTATCCGGCAAGCCGTCGCACAGCTGATCCGGGCCAAATCGAACCGTCCGCCCTGGGCGAGTCGGCGACTCTTGACTAGTTGACTGATTTCAGGCTTCGCCGGAGGAATCACGCTTCCGGTGGGCCCGGTCGGGCCGGTCGGACCCGTCGGGCCCGTCGGCCCGGGCCGGTCGGAGGGACCGGTAGCGCCAGTCGGCCCTTCGGAGCCCGTCGGGCCAGTCGCACCGGTGGCCCCCGTCTCGCCTGTGGCGCCGGTTGGCCCGGTCGCACCGACCGGCGGCTCGACCCCGAACGCGCAGAGACAAAGCAGGTTCTCGACCGGGTCGGTATTGGCCAGGATCACCAGCTCCGCGTCTCGCGGGCCCGGTTCGGACGGCGCGAAGGTCAACCCGATCACACAGGTCTGCCTGAAGCTCAGGTTGCGGTCCGCACAGCCGTCCGAGCGAACCTCGAAATCCTCGGCGTCTTCTCCCTCCAGTTTCGCCGCTCCTGCGATCCGCAGGATCTGCGAACCAAGGTTGGTGACTCTGACCTGGCGCACCGCCGAAGTCGTGCCAACGACCTGATCTGAAAAGGCTCCTCCGGAGGCTCTGAGATAGGGGTCGGAACTGAATACTTCAGTTGAGTTGAGGTATGCGGAGCCGCTGTAGCCCCCGGCGATCATGATGCGGCCTCCAGGCAGAGTGACGGCGGCAGGGCTCTGCCGGGGAGTTGCCATCGACGCGGTCGCTGTGAAGCTCTGGCTGAAAGGGTCGTAGATTTCGGCCGAGCTCAGACGCCCCGACCCATTGTTTCCTCCGGCGATCAGGACCCCGCCGTAGGGCAGCCCGGCACCGGTCACATCCGTTCGCGGGGTCGTCATCGAACCGGCCACGGGGACGAAGCTGCCAGAGGACGAGTCAAAGGTCACGGCGGAATCGAGGATCCCGGACGGACCGGCCCCTCCCGCGATCAGGACACTGCCGTCGGGAAGCGCCGCCCCGGCTGCTCCGGACCGGCCCGACACCATGGAAGTGGCCGTGGGGGTGAAGGTGCTCGTTGCCGGGTTATATATCTCGGCGGAACTGAGACGCCCCAAAGCATCGTTAAATCCCCCAGCTACAAGAATCCGGCCGTCGGGCAGCGGTACCACGGCTGGATACCAGCGCGGCGTGCCCATCGAGTTCGTGGGGGTAAAAGTGCGGGTGACAGGATCGAAGATGTCGGCGGAACTCCTAACTCCCGGGCCACTGTTGGCGTAACCCCCCACGACGAGAACCCGGCCGTCGGGGAGTGCGGCGGCTCCCGCCCCGGACCGCGGGGTCGACATGGAACCGCTCGTAGCGGTGAAAGCTCCGGTGGACGGATCAAAGGTCTCCGCGGAAGAGAGGTACTCGCCGTCCGAACCTCCGGCTACAAGTACCCCTCCGTTGGGCAGCGGTGCGGCCGCCGGCGCGAGCCGGGGCGTGGTCATGGAGGGCCCCGGGCCGAAGTAGGAAGCTGCGGATCCCATAGCGGGAATCAGCCCAGCGAGCATCAGGAACGCGAACGCAATGCCCGCTCCCTGACAAACCCTTCCCCTCGCCCTTGTTCTCCCCATCTGCCATCCGACAATACGGCATCGGTTCGATCGTGAGGACGCGGGCATGTGGAGTCGCCGTCGGACATCGGCTGGCGCCGGTTTCCAGATACCCTTCCCGATGGCGCTGATGCTGCCTTTCGCGCCAGAAACACTTCTCTCAACAACCCTCAAGGAGCACCTTGCGTAACCCCAGGAACTTCTTCAAGCCCAAGGCGATCGGCGCGCCCGATCCGATCACCGAGGTCCCCTTTGGTCCCTCCCGGATGATCCACTTCTTCGACGCCTCGAACGAGAAGATGGCGGCGAAGGTGCCCGACATGGCCAAGCAGGCCGACATCCTCCTCGGCAACCTCGAGGACGCGGTCCCGGTCGACAACAAGGAGGCTGCCCGTGCCGGCCTGGTCAAGGTGGCCAAGGAAGCCGATCTCGGCGGCACCCCGCTCTGGACCCGCATCAACTCGCTCGAGAGCCCCTGGGTCCTCGATGACCTGACCACCCTGGTCACCGAGGTCGGCAACAAGATCGACGTCATCATGGTTCCCAAGGTCGAAGGCCCCTGGGACATCCACTACGTCGACCAGCTGCTTGCGCAGCTCGAAGCGAAGGGCGACGTCGAGCGCCCGATCCTGATCCACGCGATCCTCGAAACAGCCCAGGGCGTGACCAACGTCGAGGACATCGCCGCCGCCAGCCCGCGCATGCAGGGCATGAGCTTCGGTCCGGCTGACCTCGCCGCTTCCCGCCGAATGAAGACCACCCGGGTCGGCGGCGGCCACCCCGGTTACCGCTCGATGGAGGACCCGGACGCCGACAACCCCGAGGCGGCCCGCGTCACTGCCCAGCAGGATCCGTGGCATTACTCGATCGCCCGTATGGTCGATGCCTGCACCGCCAACGACATCCTCCCGTTCTATGGCCCGTTCGGTGACATCAAGGACCTCGAAGGTTGCGAGACCCAGTTCCGCTCGGCCTTCCTGCTCGGTTGCGTCGGAGCCTGGTCCCTCCACCCGGCCCAGATCGCGGTCGCCAAGAAGGTCTTCTCGCCCCCGGGCGACGAGGTCATCTTCGCCAAGAAGGTGATCGAAGCGATCCCGGACGGCCGCGGAGTCCACATGATCGACGGCAAGATGCAGGACGACGCCACCTGGAAGCAGTGCAAGGTAATGGTCGAGCTGGCCGAAATGCTGGCCGCGAAGGATCCGGAGCTAAAAGAAGCGTACGGCTTCTAGACCGCGAGCCTCTAGACCGCGAGCCTTTACAACCGTTTTCGGGGGCGGTCGGTACAGGAACGTACCGGTCGCCCCCAACGCCTTAAGCGGAACCGGGCGCGGGCACGGGGAACGGATCCTGCAGACGGGCGTTCAGCCAACCGGTTAGCAGCCGGGAGTAGGTCGCGCTGACGTGGCCACGATCACGGTACTTGAGCACGTTGCCATGGACAGCACGGCACTTGCGGCGCGGGCAGACCTTGGGCAAGGGATCGATTACCTGAACCGCTTTCAGCCGTTTCGCGGCAGCCAGGTCGTAGGACTCGGAAAGTGGGCGCCGGGCCGGGAAGGTGCAACGCCCCGGACTGTTCCGGTTCCGGGCGACGCAGTCGGACGGCAGGAAGCCCGGAGACATCGGCAGGTCGCGCATGACCGTGACCTGGGCACCGGTCCTGCGGAGTCGGAGCAGCGACCTGTACATCCCCTTGCGGAAGATTGGTTCGCTGGCCGTCCGGCTTAGCCGTTTGCCGCCCCTCATCACATACGTGTTCCTGGCGGTGTTGCTGGCAACGAAAACCAGGGCCGGTTTTTCCCGCGCGACCCGCTTCAACGCGTTCTGCCGCCAGCGGTTGCAGGGACGATTCACGTTGACAATCGCCGCCGTGCAGTTTGCTCGAAGCAGCATGGTCAACTCCCAGCCGCGTTTCCTGGCGATCTCGATCAGGGCCGGGGTCCACTGCAGCGCATGGGAATCACCTAACACGGTGACCTTTTTTTCCGAACCGACCACTCCGTACCGGCAGGCCGGGGAAGTGACCCGGTTGGTGTAGATCAGGCAGCCTTCCCGAAACACCGGCCCCTTGTCCCTTTTCACCTCGGAGAAGGACGGAACGTAGGTTCGAGCCGACGCCTGACTGGCCAGCCCGGATCCGGAGAAAGCGAGCGCCACCACGGCAACCAAGAGTAGGCGGAGCGAGATCCGGTTCACCGGGAGATCCTCAGCTTCACCAGTCGCGAAACACTGGCCCGGCCGGTGCTGTCATATGTGTTGACGCGAAGTCTGTGGAGTCCGACTCTGAGACGCCAACGACGGGGACAAAGGGTTTCACGGCCCCCGTCGATCCGGCAGGTGATGGCCCGCGCCGACGGTCTGGAGGTGACCTTCAAGCGGATTACGCCGGTCATAGAGCGACCAGTCGTCTTGACCACCTTGCGACCGCGGATCACCGGCACGTACCGGACCCGATTGATCGCCTCCCGGGCGAACCGCATCAGGGGCCGGGTCACGCCCATGTCACCCGCGGGATTGCCGAGCAGCGGCACCACGCCGGCATGTTCGGTCCGTACCCGGTGCGAAACGAGGTTCAGCCGCTGGCCGAGTCTTGCCGACATCCTCCGGGCGTCGGTCCAGCGGTCGGGACTGGTGGTCGGGACGACGAAGAAGATCGGTGGATCGGTTCGGTCGGCGAACCTGAGCGGAGATGCGGCCGACCAATAGCGCCTCTTTCTCTCTTCGGCCGGAGTGCCGAAGGCGTTGAACATCATCTTCTGGAAGCCGGCATTGATCCGCCGGTAGGCGGGGGTCATCATCCGGTTGACATCGAAGCCGACCGTGTCGAGGGAGAAGATTCCCTTGATCTGCCTGGTCGACACGCCGCGGGCCTTCAAGTAGGCCGGCCTGGTCGCCAGCAGGGCGGAAATCTGACCGCCCGCCGAATCGCCTCCGATCAGCATCCGGTTCGGATTGCCGCCGTACTCGCCGATGTTCTGGTTGACCCAGCCGAGCGCCCGGGCCGCATCCAGATAATGGGTCGGGAACCGCAACCGGTTCTTCGAGAGCGCGAGTGGACCTTTCAGATCCGGTGATAGACGGTAGTTGATCGATACGAAGACGTAACCCGCCTCGACCAGGGTCTTGGCCTTGTAGGCCATGGTCGAGCTGACCTTGTCACCGGTGAACCAGCCGCCACCGTGGATCCAGACGAATACCGGCCGCCGGCCCGGCGCCTCGGCGTTCGGCACGTACACATCGAGCAGGTTCGAGCCCGGCTGGTCGTTGGCCGGCGCGTAGGCGATGTCGGACTGGACCGTGTAGGGGTCGTCAGCACGCGCGGACCCCGCCAGGATGGCGAAGAGGACCGCACTGCCAGCCATAACGAGCAGCATCATGCGCCAGACGGCGTTACTTCCCGGGAAAGACATTCGGAAGAGTAAACACGCTTTCGACGGGCGAGGTGCGGCCCACCACGAAATCGAACGGGGAGTTTGAGGCGACTATCGCCCCAAACTCCCTTTTCGTTTTTCCAGAGCCGAAAGTTTCCGGGTCAGGCGATCGCCGGCGCGTCGGGCAGACGCTCGATCGCCGCGTCCAGCTCGTCCTGATCGAGTTCGAGATCGGTCAGCTCGCCGGCCAGGTAGGCCTGGTAGGCAGACATGTCGAAGTGGCCGTGACCGGAGAGCCCGAGCAGGATCACCCGCTCTTCGCCAGCCTGTTTGGCCGCTTCGGCCTCTTCGATCACGGCGCGGATCGCGTGGGCCGGCTCGGGGCCCGGGATGATCCCCTCGGTCCGGGCAAAGAGCAGTGCCGCTTCGAAGGCCGAGCCCTGGGGGACGGCGGTTGCCTCGACCAGTCCTTCATGAACAAAGGCACAGAGGCTCGGGGCGTCACCGTGATAGCGCAGCCCGCCGGCGTGGACCGGAGCCGGCACGAAATCGTGGCCAAGGGTGTACATCGGCATCATCGGCGTCATCCCGACCGTGTCGCCGAAGTCGTAGGCGTACTTGCCGCGGGTCAGGGTCGGGCAGGCGGTCGGTTCCGCGCCGAGCAGGCGGGTGTTCTTTCCGTTGCGGATGTTCTCGCGCAGGAAGGGGTTGATCAGGCCGGCGAAATTGGAGCCGCCGCCGACGCAGCCGATGACCACGTCCGGGTATTCCCCGGCCATCTCCATGGCGGCGATCGCCTCCTGGCCGATTACGGTCTGGTGGAGGCAGACGTGATTGAGCACCGAGCCGAGCGCGTAGTTCGCGTCGTCTGATCCGGCGGCGATTTCGACCGCCTCGGAGATCGCGATTCCGAGGCTGCCGCTTTCGTGCTCGGCCTGCGAGCGGCCGGCCTCAGTCAGGTCGGAGGGGCTGCGATGGACGCTTGCCCCCCAGGTCTCGATCATCGCTCGGCGGTAGGGCTTCTGGTCGTAGGAGACCCCGACCATGAAGACCTCGCACTCGATCCCGAACCACTGGCAGGCCAGGGAGAGGGCTGAACCCCACTGCCCTGCTCCGGTCTCGGTGACCAGCCTGCGGGTGCCGGCTTCACGGTTGTAGAAGGCCTGCGGCACGGCCGAGTTCAACTTGTGGGATCCGGCGGGTGAGGTGCCCTCGTACTTGTAGTAGATGTGGGCGGGCGTATCGAGAGCCTTTTCGAGGCGGGTGGCCCTGATCAACGGGGTCGGTCGCCAGAGCTTGTACGCCTCCCGGACTTCCTCCGGGATCTCGACGGTCTCTTCGGGCGACATCTCCTGCTCGATCAGGCTCATCGGGAAGATTGCCGAGAGATCCTCGGGACCGGCCGGTTCACCCGTCGCCGGACTCAGCGGCGGCAGTGGCTCACCGGGAGCGTCGGCCATGATGTTCACCCAGCCGGTGGGTATGGCGGACTCAGGCAGCAGGAACTTCTTGATCTCCTCACTCATACATTCATCTTAAGTCAGCGAGCTTCGCTCCGCCTCCTACGAGGTCGCTATCGAGTCAGGCGAGGGTTGAGATGAGGTCGGTGATTCGTTCCATGCCGGGACTGACGGCCGCGATCACGTCTCCCATCTTCAGCTCCTCGGCCGAGATCCCGGCCGCGAGGTTGCCGACCGGGCAGATCGCCGCGTAATCGAGGCCGGCCTCGCGAGCGAGGATCGCCTCCGGCATACCGGTCATGCCGACGATCTGACAGCCGTCTGCCCCGAGCCGGCCGATCTCGGCGGCGGTCTCGAAGCGAGGACCCTGAACCGCGGCGTAGGTACCTCCGTCTACGAACTCGATACCGAGACTTGCGAGCGCGTGGGCAACTTGTGACCTCCAGGCCGGCGAGTAGGGGTCGGTGAAGTCAAAGTGAACGACCGGGTCGCCCTCGCGCTGGAAGGTCATCTCCCGGCCCCAGGTGTAATCGATCAGCTGGTCGGGTAGGACCAGTGCGCCCGGCAGGCAACCGGGCCCGATGCCGCCGACGCTGGAGACGGCGAGGATCCGGTCACAGCCGGCCTCGCTCAGGGCGTGGACGTTGGCGCGGTAGTTGACCCGGTGGGGCGCAATCGAGTGGTCGGTGCCGTGCCTTGCCACGAACGCGACCCCGGAGTCCGAGATCGTGACCGGTCCTGAAGTCGGGCCCCAGGGGGTCTCAACGAAAGCGTCAACCCCGGAGGTTTCGGCCGGGGCGGACCCCTCCGGGGCTGACGTCACATCTTGCGGGTCGAGGCCGTAGAGGCCGCTTCCTCCGATGACGCCGAGCCGGGCCACCGGAGTCCCAGCTCAGGCGCCGAGCCGGCCCTTGAGGGCTTCGAACTGGTTCCGGATCTCGGCCGGCAGCGAATCGCCGAACTTGTCCAGGTGAGCTTCGAGCTGCGGCAGCTGGGCGATCACCGCTTCATCGTCCACCGCGAGCAGCGTTTCCATCTGCTCCGGGGTGACGTCGACTCCGTCGAGGTCGAGATCCTCGACCCGGGGCAGCAGGCCGATCGAGGTTTCGACCGTCTCTCCCTTGTCGTCGCAACGGTCGAAGACCCACTCGAGGACGCGGCTGTTGTCACCGAAACCGGGCCAGATGAACTTGCCTTCGTCATCCTTGCGGAACCAGTTGACGTAGAAGATCTTCGGCAGCTGGGCGCCTTCGGTCTCGCCGATCTTGAGCCAGTGACCGAAGTATTCGGCCATGTTGTAGCCGCAGAACGGCAGCATCGCCATCGGGTCGAAACGAAGCTGGCCAACCGCACCGGCTGCGGCAGCGGTGGTCTCGGAAGACATCGTCGCGGCCAGGAAGACACCGTGATTCCAGTCGAAGGACTCAGAGACCAGCGGCACGACGCTGGCCCGGCGACCGCCGAAGAGGAAGGCGTCGATCGGCACGCCGGCCGGATCTTCCCACTCGGAAGCGATGGTCGGCGCCTGCGCGGCCGGGACCGCGAAACGGGCGTTCGGGTGGGCCGCCGGGGTTTCGGACTCCGGTGTCCAATCGTTGCCGTGCCAGTCGATCAGGTGATCAGGTGCCGGTCCCATGCCCTCCCACCAGATGTCGCCGTCATCGGTCCTGGCACAGTTGGTGAAGATCGTGTTCTCGGTGATAGAGGCCATCGCGTTCGGGTTCGAATCGGCACCGGTACCGGGGGCGACCCCGAAAAAGCCTGCTTCGGGATTCACCGCTCGCAGGCGGCCGTCCTGGTCGAACTTCATCCAGGCGATGTCGTCGCCGACGGTTTCCACCGTCCAACCTTCCATCGTCGGGATCAGCATCGCCAGGTTGGTCTTTCCGCAGGCCGACGGGAAAGCGCCGGTCACGTACTTGACCTCGCCTTCGGGACTGGTCAGCTTGAGAATGAGCATGTGCTCGGCCATCCAGCCTTCGTCGCGGGCCATGACCGACGCGATCCGCAGCGCAAAGCACTTCTTCCCGAGCAGTGCGTTGCCACCGTAACCGGAACCGTACGACCAGATCTCGCGGGTCTCCGGGTAATGGACGATGTACTTGTTCTCGGCATTGCACGGCCAGGCGACATCCTCCTGGCCCGCATCGAGCGGCATGCCGACAGAATGTACGCAGGGCACGAAATCGCCCTCGTCACCGAGCACATCAAGCGCTCCCTGACCCATGCGGGTCATGATTCGCATCGATGCGGCGACATAGGCGGAATCGGTCAGTTCGACGCCGATGTGGGCGATGTTCGAACCGAGCGGACCCATCGAGAAGGGAACCACGTACATGGTCCGGCCCTTCATACAGCCCTCGAACAACGGCTTCAGTGTGGCCCGCATCTCCTCCGGGTCCCGCCAGTTGTTGGTCGGACCGGCATCTTCTTCTTTTTCGGAGCAGATGTAGGTGCGATCCTCGACCCGGGCTACATCCCCGGGGTCGGACAGAGCGAGATACGAGTTGGGGCGCTTGGCGTCGGAGAGCTTCTCGAAGGTGCCTGCCTCGACGAGCGCTTCGGCGAGGGCGTTGTATTCCTCGGCGGAGCCGTCGCACCAATG
>JAEYSQ010000188.1 GCA_023434465.1 Actinomycetes bacterium
GGCCGGAGCCAAGACCGTTGCGGATGCGGGTCAGGTAATCGGAAATCGGATCAGTAAGCATCAGATCACCAGCTCGACTTCGTCATGCCGGGGATGTAGCCCTCATGGGCGGCTTCGCGCAGGCAGATCCGGCAGATGCCGAACTTCCGGTAGTACGCACGGGGGCGTCCACACCGGCGGCACCGGTTGTACTCGCGGGTTGAAAACTTCGCCTTGCGCTGCTGGCGCACCTTCTGTGACGTCTTGGCCATTAGGCCTGGTCCTCCTGCTCTTCGGCGGCTTCTTCTGAGGCCTCTTCGGCCGCCGCAGTTTCAGTTTCTGCTGCTTCTTCGCCTTCGGCACCGGCTTCTTCAGACGGAGCTTCCTCAGCGGCGGGAGCTGCTTCGGTGGCCTCGGCACCCTCGGGGACCGGGCGACCTTCCTGTGCGAAAGGCATGCCCAGGCCGAGCAGCAGCTCGAAAGCCTCGTAGTCCGTCGGAGCGGACGTGGTGATCGTGATGTCGAGACCGTGGTTTTCGTCAACCGTGTCGTAATCGATCTCGGGGAAAATCAACTGTTCGCGGACACCCATCGAGTAGTTGCCGCGACCGTCGAAGCTGGTCGCCTTGAGGCCACGGAAGTCGCGGATACGCGGGATCGCGATCGAGCAGAGTCGATCGAGGAACTCCCACATCCGGGCACCGCGGAGGGTGACCGAAGCGCCAACCGGCATGCCTTCGCGAAGCTTGAAGGATGCGATCGACTTCTTGGCGATCCGGATGTTCGGCTGCTGGCCGGCAATCAGGGCGAGCTCGCCGATGGCCTTCTCGCGGGACTTGGTGTCGTAAGACGAACCAAGGCCCATGTTGAGCGTGATCTTCTGGAGGCGCGGCGCCCGCATCGGAGTCGAGTAGCCGAACTTCTCCATCAGCTTCGGGAGCACCTCATCGTTGTAGGTGTCTCGGAGCCGGGGCGGCGGAACTGCCTGCTGTGTTGTCGTAGCTGCTTCCATGGTCTTCTCTAAATGGCCTCGCCGGTGCGCTTGGAGTAGCGCTGGCGGACGCCTTCGTCGGTGTGGCGGATGCCGATGCGGGTCGGCTTGTTGTCGGTCGGGTCGACCAGTGCCACGTTGGAAACGTGGATCGGACCCTCCATCTCGATGATCCCGCCTTCCTTGCCCTGGCCGCGCCCGTCGGGCGAAGGCTGGGCGCGCTGGTGGCGCTTGATCATGTTGACGTTCTCAACGTACACGGTTTGCTTTTCGGGGTTGGTCCGGATGACCTTGCCCTGCTTGCCCTTGTCCTTGCCGCTGATCACCTGGATCTGGTCGTCGGTGCGAATACGCATCACAGCACCTCCGGGGCGAGCGAAATGATCTTCATGAAGTCACGGTCGCGCAGCTCGCGGGCTACCGGTCCGAAGATGCGGGTTCCACGCGGGTTGTTCTGGGCGTCGATCAGGACGGCAGCGTTCTCGTCAAAGGCGATGTAGGTCCCGTCCTGGCGACCGATCTCCTTCTTGGTCCGCACGATGACGGCCTGGACGACTTCGCCCTTCTTGACGTTGCCCTGCGGGCTCGCCTGCTTGACGGTCGCGGTGATCACGTCACCGATCGAGCCGTACTTGCGGTGCGAGCCACCCTTGACCCGGATGCAGAGGAGTTCACGGGCGCCGGAGTTGTCGGCGACGCGCAGTCTGGATTCCTGCTGAATCACGGTCTACCTCGCCTTCTCGACGACTTCGACCAGGCGCCAGTGCTTGGTCTTGGAAAGCTTGCGGGTCTCGATCACGCGAACCACGTCGCCCTCGTTGGCTTCGTTGCGCTCGTCGTGAGCGTGGATCTTGTGGGTCTGACGGACGATCTTTTCGTAGACCGGGTGACGACGGGCGGTGTCGATCTGGACCGTGATGGTCTTGTCGGTCTTGTTCGAGACGACCTTGCCCTGACGCTCCTTCGGCTTGCCGGTCCTGGTCTTATCGGCGCGAGGCGAACCAACTCCGTCGCCCTTCCGTTCAGCCTTGATCTCTTCGCGGCGGTTGCGGCGAATGGCGGCCTTCCTGGCACGCTCGGCTTCGCGGTCGGCCTGACGCTGCTCTCCCGAGCGCTCGGGTCCGGCCTCGCCGGACTTGCGGCTCTTGAGAACGCGGCGACGTTCCTTCCAGGGGAGTTCGTCCAGCGGATCGGGCTCGGCGGCAGCGGCTTCTTCGGCCGGAGCTTCTTCAGCAGCGGCTTCTTCAGCCGGGGCCTCGGCAGCCTCTTCAGCCGGAGCTTCCTCTACCGGAGCCTCTTCAACTTCTGTGTTTTCAGTTTCTTCTTCTGACATGGGTTCCTACTTGTGACTCGACTCGCGCTCGAGATCGATATTGCGCTGCTTGGCGATGGTCAGGAGTCGGGCGAGATCTCTCTTGGCATGGCGCAGAGAGGCCGTGTTCTCGAGTTCGCCGGTGGCGTGACGGAGGCGCAGATTGAAGGCCTCCTCGCGGACTTCCTTGAGCTTCTCAACCAGCTCGATGTCCTGCATGCTGTGTGCTTCAGTGGCCTTCACTGGTCGGCTCCTTCCCGCTGGACGAACTTCGTCTTGAGCGGAAGCTTGTGACCGGCGACGCGCATCGCTTCACGGGCGAGTTCCTCCGGAACACCGGAGACCACGAACATGATGCGACCGGGCTTGACAACGGCGACCCATCCTTCGGGGTTGCCCTTGCCCTTGCCCATGCGGGTTTCGGCCGGCTTCTTGGTGATCGGCTTGTCCGGGAAAACGTTGATCCAGACCTTGCCACCACGCTTCATCTTTCGGGTCATGGCGACACGAGCCGCTTCGATCTGACGGTTGGTGATCCAACCGCGCTCGAGCGACTTGAGGCCGTACTCGCCGAAAGTGACGTTGGTGCCACCCTTGGAATTGCCCTTCCGGCGGCCACGCATGACCTTCCGGTGCTTGACACGCTTTGGCATCAACATC
>JAEYSQ010000119.1 GCA_023434465.1 Actinomycetes bacterium
GCTCGAATCTGATTCGGCCGGCAGCTACAAGACCCGGGTGACCAACCATGCGACCGGCCAGGCGCAGCTGAAGTTGTTCGCCGTCTGCCTGCCCGGCAAGACGAGTGAAGGCCGCAGCCTGAACGTCAGCTCGCCGGTCACCCAGACCGTGGTTCTCAACCCCGGGACCCATGACGTGACCCTGAGCTGCCCGGCCGGTTCGACCCCGATCGCACCGGGGATCGACGTCTCCGGCGGTCGCGCGCTGATTCTGGCCAACGCCCCGGTTGGTGACACCGGCCGCAAGCTGACCCTGAAGATCAGTGCTGCTGCGACCACCGTCAAAGCGAGCATCCGCTGCCTCCAGAACAAGACCTCCGAGGTGAATGGAGCAAGTTCCGAACTGGTCTTCACCAAGGTGACCAAGCCGATCTCGGTCGGCTCCGGCGGCAAGGCGACCGAATCGCTGATCTGCGGCGAGAACGCCAAGGGCATCGTTGGCGGCTGGGAGTTTGACGACGGTCTGGTCCCGCTGGGCAACGATCCGCAGCCGAAGAGCCGGGTCTTCTACGTCTGGAATCCGACCGCGCACCCGCTGACCGGCACGCTCTACCTGCTGTGCCTCGAAGCGCGGACCGGTTCCTCGACTCCGGTGGGAGAGAAGACCTATGTGAACACGGCCACGGTGAGCTCCTCGACCAGCCAGGATGCTGGCGCGGTGCTCTCGGACGACGCTTCAGTCAAGGTGACCCGTGCCACCCCGGCCCCGCCGATTGTCGCCCCGACCATCTACAGCGCCAAAGCCAAGGGCAACAAACTGATCGTCAGGTTCAGGTCAGCAACCCGGTCCGGCTTCATCAGAGTGGCGCTGCCCGGCAACAACCGGATCATCGGCAAGGGCAAGTTCCGCCTCAACAAGGCGGGTAGCGGCAAGGCCAGGATCAAGATCAACCGCAAGGCGGCGCGGGCGATTCGCAAGGGCAAGGTCAAGCGGGTCAAGGTGAAGGTGACCACGGCCAAGGGCAAGTCCCGGGTCAAGAAGCTCCGCGTTCGCCGTTAGTTTCCACGTCCAGACGGCCGCCTCCGGGCGGCCCCGGGGGCCTCGATCCTGGAGAGAGATCGGGGCCCTTCGTCGTTAAACGACGGGGTTCGGAGGGGTTCGGCCTTCGAGGACGGCGGTGACGTTGTCGGCGACGATGCGGGCCATCTCGTCGCGGGAGCGGTAGGTGGCCGAGCCGATGTGGGGCGCGAGCGCGACCCGCGGGGAGGTCAGCAACTCCCGGGGCACGGCCGGCTCACCTTCGAAGACGTCGAGACCGGCCGCTCCGAGCCTGCCCTCTTCCAGTGCCCGGGCGAGAGCGGCAGAGTCGACCAGGGTCCCGCGGCCCGTGTTGACGAGGATGGCAGTCTGTTTCATCAAGCCGAGCGAGTTCTCGTCGATCAGATGGTGAGTCTCCGGCCCTCCGGGCAGGTGAAGACTCACGAGGTCTGAAAGTTCAAGCAGTTTCTCGAGGTCGACCTTCTGTGCCCCCAGCTCTTCTTCCAGCTTCGCCTTTCGCCGCCGTGAGGTGTAAAGACGGCGGCCCCCGAAGCCGGAAACCAGTTCCATGAAGCGGCCGCCAATCCGTCCGGCGCCGACCACGCCGATCGTCGCGCCGCTCAATTCGAAACCGCGCCAACGCCGAGGATCCCAGCCCTGCCAGCTCCCTTCGCGCAGGTCTTTCTCGGCTCCCGGCAGATCCCGGGCGGCAGCCATCGCGAGCGCGAGAGCCAACTCCGCTGTCGCGTTGGTCAGGGCGTCGGGGGTGTTGGTGACGATCACCCCACGCTCGGCGCAGGCTGCCAGATCGACGTTGTCATACCCGACCCCGAAGTTCGCGACGACCTGGAGCCGCGAACCGGCCGCGTCGAGCAGCTCGGCATCGACCGCGAAGGTCAGGTCAGTCACCAGGCCGTCCGCCCCGGCGGCCGCTTCGAGCATCTCGTCACGCGAGGCGTCGAGGCCAAGCATTTCGACATCGAACTCCCGCTCAAGCGGCTCCCGTCCGGCGGGTAGGAGCTCGCGCAGGATCACGACCCGTTTCCGGATATCACTCACAAGCGGCAAGCTACACGGGCCCGCCAGACAAGGACTGGCGGGCCCAGACAGGGGACGGCCCGGAGCCGCCCCCGGTTCAGGATCTAGAGCAGGCCGAGGTCGGCGACCGCGTTCCGCTCTTCCATCAGCTCGCTGGCGTTGGCGTCGATCTTCTCCCGGGAGAAGTCGTCGATCTCGAGGCCCTGGACGATCGAATACTCGCCGCCCGAGCAGGTGACTGGGAAGCCGGCCATGATGCCCTCCGGCACGCCGTAGGAGCCATCCGAGGGGATGCCCATCGAGACCCAGTCGCCCTCCGGGGTGCCGAGCACCCAGTCACGGACATGATCGATCGCCGCGTTGGCGGCCGAAGCGGCGCTGGAGGCACCGCGGGCGTCGATGACCTCGGCCCCGCGTTTGGCGACCCGGGGGATGAACTCTTCGCGCACCCAGACGTCATCGTCGACCAGGCCCGCGGCCGGGCTGCCGTCGACCATGGCGTTGCTGATGTCGGGGTACTGCGTGGCCGAGTGGTTGCCCCACACGGTCATCCGCTTGACATCCGAGACCGACCGGCCGAGCTTGTTCGCCAGCTGAGCGATCGCCCGGTTGTGGTCGAGGCGCATCATCGCCGTGAAACGCTCCTTGGGGACGTCCGGAGCGGCCGACTGGGCGATCAGCGCGTTGGTGTTGGCCGGGTTGCCGACCACGAGGATCTTCACGTCATCGGCGGCTCCGGCGTTGATCGCCTCGCCCTGCGGCTTGAAGATGCCACCGTTCGCCTCGAGCAGGTCGGCACGCTCCATGCCCGGGCCCCGGGGGCGGGCACCGACCAGCAGGCCGATGTTGGTGCCCTCGAATGCTTCCTTCGGGTCGTCGGAGATGCTGATCTTTTCGAGCAGCGGGAAGGCGCAGTCGTCGAGCTCCATGGCGGTGCCCTCGGCAGCTTTGACGGCGGCCGGGATCTCGAGCAGACTCAGGTGGACCTTGGTGTCGGGGCCGAGCATCTGGCCACTGGCGATCCGGAAGAGCAGGGCGTAACCGATCTGCCCGGCGGCGCCGGTCACGGTTACCTTGGCGGTTGAACTCACGTTCTTCTCCTTGGTTATCTGTTGGCGGGCGCTAGGCCATCGCCTTCTGAAGGTTTTCGTCGATCGAGGCGAGGAATTCCTGGGTGGTCTGCCACTCCTGGTCGGGACCGACCAGCAGGGCGAGATCCTTGGTCATCTTGCCGCTCTCGACAGTTTCGATGCATACCCGCTCGAGCGTCTCGCCGAACTGGCTGACCTCGGGAGTCTCATCCATCCGGCCGCGGGCCGCGATGCCCCTTGTCCAGGCGAAGATCGAGGCGATCGGGTTGGTCGAGGTGGCGTTGCCCTTCTGGTGCTGGCGGTAGTGACGGGTCACCGTGCCGTGAGCGGCCTCGGCCTCGACCGTCTTGCCGTCCGGGGTCATCAGGACCGAGGTCATCAG
>JAEYSQ010000194.1 GCA_023434465.1 Actinomycetes bacterium
TGGTGATCCCAGGTCAGATCCGAGAAGGCGCACAGATCCTCGTCACAGATGGTTCGGGATCCGGTCTCGAATTCGTCGCCTACGTTCAACTGATCAAAGCCGGACCCGAAAACTCCGTTGCCGTTCATGCCGTAAGCCTCCTGTCGTTGACGGAAATGCCGAAGTGACGCTCGATTGCCTCGCCGAACTCCCGGGCCGCGCGCCGGTGCCCGAGCTCGGAAGGGTGCAGCCCGTCGCCGTCGATGTTGCCTGGCTCGCGGGCACCCGGATGGGAAGTGACGTCCATGCAGGGCACCGAGCGGGCGGCACAGACCCCGAGGATCGTCCGGTTCACGTCGCGGATCCCGGCGTCGATGCGCTGGCGGGTCCGCGGGCCGACCCCCGGCAGGCTCCAGCCGTCCGGGTAGGTCGACACGAGAAGGAACGCTTCCGGCAGCTGATGGTGAAGAACGGTGAGCATCTCACTGAACCTTGATCCGAAGCCGGCGATGTCCGGACGGGTGGTGAGCAGCACGTCGTTTGCTCCGCAGATAAGAGTCACAAGGTCCGGCCGGAACTTGATCGCCTGGCCGACCGTTTCCATCACGGCGCGGCTGTCGGCGCCGTCCCGGGCGAGATTTAGGTAGGCGAGCTCGCCGCCGCGACCGAGATCTGCGGCGAGCAGGTCGGGCCAGCGGCGGGTCTCGGCGATTCCGTTGCCGGCCGTGAAGCTGTCCCCGAGTGCGACGTATCTGCTCAGCATCATTTCGTTTCAGGCGCCGGTTTGAGGATGGTGAGATCCGTGACGGTGATTTCCGTTCGAGATCGTTGCGAGTGCCCAGATCAACGAGGCCCGGGTGTCCGCAGGCTCGATCATCTCGTCGACGAAACCGCTGGCCGCTGCGGCCTCCGCGGTCAAGTGTTCGGCCGCGTAAGCGGAGGCCAGACGCGCCGAGTCTCCGGTCCCATCGGTGATCTCACGGCGGTGAACGAACTCGACCGCCTGGCTGGCCGACATGATTCCGATCTCGGCTCCCGGCCAGGCGAAGACGAAATCGGCGCCGAGGTCGCGGGAGTTCATGGTGATTGCCGCGCCGCCATATGCCTTCCGCAGCACCACGGTGAGTTTGGGAACCGAAGCGCCGGCAAACGCCTTGAGGAGCGCCGCTCCGTGGCGGATGACCCCGGACTTCTCCTGGCGGACTCCGGGCATGAATCCGGGGGTGTCCACCAGCACGATCAAGGGCAATCTGAAGCGGTCGATCAGGTTGATGAAAGCAGCCGTCTTCTCGGCTGCGTCCGCGTCAATGACACCGCCGAAGCGACGGGTCTGGTTGGCCACCACGGCGACCGGCCGACCCTCAAGGCGCCCCAATCCGGTGAAGATCGCCTCACCCCAGCGGGGGTGGATATCGATCAGGCTTTCACGGTCGACGATCGCCCGAACCGTCGCGCGCACGTCGTAGGTCTTGCGTCCGTCCAGCGGTACGGTGAGGCCCGGGTCGGGCACCTCGGGCGCGCCCGGTTCACCGGTGGGGGAAGGCTGCCCGATTCTCTGGGGAAGCAGGCCGAGCAACTTGCGGGCGTTCCCGATTGCCTCGCTTTCGGTCTCTGCGACCAGCTGGCAGACCCCGTTTTGCTCGTGGATTCGGGGGCCGCCGAGTTCTTCCATCGAGATCTCTTCGCCAACCGCCTGCGCTACTACGCGCGGCCCGGTCAAAAAGAGTCGTGCGTCCCGGCTCATCAGGACGAAGTCGGTCAGGGCGGGGGAGTAGGCGCCGCCACCCGCCGATACGCCGGAGACGATGCTCACCTGCGGTACGCGGCGCGAAAGCCGCACGCTTTCCCGGAAGATCCTGCCGTACCCGGCCAATGCCGCATGGCCTTCCTGGAGACGGGCCCCGCCCGACTCGACGAAACCGACCACCGGCGCGCCCGAATCGCCGGCTAGCTTCAGGGTACGGACGATCGTGTCGGCGTGGATCTCGCCCAGCGAACCGCCGAGGAAGTCCGGGTCCTGTGAGTAGCAGAACACTGGACGTCCCCCGACCGTTCCGGCGCCGGCGATGACCCCGTCGCCGGGGGTTGCGCGCTCGCCGAGACCCGGCGAAAGAGCTGCGGAGCGAAGCGGGCGGAAGCTGCCCGGGTCACACAGCCGCTCGAGTCGCTTCCGGGGAACCGACTGCGTATCCCTGGCCGGGATTGTCGCGGTGACCGGACTCATTACGCGGCGATGCAGAGCACGGCGTTGTGGCCGCCGAACCCGAAGGAGTTGGAGATCGCGTGAAGGCGCTCACCGGGTTGGCCGATCGGGCGGGCTTCGTTCGGTACGTAGTCGAGGTCGAGGCCGTCCTCGAACTGCTCGAGTCCGACGGTCGGCGGGGCGATCCCGCGGCCGAGGGCGGAGGTGGTCGCGACCGCCTCCACTGCGCCGGCCGCACCCATCAGGTGGCCAATCACCGACTTGGTCGAACTGACCGGGACCGCCCCGGCATCCTCGCCGAAGGCGAGCTTGAGGGCGTCGGTTTCGGAGCGGTCGTTGAGCGGGGTGGAGGTGCCGTGGGCGTTCACGTAATCGATCTCGCCGATGGCGAGGCCGGCGTCCTCCAGCGCCATGCGGATCGCCCGGGCCGACTCGGTACCGGAAGGGTCCGGGGCGGTCAGGTGATGGGCGTCAGAAGATGCGCCGTAACCGACGATCTCGCCGAGGATGTCCGCTCCGCGCGCGGTCGCCACCTCATGGTCCTCGAGGATCAGAACCCCGGCGCCTTCACCCATCACGAACCCGTCGCGACGAGCGTCGAAGGGCCTTGAGATCCCGCTCGGCGAGGTGGCGCCCATCGAGGCGAAGGCGGCAACCGCGATACCGGTCCGGGCCGATTCGGCGCCACCGGTCACGACCGCGTCGGCCGCTCCGGCGCGAATCATCCGGACCGCGGTACCGATCGCATGTGCGCCGGCCGCACAGGCCGAGACCACCCCGAAACTTTCACCGTTCAGACCGTGCCGCATCGCCACCGCCGCCGAACCCGCGTTGGCCATCATCAAAGGCACCGCCAGGGGCGAGACCGCTTTGGCCCCCTTTTCCCGTAGCACCCCGGATTGCTGCTGCAGCGAGCCGATGCCGCCGATCCCGGTGCCGATCACGCAGCCGATCCGGCGCGAGTCATAGGGCAACTCGGCCCATCCGGCCTTCTCGAAGGCTTCGTCGGATGCCGCCAGGGCCAGCTGCGTGAAGCGGTCGGCCCGGCGGACCTCCTTGCGGCTCAGGAACTCGAGTGGATCGAAGTCGCGGCAACTGGCGTCCCCGTCGATGATTCCGGTCTCGCCCCTTGACCAACGCTCGATCAGGGTTTCCGCCCCCACCCCGAGGGGGGAAACTGCCCCGATTCCGGTGATTACGGCGCGCCTGGTCATGCGGCTTTGGCCACCACCAGGTCGATCACTTCGCCGACGGTCTTCAGCTCCTTCACGTCATCGCCGACCAGTTCGACTCCGAACTCGTCCTCGACGATCTGGGCGATCTCGACCAGGTCGAGTGAGTCCACGTCGAGCGACTCGAAGGTGGCGTCACGGGTGATCTGGTCGGGTTCGGCGCCTACTTCCTCGAGGCCTTGCCGGATCACGGTTTCTGCGGACTGCGGATCTGCTTTGGTGGTCATCTGTTCCTTTGTCTGTTGGTGTTCAGGCGCTCATGCCGCCGTCGACGGTGAGCACGCTTCCGGTCACATACGAGGCCTCGTCAGAGGCGAGAAATGCGATACAGGCGGCGACCTCTTCGGGGGTGCCGGGCCGGCGGGCGGGGATCGCTTCGTCGAAGGCTCCACTGGGCAGGTCGGCGGTAAGTCCGGTCTCGACCAGGCCGGGTGCGACCGCATTGACGGTCACGCCGCGACGGGCGACTTCAACCGCGACGGTCCTCGTCATCCCGATCAGCCCTGCCTTTGAGGCGGCGTAGTTCGCCTGCCCCGGGTTGGCGCGGGGACCGACCACCGAGGCGACGTTGATGATCCGGCCGAAGCGCGCCCGGATCATCGGTTTCAGGGACTGCCGGGTCAGGCGGAAGGCGGCGTTCAGATTCGTCTCGATCACATCCAGCCAGTCCTGATCCTTGATCTGGGGTGAGAGATTGTCGGCCCGTCGGCCCGCGTTGTTGACCAGGAGGAGGGTTGGCCCGAAAGCGTCGGCGACCTGGTCGAGCAGTTCGTCAGCGGCTTTGTTCGAGTCGAGGTCGGCACCGACCGCGATCGCCCGACCGCCGTCACCCTCGATCGAGGCAACCACTTTGGCGGCGCCTTCGGGGTTGGAGCGGTAGTGGACCGCGACCGGCCAGCCGTCAGATGCGACCTTCCGGGCGGCAGCGGCACCGATGCCGCCAGAAGCTCCGGTGACCAGGGCGGCTCCTTCAGACCTGCTCATCTTCGCCGCCTTCAGGTGTGCCCCACTCGACCAGTCCGGCACCCCAGGTCAGACCGCCCCCGAAGGCGCTGAGCAGCACCTTGCTGCCGGCACGCAGTCGGCCGTCCTCGCGAGCTGCGCCGAGCGCGATCGGAATCGATCCGGCCGAGGTATTGCCGTATTCGTGGACGCAGTCGACGACCCGGTCCGGGTCTAGGCCGAGCTTCTCGCCGACTGCGGCGATGATCCTGCTGTTTGCCTGGTGATAAACGAAGAGGTCCACGTCATCCAGACCGAAGCGGGCAGCCTCGAGGGTCCCGGTGGTGGTCTCGCAGAGGCGGGCCACCGCCTGGCGGAAGGTGTCATGCCCGTTCATCCGGATGATCGCTTCCTCGCGAGTCGCTTCGACCAGACCCCCACGGTCGCCGTCACTGGCGAGCTTGACCGGCCCGATCCGCCCTGCTCCGTGGCAGCTGGTGATGACGACAGCTCCTCCGCCGTCAGCGAAGATCCCGGCAGTTCCCCGGTCATCGTGATCGATGAGCCGGTACATGAGGTCGGCGCCGACGACCAGGGCGTTTCGTGCGTTTCCGTTGGCTACCCAGGAGGAAGCCATCGCCACCCCGGAGAGGAACCCCGAGCAGGCCGCGTTAAGGTCGAAGGCTCCCGCCAGCTCACATCCGAGGCGAGCTGCCACCATGGGTGCCGCGGCGGGGCAGAGCATCTCTCCGGTGACGGTCGCGACGATCACCAGGTCGATTTCGACCGGGTCGATCCTGGCGTCGATGATGGCGGCCCGGCCCGCGCCGGTTGCGAGGTCGACCAGGGTCCGGCCGGGGGGAAGTACATGCCTTCGCTCCACGCCGGTGCGCTCGGTGATCCATTCTGGCTTCACGCCGAGGCGGTCAGCCACCACCTGGTTGGAGACGATCTCCTCCGGAACTTCGACTCCGAGCCCGGCGATCGCCGTACCCACGAGTTCCCGGGGCGCGAAGGTCGGCCTCGTCGCGTAAGAGGTCTCAGGCATCGGCCAACTCCCGGTTTGCGGTGAAATCGATGATCGGCAGGGCTTCCGCTTCGTCCGTTGTGCGCCGTATGAGGCCGGTGAGTACCTCGCCCGGGCCCGATTCCAGGAACCTTCTGGCACCCACCTCGCAGAGTCGCAGGACCGACTCCCGCCAGCGCACGGGTCGGATCAGGGCGGACAGCAGAGTTTCCCGCAGGTCCTCGACCGGACTGGCCGTGATCGAAGAGAACAGGTTGTCTGGAGTGCCGACCTCCACACCATCCAGGGCGGCCCTGAATTCGGGCAGGGCAGAGGTCATCGCGGGGGAGTGGAAGGCACCGGCTACCGGCAGCCGAACGGTGCGAATGCCCGCTTCTCTGAATCGTCGGCGCGCTTCGGAAATCTCCTCGGTCGGACCGGAGAGGACGATCTGCCCCGGCGCGTTGTCGTTGGCGACCGTCAGGCCGAGAGAGTTGGCGAGGGCGGGGGCACCGCGCGCTTCTCCGAGTACCGCGAGCATTCCGCCGGGGCTGGCTTCAGCTGCCTGCTGCATCACTTGTCCCCGCACGACTGCCAATCGAAGTCCATCGGTTATCTAAATAGCACCCGACGCTGCCGCGGCGGCAACTTCACCCAGGGAGTGTCCGACGAACCAGGCGGCATGGGGGGCTCCAGCCGCTTTCCAGCCGGCTATCGCCGCGCAGTAAAGAGCCGGTTGCTGGAACGAGGTGCCTTCGGCGACCCGCTCGAAGGGGTCGCTGCCGACTTCGCTGGTAGCCAGTGGGATCAGTTCCGGGCAGTGGCTTGCGACCAGTTCGCGCATCTCGGCGCGCTGGCTGCCCTGGCCAGGAAAGACGAGAGCGGTGTGGCTGAGGTCGACGGACAAGTTCATCGCCGGATATTTCTCCAGCGGGCCCCCGAAGTCACGCACTATTCCGGGAACACCCCCTGATCGGGTGGACAACTCCCCACCGCAGGAGGGAGCAGTTCGGCATTCAGCCGATCAGACCGAGACCCTGGGCGCTGCGGACCGCTTCGGCCCGGTTCTTTACCTTCAGCTTGCGGTAGATCGTGCTGCTGTACTCCTTGATCGTGTTGATCGAGAGATGCAGGCTCTCGGCGATCTCGCGATTGGTCGCACCGGTCGCAATCAACCCGAGGACCTGGCGCTCGCGATCGGTCAACCCGGTTGCGTCACCGGGACCGTTCTCGGCAAAGACTTCGGATCCGAGAGCGACCAGCCGCACCGCCTTGACCACGTCGGCCGCGTTCCAGTCCTTGCCGATGAACCCCGCCGCACCGGCAGCTCGGGCGACCGAAGGTGACAGCCTGCCGGTGCCGGAAATCAGGAGGACCTTGGTTCCCGGGGAAACCCGCTGGATCTCGGCGCAGGCATCGGCGCCGGAATCCGGGCCGAGCAAGAGGTCGATCAGCGCGACGTCGGGCCGCAGGTTGGCGGAGGTCTTGACCGCGTCGGCGAGTCCGGTCGCCCCGTCGCAGCGCTCCACCCAGGACTGACGGTCGAGTAGAAGCCGGAATCCCCAGTGAACGACGTCGTGGTCGTCGACTACAAGAACCCGGAGACCAGGCACCGCGTTCACCGTCCCTCCGGGGCCAGCAACCGAAATCGCCAGCGGTCGCCATCCATCGGGCCGAAGTCGATCAGGGCGTCGTGCTCGAGCGCTTCGAGCGCCAGCATCCTCAGACCGAGTCCGCCGCCGCGTGTGGAACCAGGTGAGGTCCGGTCGTTGACGACTTCGAGGACGAAGTTTCCCGCTTCGCTTCTCACCTGGATCTCGATCGAGCCTTCGTCCGAGTGACGCTCGGCGTTTCGCATCGCCTCGGTGAGGGCCGACGTCGAGAGGGCTTCGAGGTGATCCGGTGTGGCCAGACCGTCGGTCCACTGAAGCGAAACTGGGGGAGACTGGGCGAACCATTCGGCAAGTTCGCGGAAGGGCCTTGAATGAAGGGATTCCCTTGGCGCCACCGGTCGTCCGAGCGAGGTGCGGAGCTGATCGAGCACGACCGAGATCTCGTCGCTGCACCGTTGCCGTTCCCCGTCGGAGATCGGCCCTTCGGTCCCCATCGCCAGCGAAAGTCCGAAAAGTCGCTGAACCACCTGATCGTGGATCTCTCTGATCATCGTGATTCGGCTATCGATGCTCCTGGCCCGTTCACGGGCAAGGGTGGAACTCTCGACCGTGGCTGCCACCGCTGCGAGCCGGCCCAGCGTGTGGAGTTTCTGATGGTCCTCGGACGAAAGCGAGTAGTCCCTGCCACCCTGGTCGGCGACGATCACCCCGAGCCAGCTCCCTCCAGCGCGGACCGGAGCGCAGGTGATCGTGGTGATCCCTGCCAACCCGGCGTACCTTGAAGGCAACTCGAACTCCAGGTTCCGGGAGACCTCGATCACCCTGTCCTCGGCCAGTACCCGCTGGGCGACGGGCATCTCTTCGAGGGTTGCGGAGACCGAGGCGATCAACTCCGGGGGTACTCCGTGAGAGCCGACCGGCCGTGACACGCCAAGGGTCGAGTCGTGCAGGAAGAGGGCTGCCCGGGTAAGGGCGGTCATTCGGCAGGCGGCTTCGCAAATCCGGTCAGCCAGTCTGCCGGCCGACCCCGGGTCGTCCACCTCCGCGATCAAACCGACCAGTACGTCGATCTCGCCTGCTTGTCCGTCCGTGCCCGCTGCCTCGATGACGAGGCTACCCCCTGATCGGTGGATCGTTACACGCCGTGACGCCCGGGAGGGACCGCGGCATCCTTATGCCGCGGTCACCCGAGAGCTTTTTCGCTTGCGTCTAGCGCTTCACCGGGACTCGGGATTTGAAGAAACTCATAACGTCCTCTTCTGCCGATTCGAGGACGCCGCGGTGACTTACACCCGGGTACACCCGGTAATCGACCTGATTGCCGAGCTCGGTCAACTCACCGTTCAAGGTGTCGGTGAGGAACTTGAACGTGGTCTCGTCAGCATCTCCCTGGGCCAGCAGAATCGACGTGGGGACCGGGACCGCCGGGTTCTGCCGGTCGAGCAGCTGGAACAGGGGTTCGATGTCCGCTTCCGGTCGAATCAGCGTGGACGGAGCCAGACCGCCGAGGCTGTCCGGCTGCTGCAGCCGGGGCAGACACTCGGAAGCCGTACGCGGATAGAGGGCCAGCGATTCGTCGGACATGATCAGTCCGGGCTTGATGCCAGCGGACTGGGTCGTCGCGCCCCTGAGGATCAGGCCAGCCAGAGCGGACAACCCACTCGGCGTGGTCAGCAGCGGCAGAGAAGCAGCCTGAAGGCGCAACTGTGAGGCCGGTGAGTAGGAAACTGTCCCCCGGAGCCTGAACTCCGGAATCCACTCCTTGGCTTGAGAAGCAGCGAAAAGTGCCGCCTGCCCGCCCTGTGAGTGACCGGCAATCAGGAATCGCTTCGAGATGCGGCGATCGAGATCCCGGGCCGCCCGGACGATGTCGAGGATTCCGCGGCCCTCAGCCTTGCCGATGAGAAATGGGTGGGTTCCCGGAGTTCCGAGACCCTGGTAGTCGGTTCGGGCTACTGCGTAGCCGGCCCTGAGCCAGGCATTCAACTGCGGGTCGGCGTAATTGATCAGGTCCGACGCCGGACCGTTCGGCCGGTCCCTGCTGGGCGCGCACTTGTCGGCGATCCCGGTAGTTCCGTGTCCGTACGAGATGATCGGCCAGCCACCGGCCGGTTTCTTTCCCCTGGGTAAGCTGATCGTTCCCGAAACCGCGATGCGCTTGCCTTGCGGCGAGCGTGAGGTGTAGAGCACGAGCTTCGTGTACTTCGAAGCCTTCAGCTTGACCGGGCCAACTGCCGGTCGCTGCCAGATCAGGCGACCGTGCTGCTTCGGCGTTCTGGCCGGCGCCTTGTAGAACCGAAGCCCCTTCGGCCCCTTGCGCTTCAGTTTGGCCTGCTTCGCCTTCTTCGCTTTCTTCTGGGACTGGGCTTTCGCGTCGGCCCGGGTCAGATGCCCGCCGGCCGCTACGAGGCCGAACCAGGCAAACGTCGTCAATACCAGCACCACGACGGTTACTTTCACGCGCCGTGCGATCGAGTAGATCATGAATCTTCCTCCTGATTTCGCGGGTGACCCCGCTACTTTTCGGCGGCAGTCCGCCGCTCCGGGATTCGAAATTAGGGAACCGTTGGAGGGAGACAAGCGGGACCCACCGCCCGGACGGGCGACCCTCCCCCCGACCGGGGGGGACGTGCTTGACGGCGTGAGTTGCGTCGTTACTTTCGCCCAATGGAGCCGATTCTCAGTCTCGACGAGCCAGTTGATCGCATCAGCGCCCCCGACATCCCCGGCGACGGCCTGATCCTGAACCCGACGACCTACGGTCCAGCGCATCTGGAGGAAACGGACCGGACCCGGCTCGCCGGGATGATCGACTGGTTCGAGGGCCGAGGCAAACGCACGCTAAAGGAGCACGACCGCGAGCACCGCTGGTACTCCGACTTTCTCGAGGCGCAGGCCGGCCTCGAATTGTTTTCGACCTTCCTCACCCCGGCCCGCGACGCGGCCGGCGACAGTTCCCGCCGTTGGGATACCCAGCGGATCTGCGAATTGAACGAACTGCTCGGGTTCTACGGATTGCCCTACTGGTACACCTGGCAGGTATCGATTCTCGGTCTCGGCCCGATCTTCCAGTCCGGGAACGAGGCGGCCCGTCAGAAGGCGGCCCGGGAGCTTCAGGGAGGTTCGATCTTCGCCTTCGGGCTCTCCGAACGAGAGCATGGTGCTGACATCTACTCGACCGACATGATCCTCTCGCCGGGGGCCGGACCGGGCACGTTTGCCGCTACCGGTGGCAAGTACTACATCGGCAATGGCAACGAGGCGGGCATGGTCTCGGTCTTCGGCCGGATCGACGGGGTCGACGGACCCGACGGGTATGCCTTCTTCACCGCCGATTCCCGGCATCCCAACTACCACCTGGTCCGGAACGTGGTCGACTCGCAGAGTTACGTTGCCCAGTTCAATCTCGATCGCTACCCGGTCGGATCGGACGACATTCTTCAGACCGGCCCCGCCGCCTTCGATGCCGCCCTGAACACCGTGAACATCGGCAAGTTCAACCTGGGCTTCGCCTCGATCGGAATCTGCGAGCACGCCTTCTGGGAGGCGATCACCCACGCAGATTCGCGAATTCTCTACGGCAAGCGGGTGACCGACTTTCCCCATGTGAGCCAGGCGTTCACCGATGCCTACGCACGTCTCGTCGCGATGAAGCTATTCGCCAAGCGTTCGATCGACTACTTCCGCAGTGCTTCGATTGCGGACCGTCGCTACCTGCTCTTCAACCCCTTGACCAAGATGAAAGTGACGACCGAAGGCGAGCGGGTGGTCGGCGCTTTGTGGGACGTGATCGCGGCAAAGGGCTTTGAGCGGGACATGTATTTCGCGATGGCGGCGCGCGACATCCAGGCGCTCCCGAAGCTGGAGGGCACCGTTCACGTGAACATGGCACTGGTACTCAAATTCATGGCCCAGTACCTGTTCAATCCCGACCTGGACCTGGACCCCGCACCACGGACCCTGGCTCCGGGCGACGACGAGTTCCTCTTCAATCAGGGACCGGCCCGGGGACTTTCCAGGGTTCGGTTTGCCGCCTGGCGACCGGCCTTCGAGCATTTCAGCGAGGTCCCGAACGTCGCCCTGTTCGTTGATCTTGCCGAGACCTTCGCGGACATGCTCACGACGGCGGGACCGGAAGAGGCGCAGCAGAAGGATCTCGATTTCATCCTTTCGCTCGGCGAGATATTCAGCCTGATCCCCTATGGTCAACTGGTTTGCGAGCAAGCTGCGTTCATCGGTCTGCCACTCGACACGCTCGATCAGATTTTCGACGTGATGGTTCGGGACTTCAGCCAGAACGCGGTCGGTCTGATCGGCAAGAGTTCGACCACCGCCGCCCAGCAGGACTGGGTCCGGCAGACGATCACCAAGCCGCGTTCCGATCCCGATCGATTCGCCTCGGTCTGGTCCAAGGCACGGGCGCTGGCCGGCGGCTACGAAATGCGGCCGTAGCCGCCCGAGGCACCGGTTACTCTGTTGACAGGTACGAGGAGCGGCCGGTCAGGCATGGATATCAAGAGCTTTATCTCGGAGGAACAGGCTCAGGAAATGGTCGGGGTGATCGCCCGGATCGAGGATCCCGAGCGGCCTGAGAACGTCTGGGATCTGATCTGCGCCGAGGTCTGTGGACTCACTTCCCTGACCCGATCGGCGCTCTTTGCCTTTGAGCGAAGCATGGGAACGATTGTCCCGGTCGGCTCCCACGCAGTGCCAAGCGATGTGCTGGAGCGGGTCAAGAACGCTCTCGACGAGATGCCCCTTGCGGTGAAGCTGCTGGCCGGTAGCCCGCCGCTCGACGCTTCCAGCAACCTCGACCTGGCCCGCAGCCTTGAGTACGAACTGCCGACGAGGTACGGAGGGCCAGCCAACCTGGCCTCGGTGACCTGCTCACCGCTGGCGATCGGTGGCCGGTGGTTCGGGTTGATCGTGGCCGACCAGGGCGGCGGAGAGTACGAGCTTTCAAGCGAGGACCAGGCCACGGTCATCACTTTGGGCAGACTCGCCGCGATGGCGGCCACGGTCGAGCGTTCGACCATCAACCAAGAGCGCACCAGGAGTCTCGAGGCAAGGATCGATCTCATGCGGGAGATCCACGACCATGTCATCCAGAAGCTTTTCGGCGTCTCGCTGGTCCTGGCTACCGACGGCGATTTCTCAGAGTCCGACCGAAACCGCTGCGGCCGCGAGATCAGCGACGTTCTCACACAGCTCAGGACCATGATGGGTCGACCGGTCGCGGCCAGGAGCACCGAGGTCTCACGGAGCCTGCGAGAGTTGCTCGAGTCACTGGCCGAGTTGGGTCGCATCCGCTTCGAGTGGCAGGAACGCCTCGAGACACCGACCGAACTCGAGCGGCTAGCGCAGTCGGTCGTCCTTGAGGCGATCAGAAACTCGGAAAAGCACTCCGATGAGGGTGCGGTCGAAGTGTCGGTGTCGGCCGAAAACGACAATTTTCTGATCGAGATGGTCAACGACAGGGTGATCGAACATCCGGACGGAGGAGAAAAGGTGGATGGGGCCGGGATCGGCCTCCGGCTGCTTACGCTGGAGGCGCTGCAGTACAACGCACTCGTCGAGTCGGGACCGCTCGGCGGTGGACGCTGGCGAGTGCGACTCAAGGCTCCGGTGAGCTCATGAGTGACAACGTGACTGACCTGAAAGTGCTCGTGGTCGATGATCACGAGGTAGTCCACTGGGGTTTCCGGATCCTGCTCGATCGGCAGAGCTGGGTTAGTTCCTGCGCTGGCGCGACGAACGGTCCCCAGGCGGTTGAGGCAGCCCGACGCTGGTCACCCGACGTGGCCCTGGTCGACCTGATGCTCGGGGATTCCTCCGGAGCTGAAGTCTGTAGCGAAATCCGCGCAGTGTCGCCAGACACCAGAGTTCTGTTGATCTCCGGCGCGGGTGAAATCTCACCCGACGTGGCGGAAGCAGCTGGCGCCTCCGGTTTCGTGACCAAAGACTGGAGTGCTGCTGACGTTGTCAAGGCGGTACGGATGGTCGCCCTCGGCAAACGCATCTTCGCCGAGGAACGGGAAGTCGTCGGTCTTTCGGAGCGGCAAAGTGAAGTGCTCCGGTTGATGGCGACCGGAGCCACCAACCGCGAGATAGCCGATCACCTTTTTCTTTCGCCTCACACGGTCAAGGAACACACCAGCGGCATCTACAAGAAGCTTGGGGTTCGCAACCGGGCTGAAGCGGTTCGAGCTGCCCAGTCCCAGGGAATCCTGCTCTAACCCGGGACCGGGTTCTTCACGAAACCTGAGTGACCGCCTGCGCTTGCGGTTCGTCCAGCCGGCTGGCCAGAGCTCGGCCGGCGGCCCGGCCGGAAAAGATGCAGCCGCCGACGAAGGTTCCTTCGAGGGCGTTGTAGCCGTGGACTCCGCCGCCACCGAAGCCGGCTACCTCG
>JAEYSQ010000233.1 GCA_023434465.1 Actinomycetes bacterium
GCCACGCCCGCGGACACGTCGTGTATTTCCGAGAGTCCGACGGAGTGGCGATCTGCGGTGACGTGATCCGCAACATCAGCTACGCCACCGGACGCACCGGTCTCGACCAACCACCGGAGATGTTCACCTACGACCCCGCAGAGAACCGCCGCTCGATCCGCAAGCTCGCCGCTCTCAACCCGACCGTCCTCCTCCCCGGCCACGGTCCCGCGGTCACCGATATGGCGAAGTTCCAGTCCTGGGTCGCGGCGCTTCCCAGGTAACAGCCATGGGCAAGGCACTCACCGGACAGATCAACTCACTGCGAACAGCTATAAACCGAAAGCCTCACCGCTCCCGGCCGGTCCCGGCGAGAAGTCGTGTGGCCAGGATCGTCCTGTTTCTCGTGCTCGGCGTGAGCATCACCGGGATTGTGTCCGCACCGCAATCCGCTTCTTCCAGCCAACGGGGAGAACGGCTCGATCCAACTGTCACGAAGGCCGGCAAGCTCACCTGTGAACAAGCGAAGACGAAGCTCTCGAAAACCAGGAGAAAGCTGAAGCAGACCCGGCGCGGAGTACGCAGGGCCCAAGCCGTATCGAGGCGGACCAGACCGGGACCGGGCAAACGAACCGCCCGGAGGTCCCTCGCAAGGGCCCGGAAGGTGAACCGAAGCGCCCGGAAGGCTCTGGCGAAAGCGAAAAACCGAACACGGAGCATCTGCGCCAAATCCAGGAGCTGGCTCGAAACAGACATGGCATTCGAGTCGCTGAGCGCCGGTGTCATCCACAACTGCGCGGTAAGGAACGACGCGACCATCACCTGCTGGGGCAGCGACTCCTTGGGCAGATCGGTGCTGCCAGCCGGAAAGTTCAAGGACGTGAGTGCCGGAGACGAGAATTCATGCGCAGTCAGAAACGACGACACGCTGCTCTGCTGGGGATACGACGGAAGCGGCGTGACGGCGACCCCGAACGGCAGGTTCGAGAGCGTCAGCGTCGGAGACGATTACGCCTGCGCGGTCAGGAGCGACGGTGCCCTGGCTTGCTGGGGCGAAGACCTGGATGGGCAGGCTAGCCCTCCGGCCGGAACCTTCCAGAGCGTGAGCACCAGCGGACGGCACGCCTGCGCGGTCAGGGCCGACGACACCCTGGCCTGCTGGGGAGACGACCCGATTGGCCAGTCAAACCCTCCCGCCGGAACCTTTCAGAGCGTGAGCACGAACTTGTCTCGTACCTGCGGGGTGCGGACAAACGGGACGATCGACTGTTGGGGTGAACCCTGGTTCGGGGACGGGTCTGTCCCTCCCGGGAAATTCACGGGTGTGAGCGTCGGCGGCGATCATGCCTGCGCAACAAGGGCCGACGGCTCGATCGCCTGCTGGGGCGACGATCAGTTCGGCCAGGTCGACGCCCCTGCCGGGAAATACACAGGCGTGGCTGCCGGCTGGCTTCACACCTGCGCAATCAGGGCCGAAGGCAGCATCGTCTGCTGGGGACGCGACGACGCTGGCCAAGCCACTCCTCCGACCGGGGCATTCAGAAGCGTGAGCGCCGGCCCGGATCACTACTGCGCTCTGAAGGGCGACAGAACCCTCCGTTGCTTCGGACTCGACGACCAGGGCCAGGCGACTCCCCCGGCCGGGAAGTTCAAGAGCGTAAGCGTCGGCAAGGAACACGGCTGCGCAGTCCGGATCGACGCAAGCATCGCCTGCTGGGGGCAAAACAGATTCGGACAGGCGTCGCCACCATCCGGGACCTTCGAAAGCGTGGGCGCCGGTGGGGACCACACTTGCGCGGTCAGGACCAATGACTCCCTGGCATGCTGGGGTAAGAACGGTGACGGCGAGTCCGAGCCGCCCTCCGGGAAGTTTCTGGGAGTAGGTGCCGGCATCTACTACAGCTGCGCGACGAGAACCGATCGCACGGTCGTCTGCTGGGGATTCGGTGGCGACTCTTCACCGGAGGGAGAGTTCAAGCACCTCAGCGTCGGCGCCTACCATTCCTGTGCGGTCAAGAGCGACAACACCCTGGTTTGTTGGGGCGAGGCCGACTTCGGAGAGTCCAGCCCTCCGGCCGGAAAGTTCAAGGACGTGAGCGCAGGCTTCTTTCATTCCTGCGGGGTCCGGGCCGACAACACAGTCGCCTGCTGGGGTTCGGGCAAGCTCGGATACCCGACGACACCGGTCAGGAGCCTGAGCGCCGGCAACAGTTACACCTGCGCGGTGACGACGATTGACAATCTGGCCTGCTGGACCGGCCGCGACTGACTCACCGGGTCTCCGCCGGAAGATCTACTTCCCGAAGACCTCGATGATCTTCTCGTTGTACTCGGTGATCTGTTCGTTCGGGATGAAGTAGGTCGGCGCGCCGGGGAGGATCCCGTCGCCGAACTGCGCGACCTCGGCGACCTTTTCCCTGACCTGATCCGGGCTGCCGACCGCGCAATAGGCCTCGACCATCTCGTCGGTGATCGCGTCGGCGACGCCCTGCAGGTCGCCTTTGCGGAACGCCGCGCCGGCGTCGATCGCGTTTTGGGCGAAGCCGTGTAGTTCGAACAGCGGCAGATAGGTCTTGACGGTGGAATAGAAGGCCAATGTGCGCCTTGCCGCGTCGAGTCCTCGCTGATAATCGTCATCGATCGCGACGCAGATACTCGGCAGATAAGTAAACGAAGAACGTTCCCGACCGGAGCGGGAGAGCCCCAGCTCGAAGGCCGGCACGATCTCCTGCTCGATCCACTGGGCCGAGCAGATTATGTGGCCGATCAGTCCGTCGGCGACGTCGCCGGCCATGCGTGACATTCCCTTCTGAACCGCGGCCGTGTAGATCGGGATGTCGGCCCGGACTGGCGGCGTCGAGCGGAACCAGCCCTTGATGTCGAGGTCGTAATACTCACCCTTGTAAGCAACCGACTCACCAGCCGCGGCAGCGTGGATGATCGCCCTGACCGACTCGATCGTTTCTCTGAGATGCGGGGCGGGACGCCCGTATTCGGCGTTGTGCCAGGTCTCGTTGAGACGCTTCACTCCAGGGCCGAGGCCGAGCCGGAACCGGCCGCCCGAGATCTCGTCGATGTCCATCGCGCTCATCGCCATGGCCATCGGACTGCGCACGAATCCCCAGGCGATCGCCGTTCCGATGCCGATCGATTCGGTCCGGGCTCCGAGGAAGGTGGTCTGGGTGAATGCATTGCGAAAGAGTTCGATCGCCCATCCGCAGTCAAACCCCGCGGCTTCCGCTTTCTTCGCGAGCGCCGCCATGTCCTCCGGCGATTCCCCCATGATCCCGATCGAAACCTTCTCCATAGCGGTCATGGGCGGCAGCGTACCTGTTTGAAATCTCCGCCAACCGGTTACTTGGCGTTTGCGTACCTGGCCGTACGCGGACCATCCGTCTTCAGGCACCAAGGGAAAGGGAATCAATGCACAGGCTGCTTCTGAAACTGACCGGGCTCGTCGCCCTCGCGATCGCATTCTTCGGTACGAGCGCAATTGCCTCCGCCGATCCGGTCGCATTCAACTTCGACCGCTCGATCATCAATCTCGGCGGGGGTTCCGGCCCCCAGGGCCTGAAACTGATCGACCCGGACGCCGACCCTGCTGACACCCCGGCCACCCTGCGGGGCGAAGTCGACCCCGCGACTGACGCCTTCACCGCAAGCGCGTCGAATTTCGTCTTTCCCCAGAAAACGACCCAGGTCTCCGGCCAGGATGTCGTGGTCACGATCACCGCGAACGGGCCGATCACCGGCACCTTCGACGTGGAAACCGGTGCCGCGGACATCAACCTCCCGGTTTCGGTCAACGCCTTCGTACTCAACACCAACTGCACCACAAGCTTCCCGCTTCAGCTGCAGACCACCGGAACTCTGACCGAGCCCGGCGGCACCCACGACGCGACCCCGTTTGACCCCGGCACAGAGGCAGGCGCCGTATACAGCGCCTTCACCGTTCCGCCCTCGACAGGCGGCGGGTTGTGCAGCGTCGTGGACGGGCAGATCGGCGGGTCCGGCGACATCTGGCTCGCCGGAACCGGCGGCATCGATGAGGGCATCGTCACGGTCTACCCGGGCGGTGAGGGTACGAGCCTCGCCACCTCGGACGGCGGATGGGTACACACCACCTCCACCTCCGGCGTATGCGCGGTCCCGCTGATCTTCTGCCCCACGCACGCCGGCAGCCATCAGACGACCGACGGCGTTTCGGGCGCCACCGACGGATTCATCAGAGATACGGTCACCGGAGTCTTGATCCTCCCCGGAGCGATCGGCGGTGAGTCGCTGAGCATCTGGACCAGCCCCGAGTTCACCTA
>JAEYSQ010000025.1 GCA_023434465.1 Actinomycetes bacterium
ACCTCGAACATCCGCTCGGTTTCCTTGCAGTCTCCGAGCACCGCTTCGACCCGGCTGAAATGACGCTCGGCGACCATTTCCCGTTCGATCTGGAAGAGGTTGTCCTCGGCGTGGTCGAGCATTACCAGCAGCTTCGGGCCGACCAGGCCGATCTGACGGCACAGCTCCTTGCCGATCGAGCCGCCGGCACCGGTCACCATCACGACCTGGTCTTCGAGGTAGGCGCCGACCCGGGAGAGTTCCATGGTCACCGGGTCGCGGCCGAGTACGTCTTCGACCTGGACTTCGCGCAACTGCTGGCTCAGTTGGACCCCGCCGCGCAGGAGCTCGAAGACCGTCGGCAGGGTGCGGACCCGGATCTGTCGATCACGGCAGGCCGCCACGACCCTGGCCCTGAGGACACCGGGCGCCGAAGGGATCGCGATCATCACTTCGTCGGGCTCAGTCTCGTCGAGGATCGTTTCGATCTCGTCGGTGGTGCCGAGCACCGAGATCCCCTGGATGCGCATGCCGCGCATGTCCTTGTTGTCGTCGACGAAACCGATCGCGGTTTCCCCCAGGTGAGGGTTGAGCCGAAGCTCCCGGACCACCATCTGTCCACCTGAACCTGCTCCGACGACCAGTACCTCGCGACCGCGGGCGATCCGGTTGCCCTTGTTCGGCCGCTCCTTGAAGAGACGGGTGCCGAGCCGGGCTCCGGCAATCAGGAAGAGGGTGAGCAGAAAGTCGGTGACCGCCACCGAGCGGGGCAGGTCGTGCTTGAAGGGCTGGATCACCGTGAACAGCACGATCAGCAACAGGCTCGAGACCGAGACGGCCTGGATGATCCGGGCAATGTCGCGACCGCCCACGAACCGCCACCACTTCTGGTAGAGGCCGAAAAGGAAGAAGACGATCAGCTTGCCTGCGATCACGAAGCCGACCGATTGCAGGAACAGATCCATGTACCGCTCGGGGATCGTGCCGGGCTCGTCAAGGAAGCGAAGCTGGAAGGCGAGGAAATACGCGAGCGCGACGAGCAGGCCGTCACCGGCCATCTGCATCAACTGGTATCGGCGCAAATGGAAGTCTGGGCGTCGCATGGAAGCCACGGATTCTACCCCGTAGGTACCATCCCCGCTCTTATTTCGAGTTCGGATGACAGCCGGCGCGCAACCGGCCACGCGGTGGTACTCGGTCTGGTCCAGGGTCCGGCCGAGCTGTTGCCGATCTCCAGTTCGGCCCATCTTGCAATGCTGCCGAGGTTGCTGAAGTGGGATCCGGACGAGCTTGACCCCGAGCTGCAGAAAAGTTTCGAGGTCGCGCTTCACGGCGGTGCGGCGCTGGCGCTGCTGATCACCCGGAGGGGAGAGATCCACACCGAGGCGAGCGAGTTCGACCTGCGGCGGGCCTCGGTCCTGCTGTTCTCCTTCCTTCCCGCAGCCGCTTTCGGTTACCGCTTCGAACGGATCATCGAGTCGAGGTTCGGCGGACCGGGAATGACCGCGGCGGGCCTCATTCTCGGTGGCCTGGCGATGGCCCTGGCTGACCGAAAGCCCCAGACCAGGGGCAAAGGTGAGGCAGGGTGGAAAGATGGTCTGGCTCTGGGGGTCGCCCAGGCCGCGGCCCTGATTCCCGGGGTCTCACGCAACGGCGCGACCCTGACCGCAGCCCGGCTGCGCGGATTCTCGCGTGACCAGGCCAACCTGCTTTCGCGCACGGTCGCTTTGCCGGTGATCATCGGCGCAGTCGGGTTGAAGGGCGTCCGGCTCGCCCGGCGCGGGATCTCCCGGCGCCAGGCCCGCTGGCTGGCGATCGGCACCGGGACCTCGTTCCTTTCGACCATGGCCGCAACCGACCTGATCCGGATGGTCGAAAGGGACCGCGCGCTGGCCCCCTACGCCGCCTACCGGGCCTTCTTCGGCCTGCTGATTCTGGCCCGCCTGGCCGCCGACCGAAAGCAGGGTCAAGGCACCCGGCCCGCCGAGTGACCGCGTTCTCATGTTGAATCAATTGCGATGAGCCGTTTACCGATTGCTGGACACCGGTCATGAGCAACGCTCCCGGCGAAGACGCCTATGCGAAGGCGGGGGTGAGCCAGTCTGATGCCGACCTCGCGGTGAGCCGACTCGTCGCCGCCCTGTCGACCGCCAACCTGGGCCGGGCTTCGCGTCAGGTCGACCTCAAGGGGCACTACGCCGCGGTGATGCGACTCGACAACAAAACCGGGATCGCGCTTTCCACCGACGGGGTCGGCACCAAGCTGCTGGTCGCCGAGGAGCTCGGGCGGTTCGACACGGTCGGCATCGACTGCATCGCTATGAACGTCAACGACATCATCTGTGTCGGTGCCGAGCCACTGGCGATGCTCGACTATCTGGCGGTCGAGAAGGCCGACCCGGAGATGTGCGAGCAGATCGGCGTCGGTCTGGCCCGCGGGGCCGAGCTGGCGGGGATCGAGATTCCCGGCGGGGAGCTCGCTCAGATCGGAGACCTGGTCAAGGGTTTCGACATCGCCGGCGCCTGCTTCGGCACGGTAGCCCTCGACTCGATAATCGACGGGTCCGGGGTCACCCCATCCGACGTGGTGATTGGGCTTCCGTCCTCCGGGATCCACTCGAACGGTTACACGCTGGCCCGCTCCGCGGTCGCCGGAATCGACCTCAACGACGACCGGCTCGGTCGTCCGCTGGGCGAGGTCCTGCTCGAGCCGACCGAGATCTACGTGAAGGCCGTCATGGAGCTGCTCGCTTCCGGGGCCCGGGTCCACGGGCTTGCCCACATCACTTCCGGCGGTCTCGACAATTTGCTCCGGCTGAAGGCGGAGGTGACCTACGAGATCACCGACCCGCTCGCACCGCAACCGATCTTCGAACTGATCGCCGAACGAGCTGATGTGCCGCCGGCCGAGATGTACGAGGTCTTCAACATGGGCTGCGGATTCTGCGTCGTGGTCCCTCCGGAGGACGAGGAGACAGCCCTCGAAGTGCTGCGCGGCCATTATCCGGAAGCCCGCCGGATCGGTGATGTGGCGGCCGGGGACCGCAAGGTGATCCGCCACTCCCGCTGACCTTTTTCGACCGGTTGCCAGAGCCGGTTTGAGTATCAGCTCACTGCCACGGTTTCGTTGGCAGAAACCAACACTTCAGACCTCCTGCGGTCGGTTCATACTTGGAGGGAAGCGATTTGACGAATTTTTCCCGAGATTGCCCGCCCCGCTGCGGGATTTCACCGCTCCGGATAGCCTCCGGCGCCTATGAGCTTTCGCAGGCAAAAACGGTGAAGTGACGCACCCGCCTGCCAGCTCTCAGATGATCGGGACGGTCCTTTCGGACCGGTACCGGCTCGAGGCCAAACTCGGGAGCGGGGGCATGTCCACCGTGTACCTGGCCCGGGACGAGGTACTCGACCGCCCCGTCGCGGTGAAACTGATGCACCGCGAGATGACCGAGGAGAAGGACCAGCTCGAACGCTTCAACCAGGAAGCGCGGGCGGTGGCGAAACTTTCGAATCCGAACGTGGTCGCGGTAATCGATGCCGGCGAGGACCAGGGACGTCCCTACATCGTGCTCGAGTACGTTCAGGGCGAGACCCTGAAGCAGCGGATCGCGCGGGTCGGTGCCCTGGATGCGACCGAAGCTCTGGCCTACGGGCTGGAGGTCGCGCAAGGGCTCGGAGTCGCCCACGAGCGCAACATGGTCCACCGGGATGTCAAGCCCCAGAACGTCCTGATCGATTCGACCGGCCGGGCCAAACTGACCGATTTCGGGATCGCCCGTGAGCTCAACGACGAGGGGGTCACGGCGACCGGCCGGGTTATCGGCACCACCGATTACGTGGCGCCGGAGCAGGCCATGGGCAAGGACGTCGACCCCCGTTCCGACATCTACTCGCTCGGCATCGTGATCTTCGAGATGTTGACCGGGGACGTGCCCTTCGAAGCCGACAACCAGATCGGCGTCGCGATGAAGCACGTCAACGAGGACCTGCCGGACGTCCAGGCGATCCGGCCGGACATCTCCGCCGCTTCCGCCCGCGTGGTCGACCGGGCGACGACCAAGAACCCCGAGGATCGCTACCAGTCGATCGACGAAATGGCCGAAGATCTCCAGGCCGCCCTGGAGGTCGAGGCGATCCGGGCCGGCGGGACGACCGGCGAGGCGACTTCGGTCCTCGACGCGGTTGCGCCGCCCCGTCGGCAGATCCCGACCTCGAGAACCTCACCGTGGCCGGCGGTCGCCATGCTGCTCGTGGCACTGGTGATCGCGGCCGGCACGGCGTACTTCATCTCCCGCGGGGACACCGGCGGTGGGGGTGGCGGCGGAGCCGGTGGTGGCGGCGCGAGCGAGTCCCAGATCTCCCTGGTCGGGGCCAGCGACTATGACCCGCAGGGCGATGACGAGGAGCATTCCGAGGAAATCGATTTCGCGATCGACGACGACCGCTCCGCTTCGGCCTGGACCACCGAGACCTACGAGACCGATGATTTCGGCGAGAAGTCCGGGGTCGGCCTCTATGTCGACACCGGGGAGCCGGTCGAAGCGACCGAGATGGAAGTTCGCACCCCCACCCCGGGCTGGACACTCGAGGTTTACGGAACCAATGAGCCGATCCCAGAAGACGTGGCCGACTGGACCCGCCTCGCCCAGGTTCCCGAGGTGGAAGAGCAGCAGCGGATCGACCTGATAACCGCCGGAGTGAAGTACCAGTACTACCTCCTCTGGATCACCGACCCGGCCGAAGTGGATTCGGGCTTCGGAGTCGCAATCAGCGACATCCGCCTCTTCGGCTGACCCGCCACCCACCCTTCAGGCGCCTCCACCTCGACGGTGCCGCAGGTTATGCACCGGATCCGGTCAAGACCTGCGTCACCACCGAACGGATTCGTCGTCGGCCGGAAACAGCGGGCATTGGAGGAGGGTGGCCTGCTGCCTCAGCACCGCCCAGAGTTCGGCTGCGGTCCTTTCCTCATGGAGATAGCGGTCTTCCCAGGTGAAGCGCACCACTCGAAGGCCCAGGGTTTCCAGCTCGATTCCTTTCCTGTGATCGCGCCGGTGGGACTCCTTGCCGCTGTGGGTCCCATATGGATCGAGTTCGACCGCGAGGCCAAGGTGCTTCCAGAGGAAATCGGGAATATGGCGCCCAACCGGATGATTGACGAGTGGCTTCGGCATGCCCTCGCGGCGCATCATCGCCAGGAAGTCGATCTCGGGATCCAACGTCGCATCAACGAACACTGGATCCCACTCTTCGATCTCCTTCCTGAGCTTGCCGATTCCCTTGTGTCCGTTCGAAACGTCCACGATCGATCGGAGTCTGTTCCAGCAGGAGCTCCGCTCCTTCTCGCCCTGGGTCAACACCCTGACGAGCTCGGCCGGAGTCGCGGTCGCGGCGTAGTCCCTTATCGCCCGTTCCGATGTCGTCACGCGAATTCCGTCGACGACGGAGACATGTTCGGGTGGAAGCAGACGAGTTTCGTGGCGGACGACTTCCAGGCCAAAGCGGTCGTTCTTCCACCGATCTGAGGCGAGGTCGCGGAAGGCACCGGACTCGCCGGTCAGGTGAACGACGGAAGGTTCTCCAGCCATTCCGTGCAGGGCCAGGGCGCTGCGATGCGAAACGACGACGTCCGGAGAAACCGACGCCAGAGCAGCCCGCATCTTTCCCCGCATCGAAAGCCTCGTTCCGGGCAAGGCAAACGAGCCCCTGAGGATCGGCAGCAGCCTTCCGGTCTCCTTCCGGTGCTGGATCATCCTCCAGCTGAGCCCCGCACTGAAGAGGACTTCGAGCGTCAGGATCCCATCGTTCACCGACGCCAGCTCCAGCAGCTGCCTGTTCAGCTCGAGTTCGCGATCGGTCGTTCTCGATTCCATCCCCCCACTTTGAGGCGTCTTCGCTCACATGTGGCTCGACAGGTGTGACGATTGTGCACGCGACTTCGTCACTGTCGTCCCCTCACTGTCCGATTCGCCAGCACCGGCTGCCGCCAACGGTGCCGCAGGTTATGACCGGATCCGGTGCACAACCTGCGGCACCGTGGGTCAATTGCTGGTCAGAAGGTGTGTTCCGAATCCGACCGGGCCCGGGCGAGAGCGAGCTCGGCGAGGCGGTCGCAGAGTTCGGGGTACGCGAGCCCGGTGGCTTCCCACAGCTTGGCGTAGACCGAGGTCCGGGTGAAGCCGGGGATCGTGTTGATCTCGTTCAGGAGAACCCGGGGCTGGTCCGGTCCGGTACCTGCCTCCTCGCTGCCGGACCGATTCGGGTCGCGATCGGCTCGCTCGACGAAGAAGTCACAGCGGGCGAGACCGGAGCAGCCGGCCAGGGTGAAGACCTGGGTGGCGAGGTCGCGGACCGATTCGGTCGTTTCCTGGTCGAGGTCGGCCGGGACATCGATCCGGGTGCGGCCCTCGGTGTACTTGGCTTCGAAGTCGTACCACTCGTCGTCGGTCAGGATTTCGCCAGGCAGGGAGGCCTCCGGCTTCTCGTTGCCGAGCACCGAGCACTCGATCTCGCGGCCCGAGGAGTTAGCCTCGATGATCACGCGGGGGTCGAACCTGGCCGCTTCCTCGACTGCGGGCACGAGACCGGCCGGCTCCGACACCTTGCTGATTCCGACGCTGGAACCGAGCCGGGACGGCTTGACCCAGAGCGGGAATTCGAGTTCCAGCGCTGCTTCTTCCCAACCCGGCGTGAAAGCCTGGACAAAGCCGACCTGGGGAATCCCGTGAAATCCGCAGAGTCGCTTCAGGGTCAGCTTGTCCATGCAGACCGCGGAGGCGAGCACATCCGACCCGGCGTACGGGATGCCGGCCGTGTCAAGGGCACCCTGGGTGACTCCGTCCTCGCCGAAAGGTCCGTGGAGGATCGGGAAGGCGACATCGACGGTCAGCAGGTCACCGCCAACCTCCAGACCCTCGCCGGCCCGGATCGAGACGGGATGTCCTTCGTATATCCAGGTTCCCGACTTTTCGATGAGGATGCGGATCACATCGTGGCCGGCGGCAGCGAGACCATCGGCGACGGCCTCGCCGGACAGGAGCGAGATGTCGTGTTCACTGGAGCGGCCACCGCTGAGGACTGCGACTCTCATCAGCCAGGAACGATATTTGGTTGGGGCGAGGCCGGACCCGCGGGTGAACGAAGTTGCGCTCCAAGGCAATCTGGGTCGGGCCGGTTAGTCGACTCCGACGCCGCCACTGTTGTCCCCGCCACCTCCGGCCGCATTCGGGTTGTAGCGGCCGACCGTGATCACCACGGTCGAGCCCTCCGAGACGTTGGTTCCCTGGGAGGGGCTCTGGTTGATGACCCGACCATCCTGCGGCTGGATCGTCGTGTCCTCGGTCTGGACGCTGGCGACCAGACCGACTGAAGAAAGCTGCGATTCGGCATCGGACTGGGTCAGGCCGACCAGGGCGGGGATGGCAACCGTGGTCTCCTGTGGGCCGGAAGAGACAGTCAGGGTGACCGTGCTGCCCGCATCGACCTCGGTCCCGGCGTTCGGCGATTGCCGGATCACTTCACCCTTGGGCCGGCTGTTCGCCACCTGGCTGGAGGAGAACTCGAGTCCGACCGCGGAAAGCTGCTGCTTGGCCGCGTTGAAGGTCTCGCCGACCAGCGGCGGTACCTGGACCTGCTCCACACCGCTCGAGACGGTGATCGTGACCCGGGAGCCCCGTCTGGCGAGCTCGCCTCCGGCCGGGCTGGTCGAGATCACGAGGCCGGATTCAACCTCCGACGATGCCTTGGATTCGGCGCTGGTCGTGAACCCTGCGTCTTCGAGCTCCTGTTCGGCTTCGGCCTGGTCGAGACCGGCTACGTCGGGAACCTCGGCCTGTCCTGGCCCGCCACTTACAGTCAGGGTCACGGTCGGGTTCGAACAGGAGAATCCGAGGAAGTTGCAGTCCTTCTCCGTTTCACCTGAGGGATCCTGTTCGAACACGCGGTTGTTGGGCACCGACGGATTGTTCTTGCGTTCGACGTCCACCTTGAAACCGTCCTGGCTCAGTCGCGAAACCGCAGCGTCACTGTTGGTGCCAACCACGTCGGGAACATCGACCGTGTTGCTGCGAGTCGCAAGCCAGGCGATCAGCAGGCCGATCAACACCGCGAGCACCACCAGCGCCCACTTCCACCAGTTCTTCTTCTCCTCCACGATCACGCCCGGATCCGCCTCCGCGGCGTCGAGCGCGGCGATGAAACTGTCCGCGTCGGGATACCGCTCGTACGGCTCGCGCTGAAGGGCGCGGAGGACGACCGCGTCGAGAGCCGGAGAAACCGCCGGGTTGTAATAGCTGGGCGGAACCGGATCTTCCTTGAGCTGCTGGAGGGTGACCGCGACCGCGGTCTCGCCGTCGAACGGCACGCGGCCGGTCAGGCACTCGTAGAGCATGACCCCGACCGAGTAGAGGTCCGACTGGGGACTGACCTCGTAGCCCTGGGCCTGCTCCGGAGAAAGGTAGTGGACGGTGCCCATGATCGAGCCCTCTTCGGTGATCTCCGAGATTCCGGCCCGGGCGATCCCGAAGTCGGTGACCGTGGCCAGTCCGGTCTGATCGACGATCACGTTGAGCGGCTTCAGATCACGGTGGACGACCCCGTGCCGATGGGCAAACCCGGCCGCTTCCAGCACCTGCCGGACGATCGCCACCGATTCGGGAGGGGTCAGCCCGATGCTGACCAGCTCTCGAAGGGTGCGCCCTTCGAGATATGCCATCGCGATGTAGTAGGTGTCACCCACCTGACCGCGATCAAAGATCGAAACGATGTTGACGTGCGTGAGCGAGGCCGCGGATTCGGCTTCACGGCGGAAGCGGGCGATGAACTCCGGATCCCGGGCGTAGCGCTCGTGAAGCACCTTCAGGGCGACCCGGCGCGGGAGTTCCAGATCCTCGGCCAGCCAGACATCGGCCATGCCGCCGGATCCGATCAGATACTCGACCCGGTACCGGTTGTCGACGACCATTCCTTCTTCAAGTCTCATCAAGTGGATTTTCCCTGTTACTGCGAAAACTCCTGTTACGCCCATAAACAAGTAGCCCGGCGAAGACCAGCCGACAAGAAGGTACTTGTAGCTGTGGGGCCGGGTGGGCGTCCCAGGGATAGTCAGGCGGAGGAAGGCTGAATGCCCGGCTACTCCTGAAGCAAGGCCTGCATCACCGCGGCGGCGATCGGCGCGGCGACCGTTCCTCCCTGGCCGTCGGTGCATTCGACGGTGGCGGCGACCGCGATCTGGGGATCGTCGGCCGGGGCGAATCCGACGAACCAGGCCTGGTTGGGCAGGCCGCCGCAGCGCTCGACGTCGGGAATCTCCGCCGTGCCCGTTTTGCCAGCTACATCGATCCCCGAGAGGGCGGCAGCGGTGCCGGTACCTTCGTTGACCACGTCGGTCATCGCTTCCGTCAGCTCGGTCGCGGTGTCCTCCGCGATCACGTCCGACTGTTTTTCCGGGTCCATCGTCTTCAGGGTCCGGCCGTCCGCGTCGCGGACCTCGGACCAGATCTGCGGACGCATCAGATCACCGCCGTTGGCGATTGTCGCCGCGACCTCCGCCATCTGGACCGGGGTCGCGAGCAGCCGCTCCTGGCCGATCGCGAGACGCCCGACATCCATCGCGTCGTCACCGGTCAGCAGGCTCCCGCCATCGAATACTCCGGAGACCGACATCTGGTCACCGGGCAGGTCGAGCTGCGGTTTCGCGTTGAACCCGAACCTCGACATGTAGTCCTCCAGGGTGCCGGTTCCGACCTTTTCGCCGAGCTGGGCGAAATACGTGTTGACCGAGTTGGTCAGCGCCGTAGTCACGTTGATGTCTCCGTAATCGGAGTTGTCGGCGTTGGCCAGCGGATTGCCCTGGATGTCGACCGTGGCCGGCGAGTTGATCGTGTCATCCGGCGAGATCGCGCCTGAGTCGAGCGCGGCCGCGGCAGTGACCAGCTTGAAGGTCGAACCGGGCGGATACTGGCCCTGGGTCACCCGGTTGACCATCGGCGAGCCCGGATCTTCGTTTAGCGCCGCGAAATCCGTCGGGACAGTGTTCGGGTCGAAGGGCGGAACGCTGACCAGGGTCTTTATGGCGCCGGTCGACGGCTCGATCGCGACCACCGCGCCGGGACTTTCGCCCAGCATCGAGAAGGCGGTTGCCTGGGCATCCGGGTCGATCGAGGTCAGCACGTCATTGCCGATCGGGTCCTTGCCGCGAAGTTCGTCGAAGATCGAAGAGAACTCGTTCTCATCCCCGACCAGTTCCGAATTGTGGAATGCCTCGAACTCCGAGTTGCCGAACTCGATGAAGCTGTATCCGATCGGGTGACCGTAGGTGCTGCCCTCCGGGTACTCGCGCACATACCTGAGCGAGGCACCGCTCCCTTTCCGAATCGAGCGCGCAATCACGGTTCCGTCCGCGGCGAGGATCCGGCCTCTTTCGACCTGCTGGGCTTTGAAGAGGGGGCGCTTGTTGACCCGCTCGTTCTTCAGGTTGTTGGCGTCGAGCACGGTCCACCAGGAGGTGAAGCCGACCAGCACGGCAAACATCACCCCGGTGAAGGCGAACAGCTTGATGATCCGTGCGTTCAAGGTCCGGCCCTCAAATGCCTTCGCGGGCTTCCCGGCGGGCCCGGTCGGAGATCAGCAGGAGCAGGGCGAGCAGGATGAAGTTGGCGAGGATCGAAGACCCGCCGTAGGAGACAAGCGGCAGGGTGACGCCGGTGAGCGGAATCACCCTGGTCACGCCGCCGATGATCACGAAGGCCTGGAAAGCGAAGACCGTGGTCAGGCCGGTTGCGAGCAGCTTCGAGAAACCGTCGTTGGCCATCAACGCCACCTTGAAGCCCCGGGCGGCGATCAGGAGGTAGATCGCGACCACCGCGCAGGCGCCGAAAAGCCCGAGTTCGGAAGTGATCAGCGTGTAGATCAGGTCGGTCTGGGCGGCAGGCAGGAGCGGAGCGTCGGTTCCCGGAATGACGACCATCGCCTGGGCGAAGCCCTCGCCGAATAATCCGCCGTCGGCCATCGCGAACATCGACTGCAGAATCTGGTACCCGGCGTCACCCGGGTCCTGGTAGGGATCGAGCCAGATGTCGACCCGGTCGGTGACGTGCGGCACCGTGTTGTAGATCACCCAGGCACCGGCCAGGAACATGACCATGCCGATGACCACGAAGGAAAGCCGTCCGGTCGCCACGTAAATCAGCGCGAGGAAAGCCGCGAAGAACATCAGCGAGCTGCCCAGGTCGCGAATGAAGATCAGCATGAACATCGCTGCTCCCCAGACGACGAGGAGCGGGCCGAGATGCTTGAGGGGCGGGAAGGTGATCCCGAGGATCCGTCGCGCGCCGACCACCAGCAGCTCCCGATGCTCGCGCAGGTAGCTGGCGAGGAAGATCACGATTCCGATCTTGGCCAGCTCGGCCGGCTGAAAGGAAATCGGCCCGAGGCTGATCCCGAGGTAGGCGCCGTTCACCTGGGAGCCGATCAGCGGCAGACGGGGAGCCAGGAGCAGTCCGAGGCTGATCAGCGCGATCGTGTAGCGGTAGCGCTCGAGGACCGAGTAGTCCTTGAAGAAATGGACGACGACCGCGAAGAGGATCAGCCCGATCACGAACCAGTTCGCCTGGTCGCGAGCCAGCTCGTTGCCGAGTTCGGAGTCGAGCCGGTAGAGCATGACCAGACCGAAGGCGGTGAGCAGGGCCATCAGTGGGAAGAGGTACGGATCGGCGTTCGGCAGTCGGATCCGGATGTAGATGTGCGTGGCGAGACAGATCGCCAGGAAGTAGAGCCCGTAGGAGAGGCTGAGGTTGGTCAGCTGGTTGTCGTTCTGCGCAAAGACCGCGGCGAAGCCGAGGGTCAGGAGCAGGGCAACCGGGACGAGGGCCAGAAGTTCCCGGTTACGGGAGGCACTCACCCGGTCAGGCCCTCACGGCTTTCGATGTCCTCGATCAGCGAGACGGCGTCGTCTTCGGAACGGATCGAGTGGTCGGTGACCGAGCGTTGGCGTTCGGCCGGCAGCGCGTCGGTCTGGGTCGCGGTCGAGTACTTGAGCGAGTAGAGATCGATACCGAAGGGAAGCTCGTAGGGCAGGCCCCGGTAAAGCGCGACGCGGCCGGCCGGGTCGGTGCCCAGGAACCAGGCTTGACGGGTGGCGAAGAACAACCCGCCGACCAGAAGTACGAGCACCACGAAGCTGGCGAGGATCCCGGCGAGCACTTTGCCCCGGCGCCGTGGCCGGACCGTTTGACGGTCCCTTTGTCCGGCACGGCGGGACGCACCGGACCGGATCGCGGTCGGTTGATCGTCGCGCGGCAGCGGACTGGCCGGATCCTCGACTTGGAAGACGATCACCGTGATGTTGTCCCGACCGCCGGCCCGGTTCGCTTCGTCGACCAGAGTGCGGGCGGCAGCGTCGAGCGTGGTCGCGCTCATCAGGATGTCGCGGATTTTCTCGTCCCCGATCATCGTGGTCAGACCGTCGGAGCAGAGCAGGAAGATGTCGCCCGGATCCGCCGGGACGGAAGTGAGGTCGGCCTGCACCTCGGGCTCGGGGCCGAGGGCGCGGGTGATGATCGACCTTTGGGGATGATCCTCGGCCTGTTCCTCGGTGATCTGGCCGCGGCGGCGCATCTCCTCGACCAGCGAGTGGTCCTTGGTCAGCCGCTGGATGATCCCGTCGCGCAACCGGTAGGCCCGCGAATCCCCGACGTGACCGATCACGACCTGCTCGCTGTCGGCATCGACCGAGGCCGCGGTGATCGTCGTTCCCATGCCCGAAAGCGAGGGGTCGGAGTGGGCCTGGTCGTAGATGTTCCGGTTGGCTTCGGCGATCGTCCGTTCGATCGCTTCCTCCGGGTTGCCTTGCGGCAGCCCGGCCTGGAATGCCTGGATCGCGGTCAGGGACGCAACCTCGCCGGCCTGGGCGCCGCCCATCCCGTCGGCGACCACGAAAAGAGGGGCCCGGGCCATGTACGAATCTTCGTTGGCCTGGCGCTGGCGGCCGACGTCGGTCCGCTCGGAATGTCCGGAGACTCTCAGCATTTCGTTTTCCCTGGGATGTTCACGGGCGATCCATTTCGAACCGGAAAGCGGTGTCACCGATCTCGATCATCGAACCATCCCGGACTTCGGCGTCAGATGTCACCGCGCCGCCATCGAGGAGGGTGCCGTTGGTCGAGTTCATGTCTTCGAGGAAGTATCTGTCACCGCGAGGGTAGAGCCTCGCGTGGAGACCGGATGCGTATCGGTCCGTGAACGACACGTCGGCTTCACCGGACCGGCCCATCGTGACGCCGCCGAAGACGTCGAACCTGGTTCCGGCTTCGAGCCCGCCGCCACGAACCACCACCAGCCAGGCGTCATAGCCCCCGGTCGGCACCCCGCCGATAGTCGTGTCGCTGCCGAGTTCACCACCGGCGCTCCGCTTCAGGTCCTTGCGAGCGCTGGTCGCGACCCAGAGCAGGAAGAGATAAAGGACTGCCAGGAACCCGAACTTGAGGGCGACGGAGATCGGTTCGTAATCCAATTGCGAGCCTGACCTGCCGGTTTACCGTTCGATTCCGAAGCGGAATGTCGTGGTTCCCACGGTGACCTGATCACCTTCGCGCAGGGGTGCTTCGGTCACCCGGCGTCCGTTCACCTTGATCCCGTTGGTCGAGCCGAGATCGACGACTTCCCATTGGCCGGAGGCATCCTGGCGGAGCTCGGCGTGCCGGCGGGAGACGTTCGGGTCGCGCAGCACGCACTCGGCGTCATCGGAGCGGCCGAGAACGGCGCGGGGACCGTCGAGCACGTAACGGCGGTCGTCGAGATCCACGACCGCGCGAGTCAAGGCGGGGCGTTCCGGTGCGCGTTCGGTCGGATCGGGAGCCGCCTGGGCGGGCGGCACCTTGTAGACCATCGTGTGGCCCTCGTCAGCCTGTTGCGGCATCTCGCCCTCCCGGGCCGCCGGTTTCACCAGCCGGGCCTGGATACCAAACTCGCCGAGCCGCAGGCGACTGTCCGTGTTGAAGTGGACTTCGGGCCGGGTCAGGAGGTCGTAGCCCTTCCGTCTCGCGTGCTCAAGCAGATACCCGGAGAGTTCCTGCTCGAGCGAACGTTCGTACCCTTCGAGTTTGTCGCGGTCCTTTTCCGAGAGATGGACCGTGTACTCGTTCGGCACGTAGACCCGCGAGACCGAGGCGGTCTTGTGCGAGTCCATTTCCTTGGCCAGCTTCCGGGCCAGCTCGACCGGCTGGACTTCGGAACTGAAAGCACGGCTGAACACCCCTTCGACAAGGCCCTCGATGCGGGCTTCGAGGTTGCGAAAGACACTCATTCTCGCGCCTCGCCCGGGATGCCGGCCAACTCAGTGGGCGTTAGGGACACGACTTGATCCTACGGGAGCGATGGCCAAAGACTCGGGGACCGTGGTACTGCCCCGCTGCCGGGTCCAGCCGACGATTGCACCGACCAGCAGCGCGACGCCCGCCCACACGCCGACCGAAAGCAGGAACGACGGGGCACTGACGACCGGGATGATGAGGCCGGTGACCGCCGCGGAAGCTGAGTCCTGCCAGCCCGGTTCGGCATCCTCGATCTTGCCGAACAGCAGGGACCGGCCGGTGATCGACTCGGCGAAGGCAGTGAAACAGAGCCCGGTCACCGCGACAACGGCGCGGTCCCTCCAGTCGGTGGCGAGCGCCGCGAGCAGGGGCAGGAAAGGGGCCATCCCCAGGGTGCCGAGCAGCGGACCGATCGCCGCCAGGGCGAGTGGCCGGCCGGAACCGCGCACGAGCAGGGCCGAAGGCACCGAAACCAGGAGCACTACGAGCGCGGCGCCCGGCATCGTGGCGACGATCCCGAACCAGAAAGCGACCAGCAGGCCGGCCGCGAGGAACCCAGTCTTCGGCCGGAGCAGGGTGAGCAGCGCCGAGACGACGGTCAGCACGCCGACCGAAGCGGCATCAGCGGCACCGCTGACGATCATTGCCGTGGCGACCATGCCGCAGACGGCGGCCGCACAGGCGATCCGTCCGAGGTCGAGGCCTCCGTCGGCGATCGAGATCAGTCCGCCGGACTCTCGGACCGTTCCGTGAACCTTGCGGTCGAGCATGGGCAGAGCCTCTTCCAGGGCCGGTCCGAGACTTTCGATGCCGGGCCGGTACTCGGGCTCACGGTCCAGGCAGGCATCGACGACTTCGGTCAGCGCGGGCGGCAGGTCGGGCCGGAGATCGGCCAACAGCGGGAGTTCCTTTTCGATCGCGCGCAACGTTTGACTGGGAGTCGGGCGGCGCCGTGGATTTTCCCCGGTCCAGGCTTCGAAGAGGGTCAAGGCGAGCGAGTAGACATCCCCGGCCGGGGTGACCGGGTTGCCCTCGGCCGCTTCCGGGGACATGTACGCGAGGGTGCCGAGCACGTCGCCGGTGTTGGTCAGATCCTCGCCGTCGGTCAGCCGGGCCACACCGAAGTCCATGAGCTTGGCTCCGCCCCGGCCGTTGGGAACGATCAGGTTGGCCGGTTTTATGTCGCGGTGGATCACTTCGCGGTCGTGCGCGTGGTCGAGGGCTTCGCAGATGTCGATCCCGATCTCGGCTACCTCGCGGTCACTCAGCAGGTCGGAATCGATCAGTTCCCGCACGGTTTCCCCGTCGACCAGTTCGGAAACCAGGTAGGCGCGCCCACCTTCGGGTCCGAACTCGTGGTGGGCGAACTCGTAGAGGGTTACGATGCCGGTGTGATTGAGCCGAGCGGCGGCCTTGGCTTCACGCTGGATCCGCGGACCGGACTCGGGTCTCGTCTCGATCACCTTCACCGCGACCTGGCGTTCGAGCCTGCGGTCCCAGGCCCGATAGACGGTGCCGAATCCACCGGCGCCCAGCCGGTCACCGATCTCGAAGCGGTTGAGGACGATGGTTCCGTTCATCACTCAGCACTTTTCGGCGCGGGACCCTGCGACCCTCCCTTTCCAAGCGGGCTTGCGGTGACGGGCAGCCCACTTGTGGTCGTTTCCCTTCTCCCAGCCCGGTTGGGGGGCGGTTTTCGGGTGAAGGGAATACATTGACCGTGCCGAAAAGCGTTCGGCAGGTGAACTTTTGGAGTTTTCCAACCCCTACAACTCAGATGACCGCGATGACGACCCTTTCGTCGATGGCCCCGATGACGATCCGGTGACCATCGAGACCGATCCAGGGCCGGGTCGCGAACCCGATCCCGGTTTTGACGACGATCCCGAACCGGTGCGACGCCGCTCAGGTGGCGGGGGCGGAGGTTCTCGCCGTCCCCCGAGAAGGAGCGCCCGCGGCGGCGGTTCCGGTGGCGACAAGCAGCAGCTGATGGTCCGGCGCGCGCTGGCCCTCGGGGCCGGTCTGCTGGTCCTGATCCTGCTCGTCTTCGGAGCCAAGGGCTGCCTCGATGCGCGCAAGAACCGTGGTCTCGAGAGCTACGCGAACAACGTCACCCAGATAGTCAACGAAACCAATGCGCTCGGCAAGTCGTTCTTCGGACGGCTCGGCGATCCCGGAGAACTCTCGGTGACCGAGTTCACCAGCGAGATCCAGTCCGACCGTTCGGCGATGGACGGTTTCCTGAGCCGGGTCGAGAAGCTCGATACGCCGGGTGACATGGAAGCGGCCCAGGATTCCCTGACGCTCGTCTACCAGCTGCGAGCCGGAGCGATGAACTCGATCGCCGACTCGATGAGCACTGCCCTCGGAGACGAGGGAGCGGACCGGGCCCGGCGCCAGATCGCCGCCCAGATGGAAGTCCTGAGTGCGGCCGACGTTCTCTACAACCGGGTGACCAGGCATCAGGTCGACAACACGATCACCTCGAACGGAGCCAATTCCCCCGCCCTGCCGCGCAGTACCTTCCTCGAGAATCCCGGCGACTGGATCACGGTCGAGGCGATCGACGACGCGCTCGGCGGAGTTTCGGGCACGACCAGCACCGAGGACCCGGACGACAACCTCAGCCACGGCACCGGGATCGACCCGGCCTCGTCGGTCACGATCGGCGGCACCGCCCTCAGCCCGGACACCACGACCACGCTCCCCGCCGGAACCGAGCCGAGCGTCGAGGTCACAGTCCAGAACCAGGGCGAAGCCACCGAAAATGACGTCACCGTCTCGGTTTCGGTCGATGGCGGCAGCGCGATCGAGGAGTCGATCCCCGAGATCGCAGCCGGAGCAACCGGCACCGCCACGATCCTCCTGACTCCCGCCCCGACCGGCCAGGTCACCCTCGAGGTGTCGGTCGATGCGGTGCCGGGCGAGTCGATCACGACGAACAACGAGGCGTCCTACACCGTCGACTTCGGGTAGGCACGCCTTGCGTGTCGCCTACCTTGGCCCCGCCGGCACCTTCAGCGAGGATGCGCTGGAGGTCAGCCGCTTTGCGGACGGCGCGTTCTCGCCGTTGGTCTGCGAGACGATTCCGTCCGCGATCGAGGCAGTCGCCGGGGGTAGTGCCGACCGCGCCTTGGTCCCGGTCGAGAACTCGATCGAAGGTTCGGTCCGCCCCACTCTCGATTCGCTGATCGAACAGGCCGACCGGGTCAGGATCGTTGGTGAGTTCGACCACGAGATCCGTTCCGCCCTGATCGCCCGGCCCGGCATCGATCTCGACCGGATCGAAGTCGTGATCTCCCACCCCCAGCCGCTGGCGCAGTGCGCCCTCTTCCTGCGAACCGCACTTGCGGATGCAGACCTCCAGGTCGCCTCGAGTACCAGCGCCGCGGTGCAGCAGGTCGCATCCAGCGATTCCCCGTGGGCCGCGCTGGGTCCCGCCCGGGCGGCGAAGCTCTACGGCTGTGAGGTCCTGAGGGAAGGAATCGAGGATGAACCCGGCAACGTGACCCGTTTTCTCTGGCTGGCCCCACGCTCCGGAGAGGACGGATCGGTCCCCGCCGGCCTGCTCGTCGGGAACCTGGAGGGCAGATGGAAGACCAGCCTCGCCTTCGCCGAGTTGGGAGCCGACCATCCGGGCGCCCTGGTCGAAGCGCTCCACGAGTTCTCGACCCGTGAGGTCAACCTGGTCCGCATCGAGTCCCGGCCGATGCGCCGTGAGCTTGGCCGCTACCGCTTCTTCATCGACATCGAAGGCCGCGAGGACGACCCCGAAGTCGGGCAGGCAATCGCCGGCCTCCGAACCAAGGCCGAGTGGGTCCGAGTCCTCGGCTCCTACCCGGCGAACCAGAGCTAGGACGACCTAGAACGCTTCGGTGCCGCAGGTTTTGCACCACATTGGGTCATAACCTGCGGCACCGTTTCGAGCCCGGCGTTTACTCCTCGGAGGCTTCGGGAGCCTCGGTGTCTGCAGCCGCTTCGAGTTCGGGCTGTTCGGCGGCCGGTTCCGCGTCTTCTGCCACTTCGCCGTTGGCGGCGGCTTCGACGACCAGAGCGACGGCGCTGATCAGGTCGCCTTCCTTGACGTTCATCACCCTGACTCCCTGGGTGGCGCGACCGGTCTTGCTGATCCCTCCGGCGCTGGTGCGCTGAACCATGCCGTTCTGGGTGATCAGCATCAGTTCCTGGTGCTCGCGGACGATCAGAGCACCGGCCAGGCCACCCTTCGCCTCGGTCAGCTTGATCGTCAGTACGCCCTTGGTGCCCCGGTTCTTGACCGGATACTCGGAAACGTCGGTTCGCTTGCCGTATCCATTCTCGGTCACGACCAGAAGCTCGGAATCATCACGGGCCACGGTCAGTGAAAGCACCCGGTTGTCCTTCTGGCTGACGTTCATGCCCCGCACGCCGGCGGTACCGCGGCCCATCGGCCGGGCCTGGTCCTCGTGGAAGCGACTGGCGTGGCCGGACTTCGAAACCAGCAGCAGGTCATCGGCACCGGAAGTCAACTGGACGCCGACCAGTTCGTCGCCTTCGCGGATCTTGATCGCGATGATGCCATCCGCCTTGATCGGCGTGTTGTATTCCAGAAATTCCGTCTTCTTGACCTGGCCCTGTGCGGTTGCGAAGGCGAGGTACTTGTTCTCCTTGAACTCGCGGGTCGGGATCACGGCCATCACCCTTTCGCCCTCGCGGAGCGGAAGCAGGTTGACCAGGGCTGAACCGCGGGCCTGACGCGAACCTTCGGGCAGTTCGTAGACCTTCTTGCGGTACACCTTGCCGAAGTTGGTGAAGAACAGGAGGAAGTCGTGGGTCGAGCAGATGTGGAGATGCTCGATGTAGTCCCCTTCCTTGAGGTTCATGCCGGTGACTCCGACGCCGCCGCGGTGCTGCTTACGGTAGGAATCGACGGGCAACCGCTTCACGTATCCGGTGTTGGTCAGCGAGATGACCATCTGCTGCTCGGCGATCGTGTCTTCGATGTCAATGTTGCCGCCGAAGAACTGGAGCTCGGTCCGGCGGTCGTCACCGTACGTTTCGACCAGGTCAGCAAGCTCGCTCTTGACCAGGTCGTAGACCCGGCTCTCGTCACCGAGGATGGCCCGCAACTCACCGATCAGTTCCATCAGCTCGGCGTGCTCTTCGCGAATCTTGTCCGACTCGAGCGCGGTCAGCCTCTGCAGCCGCATGTCGAGAATCGCCTGGGCCTGTTCGCGGCTCAGGTCGAACTCGCTGATCAGACCGTCGCGGGCGACATCCGGATCCGGCGAGGAACGGATCAGCGCGATCACCGCGTCGAGGTTGTCGAGCGCGATCAGCAGGCCTTCGAGGATGTGGGCCCGGGCCTCGGCGCGGCGCAGCTTGTACTGGGTCCGGCGGGTCACTACCTCGCGCTGGTGCTCGACGTAGTGGACGATCATGTCCTTCAGGCCGAGGGTCCTCGGCACGCCGTCGACCAGCGAAACCATGTTCATCCCGAACGAGGTCTGGAGCTGGGTCTTCTGGTAGAGGTTGGCGAGAACCGTGTTCGGGACCGCTCCGCGCTTCAGTTCGATCACGACCCGCATCCCGGTGCGGTCGGTTTCGTCCCTCAGGTCAGAGATTCCGTCGAGCTTCTTGTCGCGGACCAGATTGGCGATCTTGGCGATGAAACCGGCCTCGCCGCCCTTCTTCACCTGGAACGGAAGCTCGGTCACGATCAGCGCGTCCTTGCCGCCCTTCAGCGGTTCCGAGTGAACCCGCCCGCGGACCCGGACCGAGCCCCGCCCGGTGCGGTAGGCGTCGCGAAGTCCGCTCGGGTCCATCACGCCGCCACCGGGGAAATCCGGCCCCTGAACGTACTTGGTCAGTCCTTCGATGTCGATGTCGCGGTCGTCGATGTAGGCAGCGACCGCGGCTGCCACTTCGGTGAGATTGTGGGGCGGGATGTTCGTCGCCATGCCGACCGCGATGCCGGAAGCGCCGTTGACGAGCAGGTTCGGGAAGCGCGAGGGGAGGACCAGTGGTTCACGCTGGGACCCGTCGTAGTTGGGACCGAATTCGACGGTGTCGGAATCGATGTCCCGCAGCATCTCGGTGGCCAGCCGCGTGAGCCTGGCCTCCGTGTACCGCATTGCCGCGGCCGCATCGTCGTCGATCGAGCCGAAGTTGCCCTGGCCGTCGACCAACGGGTAGCGCAGGGAGAAGTCCTGCGCCATGCGGACCAGCGTGTCGTAGATCGCGGAGTCGCCATGGGGGTGGTATTTGCCCATGACTTCGCCGACGATCGTGGCCGACTTGCGGTAGGGACGATTCGGCTGCAGACCCAGATCGTGCATGCCGAACAGCACGCGGCGATGCACCGGCTTGAGACCGTCCCGCACGTCGGGCAGGGCCCGGCCGACGATCACGCTCATCGCGTAATCGATGTAGCTGGAGCGCATCTCCAGTTCGAGTTCGCGCTCCTCGATGTGTCCGGTCAGTGCTTCGAGCGCCATCAGGCAGCTCCTCCGTGAGTCAGTTCGCGGTCAGTGAGATCAGACATCGAGGTTGCTCGCCTCCTTGGCGTAGGTCTCGATGAAATCGCGGCGGGGCGACACCTGGTCACCCATCAGCATCGAGAAGATCTGGTCGGCCGCGGTTGCGTCCTCCAGGGTCACCCGCTGAAGAGTGCGACTCGCGGGATCCATTGTCGTTTCACGAAGCTGATCGGCGTTCATCTCGCCCAGTCCCTTGAACCGGGTCAGCTGGACCCCGTGCTTGGCGAGGTTCAGCACACCCTCGTGGATGTCGAGGATGCCTTCCGCTTCCTCCTGCCGGTCTTTCAGGCTGACCCGGAACGGCGGCCGTCCGAAGGTCGACTTGAGTTCCGCGTGGACTTCGGCGAAGCGCTTGAACTCGGTCGATTCGAAAAGCGACGCCGGCAGCACGTGGTTGCGGGCGAGGCCGCTACGCAGGTGGATCGCCTTGACCGACGTGTTCTCCCCTTCCTGGGAGATGATCTCGGTCTCGAAGGCGTCCCCTTCCTGGGCCACTTCGCCGAGGATCTTCCGCACCTCGTCAACCGTGGTCGCGGTCTCGTCCAGCAGCCGCGATTCGGAGACGAAGCGGATCACGTCATTGCCGAACTCGGCCATCAGTGCGGCGTGCCAGCCTTCGTACTCCTTGCTGCGCCGCATGTAGCTCTGCCAGCGGCTCTTGTTCAGCTTGACCTCTTTGCCGTCGGCATCGGTCACGCTGAATTCCTCGAGCCGGTCCCTGAGCAGTAATTCCTCCAGCTCCGATTCCTTGTCGAGGTAGGTCTCCTGATTGCCGCGCTTGACCTTGTAAAGGGGCGGTTTGGCGATGTAGACGAATCCGGCGTCGATCAGTGGCTGCATCTGGCGATAGAGGAAAGTGAGGACGAGGGTGCGGATGTGAGCACCATCCACATCGGCGTCGGTCGCCATGATGATCTTGTGGTACCTGGCGTCCTCGAGGTTGAACTCGTCGTGGATTCCGGTCCCGATCGCGGTGATCATCGCCTGGATCTCGTTGTTGGCCAGCACCTTGTCGATCCTGCTCTTCTCGACGTTGATGATCTTGCCGCGGAGCGGCAGGACCGCCTGGGTCGAACGGTCGCGTGCCTGCTTGGCCGAGCCACCGGCCGAGTCGCCCTCGACCACGAAGATCTCCGCATGCTCGGGGTCGCGGACCGTGCAGTCGGCCAGTTTGCCCGGCAGGGTCGAGTTTTCGAGCGCCGACTTGCGACGGGTGAGGTCACGGGCCTTGCGGGCCGCCATGCGGGCCCGGGCCGCTTCAACCGCCTTGGTGATGATGCCGCGTGCCTCTCCAGGGTTCTCTTCGAGGAACTCGGCCAGCTTGCGGTTGACCGTCTCTTCGACCAGTCCGCGGATCGGCGGGTTGCCAAGCTTGGTCTTGGTCTGGCCTTCGAACTGCGGATCGTGAAGCTTGACGGAGATGACAGCGGTCAGACCTTCGCGCACGTCTTCGCCGGCGAGGTTGTCGTCCTTCTCCTTCAAGAGGCCCTTGTTTCTCGCGTATGCGTTCAGGGTCCTGGTCAGGGCCGAGCGGAAGCCGGAAAGGTGGGTGCCACCTTCGTGGGTATTGATGTTGTTGGCGAAGCTGAAGATCGACTCCTGGTAGGAGCCGTTCCACTGCATCGCTACTTCGACCGCACCCTCTTCCTCTTCACCTTCGAAGTAGACGACCTTCTGGTGCATCGCTTCCTTGTTCTCGTTCAGGTAGCGGACGAAATCCTCGATGCCGCCGTCGTACTTGAACTCGATCTTTTGGCCTTCGGCTCGTTCGTCCGAGAGTTCGATTCGCAGTCCACGGGTCAGGAAGGCGGTTTCGCGAAGCCGCTCGAGCAGGGTCTGGAAATCGAAGTCGAGGCTTTCGAAGATCTCGTCGTCCGGCAGGAAGGTGATCTGGGTGCCGGTTTCCTTGGTCGCCTCACCCTTGACCAGTTCGGTGACCGGTCGGCCCCGCTCGTAGCGCTGTTCCCAGACGAAGCCGTCGCGGCAGATCCGCAGTTCGAGCCAGGTCGAGAGCGCGTTGACGACCGAGGATCCGACCCCGTGCAGACCTCCGGAAACCTTGTAGCCGCCCCCGTCGCCGAACTTGCCGCCGGCGTGGAGGACGGTCAGCACGACTTCCGCTGCGGGACGCCCTTCCTTCTCCATGATGTCGACCGGGATGCCGCGCCCGTGGTCGGTGACCGTGCAGCTGTTGTCCGGACGGAGGACGACTTCGACGGATTCGTTGTGTCCGGCCAGGGCCTCGTCGACCGAGTTGTCGACGATCTCGTAAACCAGGTGATGGAGACCCCGGGGACCGGTCGAGCCGATGTACATGCCCGGGCGCTTGCGAACCGCCTCGAGACCCTCAAGGACGGTGATGTCCTTGGCCCCGTAGGAGGCGTCGCCGCTGCTTTTTTTATCAGCCAATCAATACCTTTCCGAAAACTGTTCGGCGGCCACCGCGAAGCTGGCTCTCCTGTGGATAAGTCGAGCCGTGACGGGTGCCGCGAGTCAGGTCTCCATAATACCATTCGCGCTCGGATAAACCCTGCTGCCAGAGCCAGAAAAGTCCTGCAAATCGTCGGGTTTTGCACCCTGTTTACAGAACCGTTGCACTTTGGGGTCAGGCCGAGGTACGAAAAAGCAGTTTTTCCGGGGTTTGATCGCCGAGGATCTCAGCCAGGCGGCCGAGTATCCTCGGCGCCATCAGCTCGAGCTCCTGGGTCCAGACCGCGCTCGAACATTGAACTGTGACCACTCCTTCGCGCTCGGCCACGACCTCGGTCACCGCCGCAATCCGCTCTCCGACCACCTCGTCCCAGATGACCTGAACCGCGGCGAGCGGGGTCTCCGGAGTGACCTCGCCGCGGAACTCTCCCAGCACCTCCCCCAGGGGTCTTGGTGCGGGACTTCGACCGCGCCGGTCCCTCATGATGCTCCGGCCGCTTCGGTCAGATCGGCGATCGCGACCCGGCGGATTTCTGCCCGCTCGGGAATGAGCTCGCCCTCGGCCGCGGTGATTACGCTCTGCCCGCCTTCGAGCAGCCGATCGACCAGTCGCTCGCGACGGCGCTCGTCGAGCTCGCTCATCACGTCGTCGAGCAGCATCAGCGGCGGTGAGCCCCCGGCCTCGAGCAGTGCGGCGCGCTCGGCGAAGAGCAGTGCCAGCAGGCCCATCCGCTGTTGGCCCTGGGAGCCGAAGCGCCGCAGTTGCCGGCCATCGAGCTCGAGGCGGATCTCGTCGTGATGGGGCCCCCAGCCGGAACGGCCGAGCCGGAGGTCGCTTTCCAGCCGCTCGTCGAGCCCGGCCACGATTGCCTCGGCGCTCGTCGCTGCACCCGGCCGGTACTCGACCGCTTTCGGACCTTCGAGTCCGAGATCGTCGGCTGCGTTTGCCCAGCGAGCGGCCAGTTCCTCGACCGCCGCCAGCCGGCTTTCGGCCAGTGCGGCTCCCGCTTCTGCGAACTGCGAATTCCACGTGGCCAACTGCGCAGATTCAGCTTGACCACTTGAAATTCGGGCGATCAGCGCGTTTCTCTGCGCGAGGACCTTGCCAAAAGTCGACCTGATCCCGGACCGACTTGGCCAGCGCGCTGCCACGAAGCTGTCGATGTGCGCTCGTCGGCCAGCCGGCGGTCCCTTGACCAGTTCCAACCGGTCGGGCGAAAAGACGGTCACCTTGGGTCGGTGAAGAACGGCTTCGGCCTGTTCGATCCGGGCACCGTCCATGATGAAGCGGTTTCCCTCTGACCGCGAGACCGATGCCATGAACACGTGATCGACGGCCCCTCCCCCGACCGTGACCTTGCAGCGCGCGTAGGGAGAGCCGAAAGGAATCAGGTCACGACGATCGGAGGTCCGGAAGGACCGCGAGGTCAGACCGAAGTAGATCGACTCGACCAGATTGGTCTTGCCCGCCCCGTTCGGACCGATGATCACGGTCAGACCCGGGCCGGGCTCGAACTGGACCCCGGCCAGTGACCGGACCCGGTCAGCCTCGACCCGGGTCACCAGCACGGTCTACTCGTTCAGCCGGATCGGCATGACCAGGTAGCGGAAGTCCTCTCCCTCCACCGGCTGCAGCAATCCTGGACGAAGCGGGGAGATCACACGCAGCAGGACCTCGTCCTCCTGGATCGCTTCAAGCCCCTCGCGGAAGAATTCGTGATTGAAACCGATCGCCAGTTCCTCACCGTCGAAATTGGCCGGCATCTTCTCTTCGGCGTCGCCCAGGTCAGGGGTCTCGGCCGAGATGGTGAGTTCTCCCGGGGAAAGAGCGATCTTGAGGGGCCGGTTCTTCTGGGCCATCTGACTGACCCGGCGCACCGACTCGAGCAGTTCGGTCCGCGGCAGGCGAACGTCGTGATCCCACGTTTCGGGAAAGAGCTGCTGGTACTTCGGGAACTGGCCGTCGACCGTGTTGGTCGACAGGATCGAGCCGTCCACGTTGAATACGACCAGGCGGTCGGTCACCGAAAGGCGAACCGAATCGGACTCGGAAGCCGAGAGCAGTCGCGAGAGCTCGCGCAGTGCCTGGGCCGGGATGTTGCGGTCAAGGTCGACCCCGACCGGCTCGGCCAGGTGGGTCTGTTTGACCGCCAGACGGTAGGAGTCGGTTGCGACCATGGTCAACTCGTTGCCCGAAGCGAGCACCTGCACGCTGGTCAGGACGGGCCTCATGTCATCGCGGGAAGCAGCCCGGGCCACCAGCTCGATCGTCTCCAGCAGCGACTCCCGACCCAGCGAGATCGTCTCGCCGCCGGCATCAGGCAGAGGGGGGAAGTCCTGGTCGTTCAAAGTCCTGAGGTTGAAGTTCGAGGCTCCCGACTTCACGTTGACGGTGCGCTCGGAAGCCATGTATTCGATCTCCGCCTGGCCGGATCCGAGCAGCCGGGAAATATCGGCAAAGAGCCGGCCCGGCAGCAGCACGCGTCCGTCGGACTCGACCTGACCTTCGACGTGGACCGGAACCCGCAGGCTGAGGTTGCTGTCAGTCGAGCTGAAGGACAGGCGTCCGTCGCTGGCTTCGACCAGAATTCCACCAAGTGCCGGATTGACGCCTCCGGTCGCAAGGGTGCGGGCGACGAGGGCGAGTTTGCCGGCCAGCTCGTTGTTCTTTATCGAGAACTTCAAATCCGAATACCTCGTTTAAGTGTTTTGGTTCTGTGGAGTAAAGCGCAGAACTCGGCAAAGTGGCTTGGCGAAGCCGAATGTCCAGTGGGGAAGATGAGGAGAACCCGGGATTGTTGCAGCGGGACCGGCGGCTGTCGAAGGCAGACTCACGAGTTCTCCCCGGGGCTGTGGATACCGGCTCTGAGGATCTCGACCGAACTGGTGATCGAGGTGTCCTTGCCGAGGGCCTGATTGATCCGGTCGATCGAGTTGAGGACGGTCGTGTGGTCACGACCGCCGTAAAGGGCGCCGATCTGGGGCAGGGAAAGCGGAGTCATCTCCCTGGTCAGATAGATCGCGACGTGCCTGGCGGTTGCGGTATTGCGATCGCGCTTACGGGACTGAAGCGTCTCGACATCGGTCCGGTAGTGGGAGGCGACGGTGCTACGGATCGATTCCGGGGTGATCGGAGTGGCCGGATCCTTCTCGGTCGAGGGAAAGACCTGTCCGATCAGTTCGGACGTGATCGGGGTCGAAGTGAGCGATGATTCGGCGATCGCGCGGGTCAGGGCGCCGCGGAGCTGGCGCAGGTTCGTCTGGACCCGGCGAGCGAGCAGCGTGAGGGCCTCCTGGTCGCCAACTTCGAGACCGGCTTCGGTCACCAGATGACGCAGCACGGTGAGGCGGGTGGCCAGATTCGGTGGCTCCAGAGGCACTGTGAGACCCCATTCGAAGCGATCGCTGAGGCGGTCGGCCAGGGTGGATATTTCAGCTGGCGAACGGTCGGCGGAGAGCACGATCTGACTGCCGGCGTCGTGGAGGGCATTAAAGGTGTGGAAGAACTCTTCCTCGGTGTGGTGCTTGCCGGCGATGAACTGGATGTCATCGATCAGGAGGACGTCGAGATTGCGGTAGCGGCGTTTGAACCCGTCGGTTCCCTGCTCCCGGAGGGCGGTGACGAACTCCGCTGTAAACGACTCGGCGTTGGTATAGAGCACGTTTAGTTCAGGAACGTGAATCGCCAGGTAATTGGCGATCGCTCCGAGCAGGTGGGTCTTGCCGAGGCCCGGCGGGCCGTGAAGGAAGAGCGGGTTGTAGGACTCGGAGGGAGCTTCGGCGACCGCGAGGGCGGCGGCGTGGGCGAGGTGATTTCCGGGTCCGATCACGAACCGGTCGAAGTCGTGAGTCGGGTTCGGGCCGGCCGGCTGGGCGGGGGCCGAGATCCGTTCCGGTTGGGGTGGCGCCTCGAAGCTGATCGACGTCAGGTGGGAGTCGGAATCAGCGAGGGTCTCCGTGATCACCTCGAGGTAGCGCCGCTCGACCCAGGTCCGGATCGGATCGGGCGCCTCGAGGTAGAGCGTGTTGCCGCGGACCGCGGCAGGCCGGACCGGTTCGATCCACATCCGCCACGCCGATTCGAACAACCGACTCTTGAGACTCGGCTGGAGCGCTTCCCATTCCTTTGTGGCCCGGGCCGAACCGGGAAGCACTTTTTGGCTTCCGGGCTTGGTTTGGTTGTGGTTGCTGGTGGCGGTGTCCATGTCCGGTCAGGGCGGATCGCTGGCATCCCGAACCTGGAATGCTGGCTCATCTCCAACCCTGGTTCCGACCATAGCGCCGGTCCGGTCCGGTCCGTCGCGTGCCCCCGCAAATCGCGCGGAAAATTTCTTGGACCGGGAATTCCCACTTCCGTTAGCAGGGCGGCAGGCGGAAGAAGGGGAATGTCCTTATACTGCCCGACTCCAATGAAGCGTACGTACCAGCCAAAGAAGCGCAAGCGCGCAAAGACCCACGGCTTCCGGGCCCGCATGAGCACGAAGGGCGGTCGCGAGGTCATTCGCCGCCGTCGGCGCAAGGGCCGTAAGCGGCTCGCCGTATAACCATGTCGGGTAACGGCGCCGGTTCTCCCAGGCGCCGCAGAATCTCCCGCAGCGGAGACTTCAAACGGGCTTACAAGGAAGGGTCGTCGAAGTCGACCCGTTACCTGGTGCTCTACAGGTTTGACCGCTCCAGCGATGATGATTCGGAGATCCGGCTCGGGGTCAGCGTTTCGAAGCGTTTGGGAGACGCAGTGACCCGGAATCGGGTCAAACGGGTGCTCAAAGAGGCTTTCTGGGCGCAGGTTGATCCGGAGAACTCGGTCCAGGACTTCGTTCTGGTCGCGAGACAGGGCGTCGGAGAGGTGATCGAGCGTGAGGGACTGAGCGGTGCCGAAGAATGCGTCCGGGAAGTGCTCGCCCTGGACAAGGGCGGAAAGCGTTCCACGTGAAACGGTTCGTCCTGGCCCCGGTCCGCGCCTACAGCCGCTGGATCTCCCCTCTTCTGCCGAGACGATGCAAGTATGAGCCCACCTGTTCCGCCTATGCCATGGAGGCGGTAGAACGCTTCGGCGTAATACGGGGTACAGTTCTCGCCTGCTGGCGCATCCTGCGCTGCAATCCCTTCAGTCACGGTGGCTTTGATCCCGTGCGGGAAAAATTCACCTTGAAGGTCGGACCCACGGATCCGGCCCTTTACCACGGAGACACAAGACAGCGTTGATGCCGATCGCCAACATTCTGCAGCCACTGATCGATGTCGCCAACGCGGTCCTCACCTTCTTCCACGATGAGTTCGGCGTCAGCTGGGGCGTGGCAATCATCCTGCTCACCTTTGCGACCCGGGCGTTCCTGATCCCGCTCACCTACAAGCAGATCAAGAGCATGCGGGCTCTGCAGGCGTTCCAGCCGCAGATGAAGGAGCTCCAGGAGAAGTACAAGAACGACCGCCAGCGTCTCTCCCAGGAGATGATGAACTTCTACAAGGAGAACAAGATTAATCCTCTTGCCTCCTGTATTCCCCTCCTGGCGCAGCTCCCGGTCTTCATCACTCTCTTCCAGGCCCTGCGTGGGCCGCTCAGGGAAGACATCTGCGGGCAGACCGCCGACCCCTGCAGCATGGTCTTCAACCCCGCCACCGGAAGCGACGGTGGCTTCGGAGAGTCGTTCCTCTTCATCCCGGACCTGACCGACAAGGCGACCGGCGAAGTCCTGATCGCTCTGATCGTGATCTACGTCGTGACCCAGCTGTTCTCGGGCCTGGTCATGGCGACCACCGCGGACAAGAACCAGCGCCTGCTGATGATGGCCCTGCCGTTCATCTTCATCCCGTTCATCATCGGCTTCCCGACCGGCCTGATCCTCTACTGGATCACCACCAACGTCTGGACCATCGGCCAGCAGGCGGTAGTGAACAAGGTGATTCCGCCGCCAGAAATGGCGACGGCAGAGGGGGTTGCCGCAGTCGCCGCGACCAAGCCCCCGCCACCTCCCCCGAAAAAGAAGAAGCGCAAGCGCTGAGCGCCTGCCTCTAGACTCCGGGCAATGGAAGCAAGCACGAGCGAGTGGCCGGCCGAGCCGGCGGAACGGGTCAGACTTCTGGTCGAGCGGGTCCTCGACGAACTCGACCTTGACGGCGAGGTCGAGCTCGATGAATCCGATGAAGTGATCACCGCCACCGTCGAGGGTGACGAGGACTACGGTTTGCTGATCGGCCGTCGTGGTCAGACCATCGACGCTCTGCAGCTTTTGGCTTTCCAGGCCGCTTTCCGGGGTATCCGGGAGCGCAAACGCGTGGTCGTCGACGCGGCCGGGTACCGCGCCCGCCGCGAGGAAGTGATTTCCGAACGGGCCGACCGCGCAGCCGAGAAGGCGATCGCCTCGGACAGCGAAGTCGAGCTCGATCCGATGAACGCCCGCGAACGCCGGATCGTTCACGAGCACCTGAAGAGCCGGCCCGAGGTCGAGACCTTCAGTTCCGGTGACGACCCCCATCGCCGGGTCGTCGTCGCTCCCCTGATCTCCGAGTGAGCTCCACGCCACCCGGAACTCCCTCCCCCTGGCTCGACCGGGAGGCACTCGCTCGTCTCGATCCGATGCTCGAGTTGCTGGCGGCGAGTCACGTCTCGCTCAGCTCGGTCACTGATCCTGAGGAAGCTCGCCGTGTCCACGTGGCCGACAGCCTGACCGGTCTGGCCCTGCCTGAGGTCAGGGAAGCCCGGACAGCGATTGATCTGGGTGCGGGAGGTGGCTTTCCAGGTATTCCACTGGCCACCTTCCTTCCCGGCTGCGACTTCACGCTCATCGACTCCGTCGGCCGCAAGACCGAGTTCATCGGTGAGGTGATTTCGGCTCTGGGACTGGAAAATGCCCGCGCCCATCACGGTCGGTCCGAGGAGTGGGCCAGCCGCGAAGGACGCGAGCGATACGACCTCGTCACCGCCCGTGCCGTCGCCCCGCTGGCGGCCCTGGCCGAACTGGCTTCGCCGCTTCTCGTCGCCGGAGGGCACCTGATCGCCTGGAAGGGTGAGCCGGAAGAGGAAGAGGAAAAAGTGATCGCTGCCAACGCCGGGAAGCTGGCGATGGAGGTGACCCGGCGGGAGTCCGTAGTGCCCTATCCCGTTTCCCGGGACCGGACTCTCTACGTGCTCACCAAGACCGGCCCGACCCCGGAAGGGCTGCCGCGGCGCGCAGGCATGGCCAGGAAGCGCCCGCTCGGGCGCGGCTGAATCACTCCGCTTCGCAGCCATGGCGGCAAAGTCTCTAAGCTGGCCTTCAGATGTCCTTTTCCTCGTCCACGTGCGAATTCCTGCCGGCGAAGGCAGTCCCGAGTTGATCTACGCAGTCGCCAACCAGAAGGGCGGGGTGGGCAAGACCACCACCGCCGTAAATCTCGGCGCCGCCTTCGCGAGGATGGGCAAGCGTGTGCTGGTCGTCGATCTTGACCAGCAGGCCAACGCGACTGTCGCCTTCGGTCTCGACAAGACCGATCTGCCGACCACGTACGAGGTGCTGAGCGGAGACGTCACCGTGGCCGAAGCAGCCCTGCCGGCGGGGCCGGAGAACGTTTGGCTCGCTCCGGCGAGTCGTGACCTGGCTGGAGCCGTGGTCGAACTCCCCCGGCTGGATGATCCGAACACCCGCCTGACTGCTCAGCTCGGGCCGCTCGACGAGAACTTCGACATCGTCCTGATCGACTGCCCGCCCGCCCTGGGCCCGATCACTGTGAACGCGCTGGTCGCCGCCGACCGGGTGCTAATTCCGGTCCAGGCGGAGTACCTCGCGCTCGAAGGGCTGGTCGAATTTCTCGACACGATCAAGATGGTGCGCCAGCAGCTCAACCCGGCCCTGGAACTGGCCGGGATCCTGGTCACCATGCATGACGAGCGGACCCGCCTGGCCCAGCAGGTCGAGGCCGAACTGCGTGACCATTTCTCGGAGACGGTCTTCCGTACGGTCATCCCGCGCACCGTCCGGGTGGCCGAAGCGCCAAGCTATGGCATCCCCGTGACCGAGTACTCACCGACATCCCGCGGCTCCGAGGCCTACCTCGCCCTGGCCGACGAGGTGGCAGCCCGTGGCTGAGAAGCGCGGACTGGGCAAGGGACTGGGAGCGATCCTTCCCGAAAGCGCGACCGGCCCCGACATGCGGGAGCTGCCGGTCAAGTCGATCGACCGCAATCCCGACCAGCCCCGCACCAACTTCGCCCCGGAGGCACTCGAAGCGCTTTCCGAATCGATCAGGGCCAGCGGAGTGGTCCAACCACTTATCGTGCGTCCGGCCGGCCGAGGCAAGTACGAGATCATCGCCGGGGAGCGGCGCTGGCGAGCTGCCCAGATGGCCGGGGTCGAGAAGGTTCCCGTGGTGATCCGCGACTCCGACGAAGCCGACCGGCTCGAGGTCGCACTGATCGAGAACATGGTCCGGGAGAACCTGAACCCGGTCGAAGAAGCAAAGGCCTGTGCTGCCCTGGTCGAGGATCTCGGCCTGAGCAAGGAAGAACTCGGCAAGCGGGTCGGCCGCAGCCGGCCCCAGATCTCCAACCTGATCCGCCTCCTCGACCTTCCCGACGACGTGCTCGACATGCTCGAGAAGGGTGAGCTCTCCGAGGGCCACGGACGGGCGATTCTCCAGGTTCCCGATCACGCCGAGCGCCGCAAGCTCGCCAAGCAGGCCCGCAAGGAAGGCTGGTCGGTCCGCCAGACGGAAGCCGGCGCCCGGACTCTGGCCGAGGCGCCGAAGAAGAAAGGCGGCCGGAAATCCCTCTCGGCCGAGGAGAACGAGGCGATCGCGGCAGCGACCGAGCAACTCGAGACCGGGCTCGACCGCCCGGTCAGGATCAAACCCAAAGGCAAGGGGCTGGTGGTCGAAATCGAACTGGAAGACCTTGACCAGGCGATAGAAATCGCCGACCGTCTCGCCTGATCCAGGGTTCTGGCTGGTCCAGCGAAATCGAAAAGGTGACTTGTGGCGATCACGACCCACTTTCGCCTTCCCGATCCAACCCCGGAGCCGACCATCGAGACGACACCGCGATCCGGACGCGGTTAGAATCACCGATCCCGCAAGGGCGATTAGCTCAGTTGGTTAGAGCGCGTCTCTGATAAGGACGAGGTCCGTGGTTCGAATCCACGATCGCCCATACGCACCCGGAGTCGGGCGGGGCGCAACCTAGAGCCGGGCGGGGTGTCACCAGGAGTCGGGCGGGGCGCAACCAAGAGTCGGGCGGGGTCCGACCCGCCCTCCCAGGGAAACCCGCCCCACCCATTCGAAGTAAATGATGGTTGGGGGGGGCTCCGCCGAAGGAATACATCCGGCGAATTCTTCGGGAGGGGACTCGGCCCGTAGTTCGCTTTCTATAATCGGGGTTTCATGCGTGAGGTGCAGATCTATGGAGTCAGCTTCGACATGGTTGGCAAGCAGCCGATCGTGCTGCTGAAGACGATTGACGACAATCGCTACCTGCCGATCTGGATCGGACATCCCGAAGCGGCGGCCATCCTGATGAAACTCCAGGGGGCAGACACGCCGCGGCCGATGACGCACGACCTGGTGGTCGACATGCTCGATCAGGTCGAAACCAAGGTCGAGCGGATCACGATCAACGAGCTTCGCGACAACACGTTCTTCGCGACGATCATCCTTTCCGTCAACGGCAGCGAGATCGAAATCGATTCCCGTCCCTCCGACGCGCTCGCGCTCGCGGTCCGGGTCCAGTCACCGATCTTCGTGGCCGAGGACGTGATCGAGGAATCGTCGATCGAGTTCGACCAGGGAATCGAGGACAACGAGCAAGTGGTCGAAAAGTTCAAGGACTTTCTCGACGACGTCTCACCCGAAGACTTCATGCAGGATTCCTGAGTCTCGGCAGTTGGTCGAGGGGTTCGGGACGGGGGAACACCCCAGACCCGAACCCTGCGGGACCTAGCCATTGACGGCCAGGTCGAGGATTTTTTGGACCATTGCGTTGAAGTCGAGTCCGGCGGCTTCGGCGGCCTGGGGTAGGAGGGAGGTCTCGGTCAGACCCGGGATCGCGTTGATCTCCAGTACCTGCGGACCGCTTTCGCCGAGGATCAGGTCGACCCGGGCGAAGCCGGAACAACCCAGGGCTTCGTAGGCGGCCAGCGCGACCCTTTCGACCTCGGTCGTCTCCCCGGCGGAGAGTTGGGCCGGGCACTCGAAGCTGGCCCCACCGATCTCGTAGCGGGCTTCGAAGTCGTAGGTCGGGCTTTCGGTCGGGATCGCTTCGACCACCGGGAGGGCCTCGCCGCCGAGCACCGACACAGCCAGCTCGCGGCCGCTAACCCAGGTTTCGAGCAGGGCACGGCTGTCATAGCTCAGCGCCGTGATCAGCGCGCCCGGAATCTGTTCCATCTCGGTAACCACCTTCACTCCGAGCGAGGAACCCTGCGAACACGGTTTCGCAACCAGCGGCAATCCGACCCGTTCCACTGCCGCACCGAAGGTCGAAGCGGCGCCGAAGTCCCGGATCGCGGCCTCGCTGTAGGTGACCCAGCTCGGAGTCGGCAATCCGTGCTCCTGGAGGATGTACTTGGCGAGGCTCTTGTCCATGCACCTCTTGCAGGCGGCGACCCCGGGACCCGTATGGGGAATGCCGAGCAGCTCCAGAAGCGCCTGGACGGTGCCGTCCTCACCCTCGGTTCCATGTAGCGCGATGAAAGCCGCATCGGGACGGTTAGTCTCGAGGCTCGTAACGAGCTCCGGCCCCAGGTCGAGCACGTCCACCTCGTGGCCGAGATCGAGCAGCGCTTCGGTCACCCGCTGTCCGGACCGGATCGAGACCCCACGCTCGAGCGAGCGTCCGCCCTGAAGTAGCGCCACCTTCACGACGGATCCTCCCCGCCTGGACGCGGAGGAAGCCGCATCTCATCGGTTGAAGTCATCGTCTCGTAGAGCTTCAGCATCTCGCGGGCCACCTGCCCGATCCGGCGGATGCCCTCGATGATCTCGTCCTCTTTCACACCGGAGAAATTGAGTCGCATCGAGCTGGCACCGCGACCGTCGACATACGCATTGGGGCCGGGAACGAAGGCCACGTTCCGCGAGAGCGCCTTCGCCAGCAGGTCCTCGGTGCTCAACACATCCGGCATGGTCGCCCAGATGAACAGACCGCCGGCCGGCTTGTTCCAGGTTGCCCCGTGCGGAAAGTATTCGGCCATGGCGCTGATCATCACATCGCGCCGGGCCCGGTAGATCCCGGTCAGTTCGGAGACGTACTCGCGCCAGGCGCCGTCCCGGAAGAAGTGGCCGGCGAAATCCTGGGTCAGGGTCGAGGTGCAGAGGTCGGCAGCCTGCTTGCCGAGTACGACCTTCTCCCGGATCGGGGTCGGGGTGACCAGCCACCCGATCCGCAATCCGGCCGAAAGGATCTTCGAAAAGGTCCCGAGATACGCGACGAAGTTGCCACCGTCAAGGCTGTAAAGGGTCGGCAGGGGTTCACCCTCGAACCGGAGCAGGCCGTAGGGGTTGTCCTCGATCACGAGGATCTCCTTCTCGCGGGCGATCTCGACCAGCCGCCGGCGACGTTCCAGCGAAAGTGTGACCCCGCCGGGGTTCTGGAAGGTAGGGATCGAGTAGATGAACTTCGGTCGCCTTCCTTCCGCCTCCAGCCTTTCGAGCGTCTCCTCGAGCAGGTCGATCCGCATCCCGTTGGCGTCCATCTCGATCTGCCGGACATCCGCCTCGTAAGAGCAGAAGGTCGGGATCGCGCCGGGGTAGGTGGGGGCGTCGCAAATGATCACGTCGCCGGGGTCGATCAGCACCTTGGTGATCAGGTCGATCGCCTGCTGGCCGCCGGTGGTCACCGTGACGTCCATCGCGTCGACCCGCGTGTTCTCGGCCGCCATCACTTCGACGATCTGTTCGCGAACCAGCATCGAGCCCTCGGTCGGGCCGTACTGGAGGACCTCGGCCACCGCGGTCTTCTCAATCCGAGACATCTCGGCCGCGAAGGCTTCGGCGGGGAAAGTGGAGGTGTCAGGCAACCCGCCGGCCAGAGAGATCACCTCCGGTCGAGCGGTGATCTCCATCATGTCCCGCATCGCGGAGGACCGCATCACCCGGGTTCGCTTCGCGAAAAGCGAGGCATACCGTTCGAGGTCTTTGGCCCGGGTCTGCTGACGCCGGGGAGGTGGAGAGGCCGCCATCCTTCTATTCTGCCGGTATCGGAACTTTCGAGACAATCTGCTTCGCCGTCGGAATCGGCATTGCGACCGGAATGATCGCCGGCACCACCGGGCTGGAAGGCTCGGCCCGCGGACGCATGGCCGTTCTCGCCGGCATCATCGGCGCGGTCCTGGGCTATCTCGGAGCTTCAGTTCTTGACGGCACGACCGTGATCGGAGCGCTGGTCTCCGCGGCCGCCGCCGTGTTCGCCACCGCCGTCGTTTCGGACGTAATCGCCGGCGCCCAGCGACGGGGCGCAACCTGGGCTCTCTCCGTGATCATCGTCTTCGCGGCGCTGGTGATCGCGATCATCTGTGTCGTGGTCCCGGTCTTCGCGATCCTTCCCGCCATCTTCCTCGCCTATCTCGCCTGGCGCCGACGCCAACAGGCCGACCGCAAACACGCCGGTCTTCGCGTCCTCCGCTAGGGAACCCAGTGGCCAAAAAGCTGGTCCTCGCCTACGTCGACTCGCTCCGGACCGACATGCTCCGGCAGACGATCGATGAAGGCCGCGCGCCGACCTTCAGCCGCCTGCTCAAGCGCGGCACCCTGATCGAGGATTGCGTTTCGTCTTTTCCGTCGGTGACCCCGGTCGCTTCCGCCGAGATGGTTACCGGGAAGGCCTCCGAGGATCACTGGATCAGCGGCATGAACTGGTTCCACCGGGCGGAGCGACGTTACGTCGAGTACGGCTCGTCGCTCGAGGCGACCCGTGCCTTCGGGCTGTTCCGCTCGCTGCATGACCTCGTCTACAACATGAACATGGCTCACCTGAGCCCCTCGGTCGAGACCGTCTTCGAGACGCTCGATGACGCGGAAGTCCGCACCGCTTCGACTCCGTTCCTTATCTACCGGGGCCGCCACCGGCATGACGTGAACCTGGAAGGAATCACCGGGAAGGCGATCGAGGCGGGGCTGCTCAAGTTCGACTACGGAACCTGGGGGCCGAAGGAACTCTTTTACGGCGATCTCTACTCGTCGATGGAAACGAGCTGCAAGCCCAGTTCGATCCCGGGCAAGCGTGACCTGTACTCGGCCTGCTGCGGAGCCGAACTGATCTCGCGCGATGCCTTCGATTTCATGCTGCTCGCCTTCCCCGACAACGACAACTACTCGCACCGGCACGGACCGCTGGCTTCGGTGCGATCGATCGAGCGCGCCGACTACTGCATGGCGGAAGTGATCCGTGCTTCCGGCGGGGTGGAGCCATTCCTTGCAGAACACGCCCTGATCCTGCTGGCCGATCACGCCCACACCGCGGTCGAGGACACCTTTGACGTGATCGAGTGGCTGAACCGCAAGTGGAAGGTGCTGCCACCTTCGTCTGAGTTGCCGGCCGAGGCCGAACTCGCGGTCAGTCCGACATCGCGCGCCGCCCACATTTACCTGTTGGCCGAACAGGACAACCCGGTCCGCCACCGGCGGATCCGCGAGCACCTGACCGGACTCGACGGCACGGAACTCCTGGCCTGGACCGAGCGGGACGGTCAGCCGGTTGCCCGCTCACCGAAACCGGGTCACATCGAGCCGGGAAACGTGGCGGTGGTGGAACGGGCAGGCCGGCGTCTGGATTTCTTCCCGCTGGCCGGTGGCGCCCCCGCCCCCGGACCATCCACCGCTGCCCCGCCTTCGACCGAAGGTCGTGAAACGGTGACCGACCGGCGCGGCAGGCGGTGGAGCATCAGCGGCAACATCGAGGCTCTGGGAGCTTCGGTCGAGGCTGGCCGGATCGAGATGACCGATTACCCCGACGGCCTCGGCCGCCTCTGGTCGGCTCTGGTCGCCCCTCACGGCGGTGACATCATCGTCTCGCTCGGCCTCGGCTACGAATGCGTCGACTGGGGAGGGACCGCCCATGTGCCGGGGGGAAGCCACGGTTCACTTCGCCGCGAGGATTCCGCCGGACCCCTCCTCTTCGTGGGCTGCGGACCAGACTCGCCGGACCCGGAGACCGCCACACTCCACCAGGCCCGCCAGCAATGGGGCCTCCAGGATGTAGCCCCGATCATCCGAGACTTCTTCGGGACTTAACTTCAAGTCGGGCGGTAGGTCGTCAGGGAGCCGGTTCGAGGATCTGCTGGAAGCTGGTGGCGCGTCCGTCGTCGTCGATTTCGATCGCCGCTCCCATCACCCACACGTCTTCGGTTGCCGACTCGAAGCGGACCGGCATGTTGGTGCGCATCTTCTCGATCACCTGTTCCTTCTTGACTCCGAGAACCGAATCGCGGGCCCCGGTCATGCCGACGTCGGAGATGAACGCTGTACCCCGGGGAAGTACCCGGCCGTCAGCAGTCGGCACGTGGGTGTGAGTCCCGAGCACGGCCGAAACGCGGCCGTCGAGGAACCAGCCCATCGCCACCTTCTCGCTGGTCACTTCACCGTGGAAGTCGACGATCACCGTGTCGACCCCATCCTTCTCGAACTGGTTCAGGATCAGGTCGGCCTCGTCGAAGGGGGAGCGGGCGGCGTCGAGGCCGATCATCCCGATCAGATTGACCACCCCGACTTTCCGGGCTCGCGAACCGTCAGCCGGAGCGACCTCGATCACGCAGTGCCCCTTGCCCGGATTCGCCCGGCGGTAGTTGGCCGGCCGCACCACCCGCTCTGCCCGGTCGAGGTACTCCCAGCTGTCCCGCTGCCGATAGGTGTGGTTGCCGAGCGTGATCACGTCGGCACCGCAGTCGAAGATCTCCCTCGCGGTCTTCTCGGTGATGCCGAGCCCGCCGGCCGAGTTCTCGCCGTTGACCACGATCAGGTCGGGGGCATGCTGTTCCCGCAGGCGCGGCATCACCGAAGCGAGGCCCTTCCGGCCCGGACTGCCAACCACGTCGCCTATGAACAGAACCTTCACCGGACCGACCCTAGCGTCATGTCGTAGGTTCCCACGAGTGAAACCTCAGGTGAAAGGCCCGGCTCTGGCTGCCCGGGGGGTCAGCAAGTCATTCGACGGCCGGGTCGCACTGGACCGAATCGACTTCGAGGTCGGAGCCGGCGAGGTCGTGGCGCTGATCGGCCCGAACGGCGCCGGCAAGACCACGCTGCTCTCGATCTTGGCCGGGATCGCCGCGCCCGACGCCGGCGAGGTGTCCGGCAACGGCGTCGCCTGGGTTCCTCAACAAGCGGCCCTCTACCGGCGTCTCAGCGTTCGGGAGAACCTGTTGCTCTTCGCTCACCTCCAGCATGACGCCGGTCAGACCAGCGAACGACCGCAGGCGATGGTCACCCGGATGCTCGAGCTGACTTCCCTGGGCGAACGGGCCGACGACAGGGTCGGGGAACTTTCTGGAGGAAACCAGCAGCGGGTCAACATCGCGATCGGGCTGATGGCGGGCCCTTCGGTGTTGCTGCTCGACGAACCCAGTGTCGGTCTCGACCCGGCCCAGCGCGAGAAGCTCTGGAGCTTCGTACTCGGACTCGTCGAGCAGGGGACCGCGGTCGCGTTCTCGACCCACGACATCCAGGAAGCCGAGCGGTACGCGGAGCGGATCGTGGTGGTCGCCGAGGGCGAAGGCATCTTCAGTGGCACCGCGAACGGTCTTCGTGAAGCGGTCGAGTCCGGTGGTGGGGCGGGCGGAGACCTCGAGACTTCGTTCCTCTCCTACCTCCGCGAGCGGGGCCACTGATGCGCTGGCTGCTGCTCAAGGACCTGCAGATCCTCCGCCGCTCGCCGCTGCAGCTGGCGCTGCTGGTCATCTATCCGGTTCTGATCGCTCTGCTGGTCGGCTTCGCGATGACTCGTGACGGTGAACAGACCACGGTCGCCCTCTACAACGCGATGCCGGCCGGTTCACCGCTCGGCATCGGAGGGGAGCAGGTCGACGGCGACGAGATCCGCGATCAGCTCTGCGATCGGGTCGAGTGTCTCGAAGCGGACAGCACCGCGGACGCGACGAAGATGGTCGAATCCGGCGAGGCCACCGCGGCGGTGATCCTCCCTGAGGATCTCGGCGACAAGATCCTTTCGCTCGCTTCGTTGAACCCCCAGTCGCCCGAGGTCCAGGTCATCGTCAACGGATCGAACACGGTCGAAAACGAAGTGACCGCCGACCGGATCGACGCGATGCTTTCCGAAGCGAACCTGCTCCTCGCGAAGCGGCTCTCGGAGGCCGCCAATCAGTACCTCGACCTGATCCTCCAGGGCGGCCAGTTCAATCTCTTCGGCCAGGAGCTCGAGGTGCTGGGACTCAAGAAGAGCGAGCAGATCCTCAAGCGACTGGAGAACAAGGTCCCGGCCGGGACCGATCGCGAAGAGCTTCGGCGAGCGATCCGGTTTGCCGGGTTGGCCACCGACAACCTCGATCTCGCGGGCCCGCTGCTGACCGCGATCACCCAGCCGATCAAGGCCGAGAAGGTCGAGGTCGGCGAAGAGGCGCCTTCGCTCGACACCTTTGCGGTCGGGGTGACGGTGACCTTCGCCCTGATGTTCGTGACCGTGCTGCTGGTCGCCGGGTCTCTCGCTCTCGAGAGAGAGGAGAACGCCTTCACCCGGCTGACCGCCGGACTCGTCTCGAGGCTTCAGATTCTGGTCGCGAAGATCGGGTTGGGGACCGTGATCGGGTTCGGGGTCGCACTGATCCTGATCGCCGGTCTCGGATTGTTCGTGGGGATCGAATGGGGGAGAGCGCCTTACTGGCTGCTCGCGCTCCTCTTCGGGGCGGCCGCCTTCTCGGCTGGCGGCGCAGCGCTCGGTTCGGCCGCCCGGGAGGTACGTGCCGCGACCCTGGCCGCGGTGATGATCTGCCTGCCGGTCGCTTTGCTCTCCCTGGTTCCCGATGACGCCGTCGGCCCGGCGATCGAAACGGTGATCTCGGTGGTCAGCGCGGCTTTCCCCTTCAAACCGGCCCTCGACGCGATAACCAGCGGCCTCGAGATCTCCGGCTCATCGATCTGGCTCAACTACCTCCACCTGGCGATCCTCACCACCGCCTACACGGCGTTGGCCCGTCTCGCCCTTCGGAGGTTCTGACCGAGCTGGATCGGGCTCAGAGTCCGGTGTGGGTGTGCCCGTCACGGGCCTTCGGGGGAGCGAAGCGACGGACCGTGAGGGGCACACCCGCACCGGACCACAACCATCAACGCTCGTCCACCTACACTTGAACCATGAGCTTTCCGAGTACCCGCCTGCGTCGCCTCCGCAGGACTCCGGCCCTCAGGGGGCTGGTCCGTGAAACGGCGCTTTCTGCGGCCGACCTGATCCAGCCACTTTTCGTGACCGCCGGAACCGACCTGCGGGAGCCGGTCGAGGCGATGCCGGGCGTCAACCGGTTCTCGATCGCGGCCCTGGTCGACGAGGCCGGCGAAATCGCCGAAGCGGGAATCCCGGCGGTGCTGCTCTTCGGTGTCCCCTCGGAGAAGGACGAGGCCGGCAGTGGCGCCTACGACGACGAGGGGGTCGTCCAGATGGCGGTCCGGGCGCTGAAGGACGCGCATCCGGAACTGATCGTGGTCACCGACGTCTGTCTTTGCGAGTACACCGACCACGGTCAGTGCGGTTTCGTCCGGGATGGCCAGGTCGACAATGACGTTACGGTCGAGCTGCTCGCCCGCACCGCGATCTCCCATGCCGAGGCCGGGGCTGACATCGTCGCCCCGAGCGACATGATGGACGGCCGGGTCGGCTCGATCCGCTACCAGCTGGACGAGGAAGGCCACCCGGACACGGCGATCCTCTCCTACGCGGCCAAGTACGCCTCGGCTTTCTATGGACCGTTTCGGGAGGCGGCAGGGTCAACGCCGAAGATCGGTGACCGTAAGGGCTATCAGCTCGACCCCGCCAACTCGGACGAGGCGGTGCGTGAAGCGAAGCTGGATCTCGAGGAGGGAGCCGACGCCTTGATGGTCAAGCCGGCCTCCCATTATCTGGACATCGTCCGCCGGGTCAAGGACGAGACCGGGGCACCGGTCGCCGCCTACCAGGTTTCCGGCGAGTACTCGGCGATCAAGGCGGCCGGGGCCAACGGCTGGATCGACGAACAGGCGGCTGCTCTCGAATCGCTGGTCGCGATCCGCCGGGCGGGCGCCGATTTCATCGTCAGCTACTTCGCGAAGGAGGCGGCCGCATGGCTCGCGTGACTGAGAGAGCGGTTTCCGGGAAGGGAGCGGAACCATGTCGGGTCTGAGCAGGGGCGCACCGGACAAGGTGAAGATCAAGGTCCGGGGCGACGGCTCGCCGCTGGCCGGCACCCAGTCCGAGGTCGACCACCAGGACGAGAAGGCGGCCAAGGCAGAAGCCGCTCGCGCCGCCGCCGATCGCAACACGAACTCCGAACTCTTCGAACGGGCCCGGGCGGTGCTGCCGGGCGGGGTCAATTCGCCGGTCCGGGCGATGCGCCAGGTCGGTCTCGACCCGGTCTTCATCGAATCGGCCGAGGGGGCCGAGGTAATCGACCGCGACGGCCGGCGGTATCTCGACTGGGTCGGTTCCTGGGGCCCGATGATTCTCGGACACACCGACCCCGGGGTACTGGAGGCAATCAGGGAAGCGGCCGCCCGCGGCACCAGCTTCGGCGCCGCGACCGAGGCCGAAGTCGAGCTGGCCGAAGAGGTCGCCGCACGCATGCCCTCGGTCGAGATGATCCGCATGACCAGCTCCGGAACCGAGGCGGCGATGACCGCGGCCCGGCTGGCCCGGGCGGTCACCGGCCGTGAGGTGTTGGTCAAGTTTGCTGGCGCCTACCACGGTCACTCCGACGGACTCCTGGCCGAAGCCGGCTCCGGCGTCGCCACTCACGGAATCCCGTCCGGACCCGGCATTCCTGCCGCCCAGGCGGCGGGCACGGTGGTGGTGGGGTGGAACGACCGCGCGGCAGTTTCCGAGGCGCTCGCCAAACATGAGGTGGCGGCGGTTTTCGCCGAGCCGATCGCGGCCAACATGGGTGTGGTGCCGCCGGAAGACGGATTCCTCGAGTACCTGCGAGAAGAAACAGCGAAGGCCGGCGCACTGCTGGTCTTCGACGAGGTGATCACCGGATTCCGGGTTGACCGCGGTGGCGCCCAGGCGCTTTACGGCGTTGACCCCGACCTCACCGTGCTGGGCAAGATCATCGGTGGCGGTCTGCCCGCGGCAGCGGTCGGCGGTCCCCGCGAACTGATGGAAAGGCTTGCCCCGGAAGGCGACGTCTACCAGGCCGGCACCCTCTCCGGCAATCCGCTGGCGGTCGCGGCCGGACTGACCACCCTGAAACGGCTCGACGAACAGGCCTACGCCCGGATCGCCGCGCTCACCGAGCGCCTGACCAGCGGCCTGAATGAGCTGGCCGAAGAGCACAGCCTCACCGTTTCATCGGCACCCGGTCTGGTCACCTTGTTCTTCTCGGCGCTGCCGGTCAGGAATTTCGAGGACGCGATGGCAACCGACCGCGAACGCCACGCGGCCTTCTACCGGGCGATGCTGGAACGCGGGATCTGGCTGCCGCCGTCCCAGTTCGAGGCCTGGTTCGTCTCCCTCGCCCAGGACGAGATCCAGGTCGACCGGACCCTGATGGCTGCCGCCGAGGCCCTCGCCGCGAGCGATCCGCGAAGGGCGATCGGTTGAGCATTACGGCCCCGCTGGACCGCCTCGCCGCCAGGGTGCGTGACGAGGGACCACCGCTCGCCGTAAGCGAGTCGAGCACCGAACCGGATTCGGGCTTCGGCCGGCCGGTGTTCGGACAGTTGGCCGCTTCCGGTCCCCGCACCTCAGGGGATGGCGCCGAATATTCCTTCGTCGTCGAAGCGGTCCGGGAGGGCTACCTCTGTCATTACGGCACCTCTCGCATCCTCGACGGACCGGACCCGGACCTGGCCTTGCTGGCCGGCGATCTCTTTTACGCGATCGGAATCCGCGGACTCGCCGGGCTCGAAGACCTCCAATCCACAGGGATTCTGTCGGATTTGATCAGGGTGGCGGCCGACCTCCAGGCGGTGGGCCGACCCGACCTCGCCGAGATTCTCTGGATCGGTCAGATTGTCGCTCTGGCATGCGGAAAAGACAAGGATCACGGCGCCGCGTTGAGGGCTCTGGAGGTTGGTCAGGATGGGGCCGGCAAGGGACTCCTGGAGTGGTCGCATGACAGGGCCGCGACGAATGGACTCGGGCGGGAATTCGACATTGCGCAGACTGCAATAGACTCCGGCCCGTCGAATTTCTAGAAGCGTGTCTGAACCGTTGAACAAGAACTCCGAGCCGGGGGAAGAGCCCCGCGTCAAACTGCCCCCCGCCGAGCCCCGTGGCTACTTCGAAGGCGAGTCGATGACCCGTCGGCACGTTTTCACGGTCGCCAGCCAGGCCGTAGGGGGTGTGGCTGCGGCTGCCGTCGTGCTGCCGGTGCTCGGTTTCGCGCTAGCCCCGCTCTTCACCCGCGGTGAGGAACGCTGGGAAGCGGTCGGTCCGACCGGGGACTTCAACGCAGAGGACTACAAGCAGGTTGTGTTTACCGAGACTCCCGGCATTGGCGAGGTCGGCAAGACCACCGCTTACGTCCGCAAGGGCTCGGAGCAGTTCGACGAAGATCCGAACGAGTTCATCGCCGTCTCGACCCGGTGCGCCCACCTCGGCTGCCCGGTCCGATTCGTCCAGGCCGCCCAGAACTTCATCTGTCCCTGCCACGGTGGCGTCTACGACTTCCTCGGCAAGCGAATCGGCGGTCCGCCGGTCCGGCCGCTCGACCGTTTCCAGACCCGGATCAAGGGTGGACAGGTCGAGCTCGGTCCGCGCTACTCGGTGACCAACCAGCTCAAGGCCGTTCGCGTCCGCGACCCCGGCGAGTTCACCGGCGGTATCTGGGAGTTCCTCTACCCGCCCCGCCCGTCCACCTTCCCCCCGCCGGGCAACTGATCTGAATGAGCC
>JAEYSQ010000028.1 GCA_023434465.1 Actinomycetes bacterium
TCCTCCTCGAGCTTCTTCAGACCTTCGGGCGTGATTTCAGACTGGCGACTCACAGGTATCAACCTCTCTTGGGACGACCGGAATGAACCGCCCGACCCTGAAAATGACGAACGCCCTGAGCGGCACCAGGAGGCACCGGCAGGGCAGCGGACGGGCGATTATAACGAGGTGCGGGACTTGTTCAGCGACTCGGTCAGAACCCGGGCGAAGCGCACAGGGTCTTCGACCTGGGGATAGTGGCCGATTTCCGGCAGCCGGACGACCGGAAGTTCAGGTCTCATCTCCAGCAGGCCGTCGAGAATGCCCGGTACTGCGACCGGGTCCTGCATTCCCCAGGCCAGGTTGAGGTCACCCTTCCAGTTGGACACGGCCCCGTGCCAGCGATCAGCGTAGATCACCCGTTCGTCCATGTAGGAGACGAGTTTGTGACCGAGACGGTTGCCGTCGTTGTAGGTCATCAGGCTCCAGTAATCGATCGCGTCTTCGTCGGTCATCGGGTGCGCGCCGCCGAATACCGAAGCGAACTGCCTCCGAAAGAACGCCTCGTTGGAGAACCGGGCGGCCAGCGGCCCGAGCGGGCCCCTCAACAGTTTCTGGGCCAGGGTGGGGTTTGAGCGTTCGACCAGGATCGAGCCGTTGAAGAGCAGCATTCCGGCCAGCTCGAACCGAAGTTCACCGGCCAGGTCACGGGCCAGGAGCTCGGTTGCGACCGAGCTCCCGAAGTCATGGGCGCAGATGAAGGCCGGTTGGTCACCCCATTTGCGGCAGATCAACTCCTCCGTCAGGTCGGCCTGCCAGGAGAGCGTGTACGAGTGGTCGCGCGGTTTGTCGGAGAAACCGAAGCCCAGGAAATCGAAGGCGAGGATTGCCCGTTGCGGCATCAACTCGACCAGGTACCGCCAGTCGTACGAACAGGTAGGGAAACCGTGCAGGAGGACCAGCGGCGGACCTTCGCCTGCCTGGGAGAAGGTGTGTATCCGGCGCCCGCGGAACTCCTCGAGGGTTCCCTTCTGGCGCCAGTCCTCAACCCGGTCCGATAGCGGTGTGCTGCTCACGCGGTGACCAGTTCCCCGGCCCGGATCGAAGCCACGATCTCACGGGCCCGGTCGAGTCCGGCGGTCTGGCAGAGCTCGTTCCGGGTCAGTTTTGGTACGTCCAACTGATCGAGGTACCAGGGGTAGAACTTGCGCAGATAACGGCCGGCGCGCTCCCGCCCGAGGTGTTCCTCTGCCCGGTCCATCACCCAGGCCAGTTCGTCCATCACGGTCTCCCGCGAGGGCGGATCGACCTCCTGGCCGGTCAGCTCGGCGAAGACCCAGGGCCGACCGAGCGATCCGCGGGCGATCATCACCGCGTCAGCGTTCGACTCCTCGTAGGCGGTCCGGGCGGCATCGGCATCGCTGAGGCCACCCGAGATGATCATCGGCACGTCGATCGCGGCTGTCAGCTCGCGGGCCATCGCGTAGTCCGGCTGCCCCTTGTGTCCCTGTTTGGCGACTCGAGGGTGAAAGCCGATTCCGGCTGCCCCGGCCTCCTCGACCAGCCGGATCGCGAGTTCGTACCCGGAGCGATCTCCGGGCATCAATCCGGACCGGATTTTGACCGTGACCGGCAGGCCGCTGCCCTCGCGAGCGGCACGCGCAAGGTCGAGAGCCAGCTCGGGGTCGGAGAGCAGCTCCGCTCCGGCTCCGGTCTTGCGTACCTTCGGGACCGGACATCCCATGTTGATGTCGATCAGGTCGGCTCCGGCCTCGGCGGCAATCCGGGCCCCGGACTCCATCGCCTCCGGCGAGTGACCGAAAAGCTGGATCGAAACCGGATGCTCCTGCGGATGGATCCGCATCAGTTCCTTCATCGTCTTCTCGTTGCCGTAATGAAGTCCGAAGCTGGAAACCATCTCGGAAACGGCGAGACCGGCTCCGTAGCGTTTCGCCTGCAAGCGGACGAACCAGTTGCCGATACTGGCCAGCGGTGCCAGCAGCACCCGGTTGGAAATCCTCACCCCGCCGATCTCGAATGGTTCGGTGAGCGGGGGCTGTGACCGGGTCGTGGCTTCAGCCACGGTTTCGCTCATGAATGATGCGGAGCCCCTTGAGCGTGAGGAGCTCGTCTATCTCGTCGATCACTTCCGAGTACGGGACGATCGATTTCGCGTATCCACCGGTGGCGATGAAACGCGCGCTTCCGCCGAGTTCCTTGTTGATCCGCCGCGCGATGCCGTCGACCAGTCCGGCGAACCCGTAGATCACGCCGACCTGGATCGCTTCCCGGGAAGAGGTCCCGATCGCCTTCTTCGGTTCCCCCAGGTCGATCCGCGAGATCCGCGCGGCCCTTTCGGTCAGAGCGGTCAACGAGATCTCGACCCCGGGCGCGATCGCGCCACCGAGGTACGCACCGTCGGCCGATACCGCGTCGAAATTGATTCCGGTTCCGAAATCGACCCCGACACAGACGTCTCCGACCTCCTCATAGGCGGCGATCGCGTTGACGAGCCGGTCAGCCCCGACCTCGCTCGGGTTGTCAATTTCGATGGCCATCCCGGTCCGGATGCCCGGCCCGACCAGCAGGCAACCGACGTCGAGGTACTTCTCGGCCAGATCCGTGTACTCGGCCCCGAGCGGCGGCACCACGGATGAAACGACGAGCCCGTCCAGGTCACCGAAACCGGTTCCCTTGAGGGCCATCAGGCCCGCGATGCGCTCGGCCAGTTCGTCGCTGGTCGCGCCCGCCCTCGTCTGGAAGCGCCAGTGGCGGGTCAGCTCGGCTCCTTCGAAGGCGCCGAGATGCGTCTGGGTGTTACCAACGTCGATTGCGAGCAGCATGGGTCAGAAAGTGTGGCAGGAAGAGCCCGGGTAAGGCGGAGCGGGTTTATCCGGCAGGGCGGGTCTGACCTCCCCGACTTAGGATGTCTGCATGAGCAAGGCGACGCTGTTCTCACTGCCCGGATCCCATCCCGCGATCAGCGTCAAGCTGATGCTCGGTTTCAAGGGCATCGATTTCAAGACGGTCGACCTGATGCCTCTGATCCACAAGGGAGTCCTGCGGGCCGCCGGATTCCCGGGCACCACCGTTCCCGCTCTCAAGTTCAATCAGGAGAAACTTCAGGGCTCGATCGAGATCGCCCGTGCCCTTGACCGGATCGTGCCGGAACCGTCGCTGCTTCCGGCTGACGACGAGACCCGCAAGAAGGTGTTGATCGCCGAAGCGTTCGGGGAGGCTGAACTTCAGCATGCGGTTCGCCAGATCCTCTGGAACGCGGTCCGCCGCCAGCCGAAGTCGATCGCGACTTTCCTCGAAGGGTCGAGCCTGCCGCTGCCGCCGAAGATCGCCGCCTACACCAGCGGACCGATCATCTGGGGCGAGTACAAGGTGAACGATTCGACCGACGAGAACGTCAAGGCCAACCTGGCCTCCCTGTCCGAGTGGCTGGACCGGCTCGATGCCTGGGTCGCCGACGGCACGCTCGGCTCCGATACTCCGAATGCGGCGGACTTCCAGATCGCCACCAGCGTTCGCCTCGCGGCGACCCTCCAGGACCTTCGTCCATTCCTCGAGGGCAGACCGGTCTTCGAGGCGGCGAAGAGAGCCTGCCCGGTCTATCCCGGCGACGTTCCCCCGGCGCTCCCGCCCGAGTGGCTCGCCCCGCTCCGCACCACCTGAGCTTCGCCCACCCGGTTCATCGAGATCCCACCCGAATCGGGTCCGCCCTCTCTACAGGGTGGCGAGGTCGACGTCGGGGTCGGCGAGTGCGGCAAGGTCGACGTTGCGCTCTGACTTGATCAGGGCGGCGATCGTGTCGCTTACGTCCCAGATGTTCACATTCATGCCGGCCTGGATCTGACCGTCCTTGAGCCAGAAGGCGATGAACTCGCGCTCCTCCTTGCTTCCCCGGATCACGACCTCGTCCCAGTCGGTGGCGTAGCCGACGTACTCCATGCCAACGTCGTACTGATCCGAGAAGAAATACGGGAGCTCGTCATAGACGACTTCGTCCCCGGCGATCGACTTGCCGGCCGCGAGGCCCTGGCGGCGCGCGTTGGCCCAATGCTCGATCCGGATCCGGTCACCGTAGAAGGGATGAAACTGGTTGGCGATGTCCCCGGCCGCGTAAATCCCCTCGGCTTCGGTGCGGAGACCGGCATCGACCGGCACGCCGTTGTTGAGTTCGAGCCCGGCGGCCTCGGCCAGCCCGGTCCGCGGCACGGCTCCGACGCCGACCACGACCAGGTCGGCGGGAATCTCGCCGGCGGTGGTCCTGACTCCGCTGACCGCCCCGTCACCGATGAAGGCCTCGACCCCGGTTCCGGACTTGAAGTCCACACCGTGCTCGATGTGGACGTCGCGGTAGACGCCGCCGATCTCGGTGCCGAGCACCTTTTCCAACGGGACCTCCTGCGGTTCGACCAGGGTCACCTCGCAACCTTTCTGGCGAGCCGAAGCGGCGACTTCAGAGCCGATCCATCCCGCCCCGACGACGACCAGCCTGGTCCCCTCACGCAGATGCCTGCCTAGCTCGGCCGAGTCGGCCGCGGTGCGCAGGTAATGGATGCCTTCGAGATCTGCGCCCGGCACATCGATTCGCCTCGGTTCGCATCCAGTGGCCAGCAGTAGCCGGTCGTAGGACTCCGGCTCGGCACCCTCGATCAGGACGGTCCGGTTGCCAGGATCGATCCCGGTAACGAAGGTCGAGGTCCGGAGGTCGATGTTCTTCGTGGCGTGGAAAGACTCGTCGTGGACCCAGGCGAGATCTTCCTTCTCGCCTCGCAGGTAGTCCTTTGAAAGCGGCGGGCGCTCGTACGGCCGCTCCGGTTCGTCACCGATCAGCAGGATCTCGCCCTCGAACCCTGCCTCTCTCGCGCCTTCGGCTGCCCGCGCCCCGGCCAGGCTGGCCCCGACAATCACGATCCGGTCAAATTCGCTCATCTCCGCCTCCGTTCAGGTCTGTCTTTCAAACCTACTCCCCGGCCGGGCCCGGCAGTCCGCTGCAACTTCCGGGAAACGCATTGTTTATGGCTCGGGCAGCGGGGTAGAGAGTGGCTCATGACCAAATGGAAATCCATCCTTGTCTCTGTCCTCGCGGCCCTTGCGGTTGGCCTGACCATCCCGGCCGCTTCGTCGGCATGGGCCCCGGCAAGCTCCGCCACCGTCCACCCCGGCGTTCAGACCTTCACCGAAGGCGGCCAATGCACGGCCAACTTCGTCTTCCAGAACGGCTCTGAGGTTTACATCGGACAGGCGGCCCACTGTTCCGGCACCGGCGAAGCGACCGACACCAACGGTTGCGAAGCCGGCGCGTTGCCGATCGGCACCCCGGTCGAGGTGACCGGCGCCAGCCAGCCCGGCACCCTCGCCTACAGCTCCTGGAACACGATGCAGGCCAAGGGCGAAACCGACCAGGCAACCTGCGATTTCAACGACTTCGCGCTGATCAGGCTCCAACCCTCCGACGTCGGCAAGGTCAACCCGTCGGTTCCGGGTTACGGCGGACCGACCGGCATCGGCGGTCCCGGCGGCCTCGGCTCGAGCGTGTACTCATGGGGCAATTCCTCGCTGCGCCAGGGCATCCGCCAGCTCAGTCCGAAGCAGGGAATCGTCCTCAGCAACGACGCCAGCGGCTGGAGCCACAACGTCTACACCCTGACTCCGGGAATCCCGGGTGACTCGGGCAGTGGATTCCTCAACCGGAGCGGCCAGGCCTTCGGCACGCTCAGCACCCTGCAGCTCCTGCCGACCGTCGGCGCCAACGGCGTTGGCGATCTCGCCAGCGAGCTGGCCTACCTCAAGGCCAACGAACCGGCCTTTGCCGGTACCCAGCTCGTGAACGGCACCGAGCCGTTCAAGCCGAACCTGGTCGGCGCCATTCTCGGCGGCTGACCCGGAAGCGCAGCCCCCTGCGCAGTCCGCAAACGCGAAGCGCCCCGACCATCCCCGGGGCGTTTTCGCGTTAAGGGGACCTCAAGGATTGATCGAGATTCCCTGGTTGGGCGGGACCTTGCCGTCCATCAACTCGATCAGGGAGTCACGGATCGCGGCGGCGCCGGAGCCGGTTCGAACTTCCATCCAGTCGCGACTGCGATCGGTGAAACGGTCCTGGCTCTTTGCGAGCCTCTCACCGAGGCCATCTTCGCCCCAGTCCGCGTTTCGCTTGACCACCCGGTCCGGAGCGAAGAAAAACTGTGGTTGCGGACCCGGCAACGACGCTCCTTCTTCCGGAATCATCGATTCCCAGTCAGCGATGCCGACCGCGACGCTGGCGAGCAGCCGGTCACCAAAATGTGAGTGGATGCGGTGGCGAAGGTCGGCGTTGCCACCGAAGTCGACGTAGATCGTCGCCGTGTCGGCATCGAGGCTCTCGAGATCGTCATAGGTCACGACCGCGTCCCAGTGTTCGGTGCTCCTGGTGAAATCGAGGTTGCCGGGTGAAGTCAGACCGACCGTTTCGATCGGCGAATCGAAGTCAACCTGCAGCGCATGGCCGAGTCCGAGCGCGGTCTTGCTCGAGGCGCTGGACGCGACCAGTTGGGCCGCTCCGCCGAAGTCGATTTCGTTCAGCCAGTCAGCCAGCAGCCAGGAGGTTCCGTAAAGCGGCATGAAGATCGAAACCAGGCGCTCCCGCTCGTCGTCCTTTTCACCCCGGACCAGGCGATACTCGTTGTAGACCGCTGGAAGTTCGGCCCGGTAGTCGGTCACGTCGGTGAAGCCCGAATCACGGATCCGTCCGGGTTCGAGCACGGCATGGGTGGACATCGGGAGATATCCGAAGACCCTCGCCCCTTCTTCGATCCCGTCGGCCTTCGACTTGACCACCGACGCGTACCCCCAGGCCGGGATCCGACCCAGTCCATCCTCGGCCGGATAGAAGTTCCAGTAGCTCATCGCCTCGCCCATCGCCCCGTAGGTGACGTTGTTGGCAGTCAAAGAGAAGTGTTCGACGGCCAACAGGATCTGGCCGTCATCGATCTCCTGCGCTTCTCCCGAGGAGTCGAGCACCGTGGTGTCCCGCAGATCATCGCGGCGGACAGCGAAGTCATATGAATCGGACATGAGGCGGAGCCTACCGATTCCCGTGTAACACTTGTTCTATGTGTTGCATCGCTCGGACACGCCGATCCCTGTGCGAACATATGTTCGTGCGTTGGGAAGGACAGCGAGTGACCGCCGAAGGCCGGCCCGCCAGGGCGGGGTCGCAGATGGCTCTGCCCGGCATGAAGGAAGCCGGACTTGGCCCGGTCCGAACTTTCGATGCGCCCGAAGCGCTGGGGACACGGTTCCACGAGGTGCGAGCGAAGTCGGCGCTGAACCGCGTGCCGGAGGGGTACTACGGATTCAACTGGACGGTTAACCCGTACCGGGGCTGCTCCCACGCCTGCGTTTATTGCTTCGCCCGCCCCACTCACACCTATCTCGATTTCGACGCCGGCCGCGACTTCGAACGCGAGATCGTCGTCAAAGTGAATGCGCCCGAAGTTCTGCGGGTCGAACTGGCGAGAACGTCCTGGCAGCGCGAGCTGGTCGCGCTCGGCACCAACACAGACCCCTATCAGTGGGTCGAAAGCAGATATCGCCTCACCCGGAGCATCCTCGAAGCGCTCGACGAGTTCGAAACGCCCGCCTCGGTGCTGACCAAGTCACCGCTGGTGCTGTCTGACCTGCCGATCTTCAAACGAATGAGACAGAAGCGAAGGGTCCAGGTCAATCTTTCGGTTCCAACCGTCGACGAGGCAGCCTGGCGCTCTACCGAGCCACACACCCCTAATCCCCGAGCCCGGCTGGAAGCGGTGGCAGAACTGAAGCGGAACGGGATCTCCTCGGGAATCATGATCGCTCCGATCATGCCCGGAATCAACGACGATCCCCGGCAAATGGAACCGATCCTGGCCGCCGCCTCTGAAGCCGGGGCGGACTTCGTCACCCCGGTCGCGCTCAACCTCCGCAAGGAAACCCGTGACGTCTTCTTCGAATGGCTGGGCGCCGAGCGGCCCGACCTGCTGATGACTTACGAACGTCTCTATCGCGACCGGGCCTACTTGCCGAAGGAGGATCAGCGGCGAGTGACGGCCCCGGCCCGGCGAACCGTCTGACCTCCATGGGCGCCGAGTTCGGCTTCGAGAGCGGCCATGGCATCGCCCAGTCGGGTGCCGTCCGGCAGTACCAGCGCCGGGTCCAGTTCCAGGAGCGGGGCGAGAACGAAGCGACGGGAAGCCGTCTCGCGGTGAGGAAGCCGCAGGCGATCGGACTCATACTCGAGGTCACCCATCAGCAGGAGGTCGATGTCGATCACCCGCGGAGAATGCCGGGGCAGTCCGGTTTCCCGGCCCAGATCGGCTTCGACCGATTTCAGCAGGTCGAGCAGTTCCTCCGGCCCGAGATCGCTTCGGACCCGGACCGCTGCGTTGAGAAAGTCGGGCTGGTCGAGAATCTCCCCCACCGGTTCTGTCTCCCAAGCCGAAGAAACCGCCTCGATGGCCAGTCCCCTCTCCTCGAGAAGCCTGATCGCGTCACCCAGGAAGCCGACCCGGTCACCGACGTTCGATCCGAGCCCGAGATAGATCTCCCGGGTGCCACCCCCGGCCTCGCAGTCAGGACTCACGGCTGCGAAATACCTCGACCGAGGCTCCATCCATGCTGACCGGCACCGGGGGTTCGGGTTTCGTCGCCGTGACCCGGACTTCGGCCAGCGGGAAACGCTCGATCAGCCCCTCGGCGATGATGGCTGCCAGGCGTTCCAGGGTCCGGTAGCGCTGACCGGTTGCCGTCTCGGCAAGGAAATCGGTGACCGCCCCGTAGTCGACGGTACCTTCGATGTCGTCGGTCCGGGTCGCCGAAACCTGATCCGGAACCATCTCGACGTCGAAGAGCATGCGTTGGCCAAGTTCCTGTTCAGCGTCGGTGACGCCGTGATTGGTGTGGAGCTCAACGCCGCTCAGGCTGATGATCACATCACCTGTGTCAGGACTGGCCATGTGGAAAAGCTACCGGTGCCTCGGTCGCGGGTCCGGCTCGGCGCTCCGGACCGCATCCGCGACCCGGATCGCCTGGGCCACCGGAGCCACGTCGTGGACCCGGACCATCGCCGCTCCGCCTCGAAACGCGGCCAGACAGGCGGCAATCGTTCCACCGAGCCGCCGCGACTCCGGCGCACCGCCGCCCAGGTCCCCGATGAACCGTTTGCGTGAAGCGCCGACCAGTACCGGCAATCCCGTGTCAGCGAACGTTCCGGTGTCGGCAAGCAGCTTGAGATTGTGCTCGACGGTCTTGCCGAAGCCGATGCCCGGGTCGATCCAGATCTGCTCCCGATCGATTCCTGCTGCCTCGGCCACACCGGCCCGCACGGCCAGGAATTCGGCCACTTCGGCGACCACGTCATCGTAGGCAGGGTCGTTCTGCATGGTCCGGGGAGTGCCGAGCATGTGCATCAGGACCACCTCGACGCCGGTTTCGGCACAGAGGCTCGCCATATGCGGGTCGGCCCGGAGGGCGGTCACGTCATTGACGATCCGGGCTCCTGCGGCGACCGCCCGCCGGGCAACCTCGGCTTTGGTCGTGTCGATCGATACCGGAGCAACGCCGGCCAGTCCCTCGACCACCGGAATGACCCTGCGGAGCTCTTCTTCCAGAGTGACCGGTTCGGCACCGGGGCGAGTCGATTCACCACCGATGTCGAGCACGTCCGCCCCCTCCTTGACCAGCTGGAGACCATGCTCGATCGCCTTCTCGTGATCGAAGTATTGCCCGCCGTCCGAGAACGAGTCGGGCGTAACGTTGACGATCCCCATGATCTTCAAGGGTCAGCTCCCCCGGGTGATCTCGGTCGCAGCGCGAATTCCGGAGCTGATGGCGCCGTCCATGTAGCCAGCCCAGCGAGTAGCGGTTTCGGCACCGGCCCAGTGGAGCGGGCCGACCGGAGCCCGCAGCGCCTTGCCGTACATGAGCCAGGCGCCGGGAGGCAGGTAACCGCCGTAGCAGCCGCGAGCGAATTCGTCTGCGGCCCAGGCCTTGTCGACGAAATGTTCCGGGTGAGCCGCCCGGGGACCGAAGAGCCGGGCAAGGCAGTCGAGCACGATCCGGCGACGCTCCCCGGCTGGCAGATCGGTTGCCTGGCGGGCCGCGTTGCCTTCGAGGAAGGCCAGGAGCACACCCGGACTGCCCGAGGGCGGCGAATTGTCGAAGGTGACCGAGACCGGCCCGTCGGCACTCGTCGCCTGGCCGGAGAAACCGTCGGCGCGCCAGAAGGGTTCCGGGTAGATCGCATGGCACTTGATGACGGTGCCCTGCACCATCCGCTGGGTCAGGCCATCGCGAACCGAAGGCAGGATTGGCTCATACTCGAGCCGGCCTGCGACCGCGGGCGGAATCGCGATTACCGCCGCCCGGGCCGAGACGACCAGCCGATCGCTCTCGACTGCGACCGGGTGAGGGCCGATCTCGGCCGGGCCGCTCTCCGGGTCGTCAGGCATCCGTTGCCAGCGGATCCGGCGGACCGGAGAACCGAGATGGACCACCTCGCCGAGTTCAGCCGCCATCCGCTCCGCGATCAGCTGGGTGCCGCCGACCACCCTCGAATCCTGGGCGCCGCCCTCGGCGTCGAGGAGCAGCTCCAAAGAACCGGCCGAACGAATGTAGAAAAGCGCGTGAAGCAGCGAAACGTCCTCCGGCTCGGCTGCCCAGACGGCCTCGATCGCCAGCCGCAGCATGTCCCTCGCGGCCCCGGTCTTCGTGTTGCGCCGCATCCAGGAGTAGAAAGTCTCGGCATCCCAGCTGGCCAGCTCGGTCTGGCTCCAGGGACTTTCGACGTCGACCTTCGCCGCCATCCGGTTGAGTCGCTTGAGGGCCACCCCGACCTCGGCCAGCGAGACCGGGTTCACCTTGGGAATGGTTCCTTCGTACGTGCCTACCTTGCCCGATCGCTCGAAAACGTTCTTGCCTTCACAATGGGTCGGGAAGGTTTCAAGGCCCAGTTCCTCGATCAGCCGGAGAATGTGATCCTGGGTCGGCCCGACCCACTGTCCCCCCAGTTCGACGATCTCTCCGGCCCCGATCGGTTCGTTCAGGGTGCGTCCTCCGACCCGGTCCCGGGCCTCGACCACGACGCAGTCGACGCCTACGCGCTTCAGCTCCCGGGCCGCGGAGAGACCGGCCAGCCCGGCTCCCACGACGACGACTTCGGTTTCGATCGAATCCACTTGCCCGACTATTCTAAGTCGCTCGGGCGAACTGGAAGATCGGGGATCGAAGTTGGGACAGGAGGACTCAAGGGGAATTTCGCGGCTGCGCCGGAAAGTCGAATCCGGGCGGAAGCGAGAGCGGCGACGTCTGGCCGGCGTAATCGGAGTGACGCTGGTCGCGCTGGTCGCGTTATTCATCGTGGCCCGTCCCGCCCCGGAGGATTCCGGGCAGGTCGCCGCAGTTCCATCGGTCCGAAGCGCGCCCGCCGGTCAGGCAACAACTCCCGCAGATCCGTCGAACCCCTTCACCGTTTCGACCAGTGGTGACCTGCTGATCCATTCCCCGGTCTGGTACGACGCGCTCGCCTACGGCGGCGGCAGCGAATACGACTTCGGTCCGATGTTCGAACCGATCAAGCGCTACATCAAGGGGCCGGCCCTTTCGATCTGCCATGTCGAGACGCCGATCACGACCGGAGAACCAAGTGGCTTTCCGATCTTCAGCGCCCCCTCGGCCCTGGCCGGGGCGATCGGCAAAGCGGGCTGGAAGGCCTGCGATACCGCTTCCAACCACTCGGTCGACCAGGGGCAGGACGGCATCGACGAGACTGGCAGGCTGCTGGACCGGGCCGGGGTCGCCCACACCGGCTCCTTCAACTCGCCCGCCGCCCGTCAGAAGCCGGTCATCCTTCAGGCCGGAGCGTCGAAGGTGGGGCTGCTTGGCTACACAGACGCAACCAACGGCCTGCCGCTGCCCAACGAGTGGTCGGTGAACGTGCTGCCCGCTGCCGAGCCGGCCGACCGCAAGGCCGCGATCGTTGCGCGGGACGCGAAGCGGCTGAAGGAGGCCGGGGCCGATGCGATCATCGTCAGTATGCAGTGGGGCGACGAGAACTCGGTCACCCCGAACGGCTCACAGCGCCAACTCGCCCGGGCGATTCTCGCGATCGAGGAGGTCGACGCAATCGCCGGTCAGGGCCCCCACGTGGTCCAGCCGATCGAGCGGATCAACGGCAAGTTCGTGGTCTTCAGTGCCGGCAATCTGCTCAGCAACCAGGGTCCGCATACGGGTTTGCCGGCCGAGACCGGCGATGGCTTGATCGCCTTGTTCAGATTCATCGAAAACGACGAGGACCTGACCGTCGGAAGGGTCGATTACGTCCCCGTCTGGGTCACTCCCTACGGGCACGAGATCCTGCCGGCCGGTCTCGCCGCCAAGTCCCGTCCCGACTACGCGGGCGAACTAGACGCTTCCTGGCAACGCACGGTCGACATCGCCGGCACTGGCGGACGGATCAAACCGGTCCCGCGCAAACTGAATAACTAAACCGACACCGACGGGTGGAAGTCAGGGGCCTCCAGGCGAGGCCCGGGCTTACTCCTCGTCGGAGCGGAGGTCGGTCATGCCACCGGCGTACCCGGGCCGCGGCGGCGTCGGCTGCGGATCCGGGGTCTGTCCCGAGGGAGGGGTATTGACCGGTTCCGGTTCAGACGGGTAATCCGCTTCTTCATTCTCCTCACCGGGCGGGAAGACCTCTTCCTCGCTGGCGCCTTCGAGCAGGGCAACGAACTGTTCCGCGTCGATCGTCTCGCGGACCAGCAGTATCTCGGAGACCCGCTCAAGGTCGTCACGGCGCTGGTCGAGGATGTCGCGAGCGGTCTGATGCGCATTCTCGACGATGCGGCGGATCTCGTCGTCAATTTCCCGGGCGATCTCGTCCGAGTAATCCGGCTCGGAACCCATCTCGCGGCCGAGGAAGGGCTGGCCACGATCGTGACCGAAGACCCGCGGGCCGAGACGCTCCGACATGCCGAAGCGCATGACCATCTGCTTGGCCGTCGCGGTGACTTTCTCGAGGTCGTTCGAAGCACCGGTAGTGACTTCGTTGAAGACCAGTTCCTCGGCGGCCCGGCCGCCCAGGGTCATCGCCATAGTTTCGCTCAGTTCGGCTCTCGAGGTGAGGAACTTGTCCTCGGCCGGCAACGAGATCGTGTACCCGAGCGCCTGCCCACGGCTGATCACCGAAACCTTGTGGACCGGATCGCAGTTGGGCAGCAGGTGGCCGACGATCGCGTGCCCCATCTCGTGGTAGGCGGTGATCTTTCGTTCCTTCTCGGACATGATGCGGGTCTTCTTCTCGGGGCCCGCAATCACCCGCATGATGCCCTCTTCGAGCTCGTTCTGGGTGATCTCGCGCTTGCCCGAGCGAGCCGTAAGCAGGGCGGCCTCGTTGATCAGGTTGGAAAGGTCGGCGCCCGTGAAACCCGGAGTCTGGCCGGCCAGGGCGTCGAGATCGATCTCACCGGCCAGCGGCTTGCCCCTTGAGTGGACTTCGAGGATCTTCTTCCGGCCCTGGCGATCGGGACGGTCGACCGCGACCTGGCGATCGAAACGGCCCGGACGAAGCAGGGCCGGGTCAAGGATGTCGGGCCGGTTGGTGGCGGCGATCAGGATGATGTTGTCCTTGATCTCGAAGCCGTCCATCTCGACCAGCAGCTGGTTGAGGGTCTGCTCGCGTTCGTCGTGACCGCCACCCATGCCGGCGCCCCGATGGCGACCGACCGCGTCGATCTCGTCCATGAAGATGATGCAGGGTGAGTTCTGCTTTGCCTGCTCGAAGAGATCGCGAACGCGGCTCGCACCGACGCCGACGAACATTTCGACGAAATCGGAACCCGAGATCGAGAAGAATGGAACTCCGGCCTCGCCGGCGACCGCCCTTGCGAGCAGGGTCTTGCCGGTACCGGGCGGTCCGTAGAGCAGAACGCCCTTCGGAATCCGGGCACCGAGCGACTGGAACTTCTTCGGGGTCTGCAGGAACTCCTTGATCTCGTGCAGTTCCTGGACTGCCTCGTCGGCTCCGGCCACGTCCTTGAAGGTGATCTTTGGCGCGTCGACCGCCATCTTCTTGGCTTTCGACTTGCCGAAACTCATCACCCTGGAACCGCCGCCCTGCATCTGGTTCATCAGGAAGATCCAGAAACCGAAAAACAGCAGGAAGGGCAGGATGTAAGTGAGCATCGAAAGAATGCTGCTGCCGCCGGTGCCCTTGACCGTGGTCGAAACTTCGCCTTCGCGAAGCTGATTGATCAGGCTCTGTTCGGTGTTCGGCGGATAGCCGGTCTCGAACTTCTCGCCTTCGGAATCGGATCCGTCGGCGGCCTTCTCGGTGACGTCAAGCGAGTTGTTCTTCGTGTTGACCGTGACCGAGTCGATCTCGCCCTTGTCGACCATGGTCAGGAACTCGTTGTATGTCGGCGGCTTTTCGCCGCTGTCCGGGCTGATCACGCGCTGCGCGACGAAGGCCAGGATGACCACCAGCAGGATGGGAAATGCTGCGCTCTTGAAAAACCGTTTCAAATTCCGGGTCGCTTTCCAGGGCCGACGGAGGGCATTTCCCGCCGCTTGGCCGAATTGTCAGACTAGCAGGGAGAACCCTTCAGACAGCGTGGGAGAGCGGTGCCGGGAAGAAGAATTGTCAGCGTCCGGGGACCGCGTCCTCGGGCAGCAACGCGACGTGGTCAAGGTTGCGATAACGCTGGGCGAAGTCGAGGCCGTAGCCGACCACGAACTCGTTCGGAATCTCGAACCCCGTGTAGCGGATCGGAACTTCGACCCGCCGGCGCTCTGGCTTGGCGAGGAGCGTGCAGACTTCGAGCGTGGCCGGGTCGCGGGCCCGGAGATTCCGCATCAGGTAGTTGAGAGTCAGCCCCGAATCGACGATGTCCTCCACGATCAGCACGTCGCGACCCTCGATCGAGTCGTCCAGATCCTTGAGGATTCGCACCCCCCCTGAGGAATCGCGCGAAGACCCGTAACTGGAAACGGCCATGAAGTCGATCTCGCAGGGAACCGAGAGGTGACGCAGCAAATCCGCGATGAAAACCACGGCCCCGCGCAGCACCCCCACCATGACCAGGTCCTTGCCAGCGTAATCACGGCTTAGCTGGGCTCCGAGTTCGGACACCTTCGCCTGAAGTTCTTCGGCGGTAATCAGGACCTCGCCCACGGAGGCGAGTGTGTTCGGAGGCGTCACAGCCATCGCGGCCAGTCTAGAGGCATC
>JAEYSQ010000101.1 GCA_023434465.1 Actinomycetes bacterium
GACCTGAACACGGCCCACACGGATGACACCCGCCTCAACGTCTTCGGCGACTTCCAGCCGAAGCTCTCGGATGCATCGACCGGTGCCGACATGCTCTTTTTGGCCAACATCCAGCCCGATCTTCAGCGCCAGGTCCGGGCTCAGTGCCCCGAGGCAGGCTTCGTCGGGCTGGACACCATGAACCTCTGGATCGACACCGCGAGGGATTCGCTGGTCGAGGCGATCTCCGAGGTCGACTGCGTGCTGATCAACGACGCCGAGATCCGCCAGCTGACCGGTGAGCCGAATCTCGCCCGGGCGGCTGCCGCCGTGATGGCGATGGGCCCGCGGGCGGTGATCGCCAAGCAGGGCGTGTACGGCGCGGCGCTCTTCACCCCGAACGGATTTTTCGCCCTGCCCGGCTTTCCGCTCGAAGACGTGCGGGACCCGACCGGTGCCGGTGACTCCTTCGCCGGCGGTTTCCTCGGATATCTCGACGGCGAGGCTGGCGAGATTGACCACGAGGCCCTTCGCACCGCGATGGGATACGGCACCGTGCTCGCCTCGTACAACGTCGAGGAGTTCGGGACCGAACGGGTTGGAAGGCTGACCCGGGATGAGATCGAGGCTCGCCTGGTCGCGCTCCGCTCAATGACGGACTTCTCGACCGGAAACTGACTTTCTCCTCGATGTCGACGCGATTCGTGGGCCGACCCACAATCGCCTGGGCCGAGAAACGCCTGAAGAAACAGGCGAACTGAAATACTGGTCCGGACAAGAGATCAGAGGAAAAGGATTCGAGGAGAAGCATGTCGACCGAACAGCAGACCGAAGCGCCCGACGAGGGCGAAGGTGGCGGAGTAGCCACCGGCAGCGACACCCTTTCGGTCACCGACAACCGCACCGGCCGGACCTACGAGCTTCCGATCGAGGACGACACGATCAAGGCGCTCGATCTCCGCCAGATCAAGGTCAACGAAGACGACTTCGGAATGATGTCCTTCGATCCGGCCTTCACCAATACGGCCTCCTGCCGTTCAGCGATCACCTATATCGACGGTGAGGCCGGGATCCTCGAACATCGCGGCATCCCGATCGAGCAGCTCTGCGAGCACTCGACCTTCTTGGAAGTCTCCTACCTGCTGGTCTTCGGCGAGCTGCCGACCCGCCCGCAGCTCGAAGCCTGGGTCCATGACGTAACCCATCACACCTTCGTTCACGAGGACATCAAGAAGTTCCTCTCCGGCTTCCGCTACGACGCCCACCCGATGGGCATGCTGCTCGCCTCGACCGGGGCGCTTTCGACCTTCTACCCGGATTCGAACCAGATCACCGACCCGGTCGAGCGTTACCTGGCGACGATTCGCCTGATCGCCAAGATGCCGACCCTTGCCGCGTTCTCGTACCGCCACAACATGGGTCTGCCGTACGTCTACCCCGACAACGACCTCTCCTACCCGGAGAACTTCCTCTCGATGATGTTCAAGATGACCGAGGCGAAGTACGAGCCGGATCCGCGCCTCGCGAAGGCAATCGACGTGCTCTTCATCCTGCACGCCGACCACGAACAGAACTGCTCGACCAGCGCCGTCCGCGGGGTCGGTTCCTCCGACGTCGATCCCTACTCTGCGGTCGCGGCCGGAATCGCCGCGCTCTACGGGCGCCTCCACGGCGGCGCCAATGAATCCGTCCTTCGGATGCTGCGCCGGATCGAATCGGTTGACAACATCCCGGACTTCCTCGAAGCGGTCAAGAACCGCGAAGAGAAGCTGATGGGCTTCGGCCACCGGGTCTACAAGAACTACGACCCCCGCGCCCGGATCATCAAGAGCCACGCCGATGACGTCTTCGAAGCGACCGAGTACAACCCGCTGGTCGAACTGGCGACCGAACTCGAGAAGCAGGCACTCGACGACGAGTACTTCACTTCGCGCAAGCTTTACCCGAACGTCGATTTCTACTCGGGCATCATCTACGAGGCCCTGAAGATTCCGCCCGGAATGTTCACGGTTATCTTCGCGATCGCCCGTACCGCCGGCTGGATCGCCCAGTGGCTGGAGATGACCGAAGACCCGGACAAGAAGATCGCCCGGCCCCGGCAGATCTACACCGGCGCCCGCGAAGCGAACTACGTGCCGATCGGCGAGCGGTCCGGCGAGGACCGCATCTCCGGACCGGCCACCCGGCCTTCCTGAGCCACCCGGCCGGGTGTAGCAGCGTGGCGAACTGGAAGCTGACCGTACGGCACGGCTCTGACGTCAGCCGCCAGAGCTTCGACGATCTCGACGAAGCGCTCGCCGCGGCGCGTCACGCCGCCGACGAGGTGATTGCCGATGGACCGCTCGACAAAGTCAGTGCGATCCGTGAATACGAGCCGGCCCAGCTGGTCAACGCAAGGATCGAGATCACCGGCAAGGGATTGTTCAGACCGCCCGCCGCGGGAATCGACATTCAGGGTGATCTCACCGTCATCGCCTACGCCGGAGGCGTAAGGAGACAGACGCTGGCCGGGTCGAGCATCCCCGAAGCAATCAAATCGGTGAAAATGTTTCTCGACCATGAGTAAGCAGGCTCCGGAAGATCTGAAAATCCCCAAAGGCTCGTTCGCGGCCGGACGCCGCGTGACCCTGCCCGCTGGTGCGGAGCAGCCGATCGTCGTGTTCGTCAACGGTGTCGCCCAGACCGAGGGCACCGATTTCACGATCCGCGACAACGAAATCCTCTTCGCCCGGGACATCATCAAGGAAACGAAGTCCGGCAAGAAGAAGCTGGTCATGCTGCTCGGAGTGGTCGGGTTCTACAACAAGAACGAAACCATCGACGTCCAGTTCCAGAGGGATGGCAAGACCGAACTGGCCGGCGACCTCCCGGTCTTCAAGTAAGAAAAGGGCCCCGGTCTTTCGACCGGAGCCCTCTCTCCCTGGCAGTTGATCGGCACTGGCGTCGCCCGATCCTGACTACCTTCCTGGTCCCTCCTTCAATCCTGAGTGAGGCCCTCTTGGCCCTGCCTGTTTTCAGGATCCCCTTACCGGCGCGGGTCGGTTTGAGCGTGATGCTCTTCCTGCCATCCCGGCCGCCTTTCCGGCAATCTTTCCCGACGGCGCTTCAAAGAGCGCAATCGCACGAAACTGGACACGACATGAAGTATTCAATTCTTCTCCGAGACCTTCTCTATGGGTCACCGATTTCGGAACCCGGTCAATTTCAAATTGGCCTGGTACGAACGGTGGGAAAGCCTCGAAGGCTCGGTCGCCAGCTTCTAGTCAACTGAGATATCCGCTTGCGACAGGGTGTCCTGTAGTCCCCTCCACCGGCGTTCCTGCCGGTTCTCATCGGAGGGGTCAACCCGTCTCCCGTGTTCTCTTATGCGGCTTTCGAGAATACGCGTTTTTCGATTCGTGTCAAGTGCTTTTTGACTCGACTCGGATTCTGCGGGTTCTCCCGGCGTTGATCCCCGTAGCGGCCGCCTCAATCGAAGGCGTAAAGAACCAGCAGCGCCACCGCGACGAAGATCGCGCCGGCAATGATCACGCCGCGGTCGCCGGCCACGATTGCCGCGGTCGAACGGTCGTCGGAGCGGTCGTAGATCAAGTACAGGTATCGGAAGATTCCGTAGACCACCGGCGGGATGGTCAGCATCATCTCCGAGCCCGCGAGCGGCGAATTGACCGTGTAGATCGAGTAACTCACCACGGTGCCGGTCGTGACCATGGCGACCATCTGGTCGAGGAAGGGCAGCGAGTAGTGCTCCAGCACCGGTCGGCTGCTGGTTCCTTCGTGAAGTTCGGAAACCGCCTCCTGCCTTCGCTTGGTGAAGCCGAGGAAGCAGGCCAGCATGCCGGTGCAGAGGATCAGCCATTCGGAAGCGTGGGCATCCACCGCCTCCGCGCCGGCCATCACCCGCAGGATGAAGAGGGTGGCGAGAGTCATCACGTCGATGATCACGACCTGTTTCAGACCGAAGCTGTAGGCAACCTGGATCACGCCGTAGCCGGTCACCATGCAGCCGACCTGCCAGTTGACGACGAGGAAGGCGACCGCGATCGCACCGATCGCAAGACCGGCCGAGATCACCCAGGCGGCACTGATCGGCAGCTGGCCTGCCGCGATCGGCCGGAATCGTTTCTTCGGGTGCTGGCGGTCGAGCTCGACGTCGTTGAGGTCGTTGATGAAGTAGCCGGCGCTGGAGATCGCGCAGAAGCTGGCGAAGGTGATCAGGGCCTGGCCGATCGCCCAGGTGTCATCGAGCTGGCCGGAGAAGATGACCCCGGCGAAGACCAGGACGTTCTTGACCCATTCCTGGGGCCGTGCGGTCTTCAGGGCCGCCCGCAGGGGGCCGCGCTCGGTCAGTGTGTGCTGGGAGGAAGCTTCCATCGTCAAGGTCCGCACCCGACTCAGGGACACGGCCGCAGAAGGCTACCGACAAAAGCCGCCCCACAGCGCCCGGAAGCCACCAATGCACCCCAACCGCCGCCCTCCCGACGGTCAACCGGGACTTGACTATGCAACCCTGCATATGTTATGCATAGGTGCATAGCCGGAGCAATTTCCGCACACGACCACGAATTCGAGGAGAAACCAATGCCGCTGATGGAACTGAGTTACCAGGAAGGGGCGATCTCGCCCGAAGCCCGCGACCAGCTGGTCGAGGAACTGACCACCAGCCTGCTGCAGGCCGAAGGAGCGCCGAACACCGAGTTCTTTCGGAGCGTGACCTGGGTGCTGGTCAACGAACGTCCGGCCGAGCTCGTCTACGCCGGCGACAGGCCCGGTGCCGGAGTCGTGAAGCTCGACGTCATCACCCCCGAGGGCGCGCTCGATGACGATCGCCGGACCCGGATGATCGAGGCGGGCACCGCGGCGATCCGTGGCGCCTTCGGCGTCGCCGACGAAGACCTGCTCAAAGTCTGGGTGCTCTGCCGCGACGTGGTCGACGGTGGCTGGGGAGCCGGCGGCAACGTCATTCACTACAAGGAACTGGTCGAGATCGCCAAGGCCCAGCGCGAGGCCGCGGCCGCTTCGGCCTGAATCGGCAGGTCTGACACTCATGGCAACCGGCACCCGGGAGGCGATGCTCGGCTCGGCGATCCGGCTCTTTCGCGAGCGCGGAGTCGGCGACACCTCGATCGGTGACGTACTCGAGGCGAGCGGAGCCCCCCGGGGGTCGGTCTACCACCACTTCCCCGGTGGCAAGAAGCAGCTGGTCTCGGAAGCGATCGAATCCGCTGGCGGTTACGTCGCCGCCAACTTCGAAAAGAGCGAGGAAGGCCCGGCCGAGATGATCGACCGCTTCGCCCGCTTCTACATGCGAGAGCTTGAGAAGTCCGGCTTCCGCGAGGGCTGCCCCCTGATGGCCGCCGCGGTAGCCGGAGCCAGCGAAGAGGCCGCGGGCCCGGCCGCCCGGGCCTTCAGCCAGATCCAGTCCAGCCTCACCGCTTCACTCACCGACGCCGGGGTCGATCAATCCCGGGCCAGCTCCCTCGCCACCCTGGGGATCTCGGCGATCGAAGGGGCGATCGTGCTCAGCCGAACCGAGAAATCTGTCGAGCCCCTCGACCAGACCCGCCAGGAACTCCACGACATCTACGCCGCCGCCCTCGCCTGAGCCCCCGCGAGCCCCCGCGAGGTTGAATGAGCACCCGCCAGTTTGGATGAGCCCCCGCGAGGTTGAAGTTGTGCGCGCTATGCGGCGATAACTTCAAGCTCGCGGGTGTTCAGTCGAGGGCGGCTAGTCGATGAGGACGCCGGGGTTGAGCAGGTTCTCCGGGTCGACGGCCGACTTGGCTGCCTTCAGGGCCGCGGCGAACTGGTCGGGACGCTGCCGGTCGTACCAGGGGCGGTGGTCGCGGCCGACCGCGTGGTGGTGGGTGATCGTGCCTCCACCCTGTTCGATCGCTTCCGAGGCGGCGGCCTTGATTTCATCCCACTGAGCCACCTCGCTGCCCCGCCTGGCGGGGGCGAGAACCGTGAAGTAGGGCGCGGCACCGTCCGGATATACGTGGGTGAGCCGGCAGCTGACCCGGGGTGCTCCTTCGCCCTCGGCCGGGGCGCCGGTGACCTCGGCGACGGCCTTGCGGGTAGCTTCGATCACGCTGCGGTGGTAATCCTCGAAGCGGTCCCAGGTAATCGCGGTTTCGAAAGTCTCGGCGATGATCCCGCAGGCGACGAAGGTATCGCGCATGTACGGGGCCATCAGGAAAGTCGAGCGCCAGCGGTCGGCCCCGGCTTCGCCCGACTCGGCCGCCCGGGACTCCGGAGTCGAGCCGGTGCGGGAGGCAACCCTTCCGCCTTCGCCTTCGGCGATCTCGATCGCCTGGTCCATGCGGTCCTCGACCGGCTGGCCGTGCGACTCGAAGCCGATGATCAGCAGCGTGGCCGAGCCGTCGCCGGCCATCGTGGTCAGGGCCTCCGAAGAATCGATCAGACGCAGGTTGCTGGGCATCAGCCGCGACTGGGCGATCAGGCGCACCGCTCCCCGGGCGGCATCCGAGAAGCCCAGGTCACCGGGCGGGAACTCGACCGTGGCGGTCGCCTTGAAGTCGGGACGCGGGCGGACCCGCATCCAGGCTTCGGTGACCACGCCAAGGA
>JAEYSQ010000108.1 GCA_023434465.1 Actinomycetes bacterium
TCCCGGGGATGCCCACCCGACCCCACGGCGCAACGTAACGTCACCGGGATACTCAGGCGGAGGGAGGCTGAATGCCGATCGAGGTGTTTGCCGCTTCCCGGGGATGCCCGCCCGACCTCACGGCGTGACGACCCGGTTTAGGAAACCTTTGATTGTGGCTTAGGAATGGTCAATGGCGGTGGATTTGGATTCCCGTCATGAATGACATCCCCGAAGTATCCAAGCGCCCGGTGCGCTCCGTTTTCCTGGCCGCCCTGATGGGTGGCCTCGTCGTTGCCATAGCTGGCTATGCCGCGATCGCGGCCGGCTGGGTAGGCAAGGACGAGACCACCATCCAGTCCGTCGCGGCCGCGACAACACCCGCATCGGGCAACGGCAACCAGAATCTGGTCAACCAGATCTACGAACGTGACGGCAACGGCGTCGGTTTCATCACCGCCTCCGGAATCACGAACTCCTCACCGAACCCGTTCGATCCGTACGGTCAGTCCCAGCAGGGAACGGCGACCGGATCAGGGTTCCTGATCGACACCGATGGCCACATGGTGACCAACAACCACGTGATCGAAGGTGCGGAAGAGATCACCGTGACGATCGGCGACTCCGACGAGGTCTACGAGGCCGAGGTAGTTGGCACGGATCCCTCGACCGACCTCGCCCTGATCAAGGTCGACGCGCCCGAGAAGGCGATGAAGCCGCTCCAGCTGGCCGATTCCTCCGAGGTGAACGTCGGTGATCCGGTGGTCGCGATCGGCAACCCCTTCGGCCTCGACCGGACCGTCACCACCGGCATCGTCTCGGCGCTTCAGCGTGAGATTTCGAGCCTGAACCAGTACGCGATCTCGAATGTGATTCAGACCGACGCGGCGATCAATCCCGGCAACTCGGGTGGTCCGCTGATCAATACCGAAGGTCATGTGATCGGTGTCAATTCGCAGATCGCGACCGGTGGCACGAGCCAGGGCAACGTCGGGATCGGCTTCGCCGTCCCTTCGAACACGGTCAAGGACGTGGTCGACCAGCTGCTCGATACGGGTGAGGTCCAGCACGCCTTCCTCGGGATCAGCGGAGCCACGATCAGCGACCAGATCTCCGACGCTCTCAACCTCGGCACCGACAACGGCGTGATGGTCCAGGAAGCCCCCGAGGATGGTCCGGCGGCAAAAGCGGGCATCGAGGCCGGGGACACGCCGGTGACGGTCGGAGGCCAGCAGGTGCTGACCGGCGGCGACATCATCGTCAAGGCCAACGGTGAAGAACTCGGTTCGATGGAGGACCTGATCCGGATCATCAACGATTCCAAGGTCGACGATCAGATCGAACTCGAAGTGCTGCGTGACGGCAAGACCCGCGAGGTGACGATCAAACTGGGCGCTCGTCCTGACGCCGGGAGCTCGGATCAGAGCGCGGACGAATCCGGACAGCAGGAGTTGCCTCCGGGCTTCGGTCAGTAACCCCCGAAATCCGGACTACGGCCCCGTTCACCAACGGCCCGGCTGCTCAAATGGCCGCCGGGCCGTTCCGTGTCATACCCTTGACTGGTGAAGGTCAAGGTCTGTGGAATAACCAATCGGGACGATGCCGAGGCTGCCGTGGAGCACGGAGCCTGGGCGATCGGGTTGATCCATCACAAGGAGAGCCCACGTTTCGTCAAGGCTTCGGTCGCGGCCGGCATCGGCGAGGAGTTCCGTCGCCGTTGTGAAGTCGTCGGCGTTTTCGTGAATCCGACCATGGATCGCGTGGTCCAGGCAGCCGAGAACGCGCAGCTGACGATGATCCAGTTGAGCGGCAACGAAGGCTCTGACTTCTGTAACGAGGTCAGGCGTCGAACCGGGCTGAAGGTGATCAAGGCGTTTCACATCTCGACCCATGCCGATGTGAGGGCCAGCACCGCCTACCGTTTCGCCGACTTTCACATGTTCGACACGGGGCGCAAGGGCAGCTATGGCGGAACCGGAGAGACCTTCGACTGGGATCTCCTCGCCAACCACCACTCGGTGATCCCCTTCATTCTCGCCGGCGGATTGAACCCCGACAACGTCACCGACGCGATCCGCGAAGTCCGGCCGGACGCGGTCGATGTTGCCTCCGGGGTCGAAAAGGAACCCGGGATCAAGGATCACGGCAAGCTGGCCAGCTTCTTCCAGGCGGCCCGCTACACACCGGTGGCCGGCGCATGAGCAGGAACATCGCCGAGTCGACGGCCGGCGAACTGCCGGGGCGCTTCGGGCCGTATGGCGGCCGCTATGTCCCGGAAACGCTGATTCCCGCCCTGGACGAACTGACCGTCGCCTGGTCCGAGGCTCGCGAGGATCCGGCCTTCATGGACGAGTTGCGAGTGCTGCTGCGCGACTACGTGGGTCGGCCGAGCCCGCTCTATCTCGCTTCCCGCCTGAGCGAAGCGGCCGGTCGCAAGGTCTACCTGAAGCGCGAGGACCTCAACCACACCGGCGCCCACAAGATCAACAACGCGATCGGCCAGGCACTGCTCGCCCGTCGGATGGGCAAGCCGCGAATCATCGCCGAGACCGGGGCCGGGCAACATGGGGTGGCGAGCGCCACCGCCTGCGCGCTACTCGACCTCGAATGCATCGTCTACATGGGTAGCGAGGACATCCGTCGCCAGAAGCCGAACGTGGAGCGGATGAAACTGCTGGGAGCCGAGGTGGTACCGGTTGAAGCCGGGGCCCGGACCCTCAAGGAAGCGGTCAGCGCGGCGATCCGCGACTGGGTCACCAACGTTGCCGACACCCACTACATCATCGGCTCCGCGGTCGGGCCGGCTCCGTTTCCGGAACTGGTCCGGGATCTCCAACGGACCATCGGCGACGAGGCCAGGAACCAGTCGCTGGAGGCCGAGGGGACGCTGCCGGGTCGGGTAATCGCCTGCGTCGGCGGCGGGTCGAACGCGATCGGCACTTTCACCGCCTTCGTCGCCGACGAGGGAGTGGAACTGATCGGAGTCGAAGCGGCCGGCCACGGTCTCGACACCGAACGGCACGGCGCTTCGCTGACCGCTGGAACCACCTCGGTCCTGCACGGCTCGCTCTCGGCGGTCCTGACCGACGAGGAGGGCCAGATCCTCGAGGCCCATTCGGTCTCGGCCGGGCTCGACTATCCCGGGACCGGGCCCGAACACGCACATCTGCGTGACATCGGCCGGGCCCGTTACGTTGCGGTGAGCGACCGGGACGCGATCGCCGCCTTCCGGCGATTGAGCCGGCTCGAAGGAATCATCCCCGCGCTCGAGTCATCGCACGCCATCGCCTGGCTGCTCGGCGAAGGCAGGACTTCCGACGCTGAAGGCTTCGACCTTCTCTGCCTCTCCGGCAGGGGGGACAAGGATCTGGCCGAGGTGCTCGGCATGGAGGACGTCGAGTGAACGTCAGCGCCGGGCGAAACGCCGGCGAGTCCCGCATCCTCTCCGCCTTCGAGACAGCCCGCGCGCAGGGCCGAGCAGCGCTCATGCCGTACATGATGGGCGGCTTCCCGGACCGCGAGACCTCAGCCGCGATCGCCCGTTCCTATGCCGACAACGGGGCTGACCTGATCGAACTCGGGGTCCCTTTCTCGGACCCCCTGGCCGATGGCCCGGTGATCCACGAGGCGGCGGTCAAGTCGCTCGCAGAAGGGACGGGACTGGACGACGTACTTTCGATCTGCCGTGAAGTCGGCGACCGGGTGCCGGTGATCCTGATGGCCTACACGAACACGATCCTCGGAGGTGGTGGTCCGGCCGCCTTTGGCGAGAAAGCGGCCGGGGCCGGCGCGGCGGGCGTGATCGTTCCCGATCTGCCGCTCGGCGAGGACGAGTCGATCCGGGAAACCCTGAATCGGGCCGGTTTGGCGGTGGTTCCGCTACTGGCCCCGACCACTCTGGGTGAGCGCAGGACCGAGATCTGCCGGATCGCCCGTGGTTTCGTCTACGTGGTTTCAAGCGTCGGGACCACCGGTGAACGAGCCGAAGTTCCGGTCCACCTTTCCGAGCTGGTTGCGGACGTCGAATCGAAATCCGAAGTACCGGTCGCGGTCGGGTTCGGGATCGGCTCGCCCGAGCACGCGGCCACGGTCGGGAGGATCGCCGACGGAGTGATCATCGGATCGAAGCTGGTCCGGATCGCCGCCGAAGCTGCTCCCGGGGAGGCTGCGGCCGCGGTCGGCGAGTTTCTTGCCGAAACCGTCTCCGCGCTTTCCGCCCGGGATTCAGCCTGATAGCAGGACCACTGGCCGTCCCGGCACCGGTTGCCAGTCGCTGGACACCGTAGAGTTCACGGTGATGATCACGAAGGTTAGGGGAGCGAGGTCGCTGGTCGGCCTTTTGGCGACACTCGTTGCGGTGCTTTGCGGACCGGCGGCCAACGCTGCCGCGGCGCCGGCTGACCCGCTGCCGACCGCGCCGCTGACGGATCTGACCCCCGGCGAGACCTGCGAGGCACGCACGGTCATGAAGGGAACTGCGATCACCGCTTTCCCGGTGAAGATTCTCGACGTCGTACAACCCGGGTCGATCGGTTTTGGCAGTTTGATCTACTTCGAAGTCACCGACCCCCAGATCGCCGAAGTCGGGGTCGCCGAGGGCATGTCCGGATCACCGATCCTCTGTCAGATTGCCGGCGAGGAGAAGGTCGTCGGGGCGATCTCGTACGGTTTCGACGGGGTCGGGCCGAAGGGCTTCGCCACGCCGATCAACGACATTCTCGAAGGGCAACCCTCACCTGCCACGATGAGAGCGAAGGTCGGCGAACTCCCGCGCTACGGGGGAAGGAAGCTGGTTGAGCTGTCTCCGCCACTGACCGTCAGCGGCGTACCGCAGGTTGCCCGCAACAGGTTCAGGAAGAAGCTGGCAGCGCGTGGGTACGAGTCAGTCAACTTCGCGGCGCCGGCACCGGTCGACGTGCCCGCCGATTCGTCGGACCTCGCACCCGGCGGCGCGTTCAGTATCAACTACGCGTTCGGGGACGTGACGATCGGCGCGATCTGCACGATCAGCTACCGCAACGGTGACGACTTCTGGGGATGCGGTCATCCGCTCGATCTCGCGGGAGAACGGTCGATCTCCTTCTCCGGCGCCTACATCTACGACGTACTGGGCCAGTCCTGGGGAGCAACGACGCCGTTCAAGCTCGGGACTGCGACGCCGACCCAGGTTGGGTCTGTCCTCTATGACGGTCCCTACGCGGTATCCGGAAAGTTCGGACGCCCGGCTGCCGGGATTCCGGTCAGGGTCAACTACCGGTCCGGCGGGTCAAGCGTCAGCCTCCAGTCAAAGGTCGTCAACGAATACAAGCTGCCCGGCGGTCCCCCGACCGGCACGGACCTGTCCGTTCTCATCGGTCCGGTCATGGTGGCTCAAGCCCAGTTCAGCCAGGCCGGACAGCCACTGATCCAGAATGGCCGGATCTGCATGAAACAGACGATTCTCGGAGCGGGCCGGCAGGTTCAGGCCTGCAGCCGTTTCGCTTCCAGCTCACCCGCCTGGATGTACGCCGCGTTCGGAGAACCTTCAGGAGCCGCCTTTCCCACCGACTTCCTGGTCGGAGGCCTCGGGATGCTGCTCGGCCAGGTCAAGTACAGGACGCTTTATCCCGGTTCGCTCAAACTGGACGTGGAAGTCAATACCGGGTCGGCCTTGCGGCAGATCATCGGCCTGCGTCCGATCGGAAACGTAAGGATCGGCGAGCGGTCGCGGATCGCGGTGATCAGCGCCTCACGGGACGGCCAGCGACACCGTCAGATCGTCCCGATTCGGGTTCCCCGGCGGGTGAAGGTCGGCAAGGGTAAGTCGGTTCCGATGCGCAAGGGAAGGGTCCGGATCGAAGCCGGGAGTGGCGCTTTCTTCGGAGGATCGCCGGCCGAGGGTTTGTACCTCGCCACTGATAACGACGCGGCGTACTACTACCGCCTTATGGGTGGGCTCTGGAGCGGAAGGGGCTCGATCGAGAGTCCGAAGGAACTGGACGAAACCATCCAGGGCGTCTTCCAGAAAAAGGCAAAGCTGACCGTTTACCTGCCGTGGCGCCGCGATCCGGTTCTCGTTCCGCTGCGAGGCGGGGGCGATGTCGTGGTTGGTGGCTCGAGCGGGAGAATCCAGGTTCTCCCGGCTTCGGGCAAACGATCGAGCCGCGCTCCGATTCGTTAGGATTCGATCGATGCTGATCCCGGTCACTTTCTTCGTCGCAATCGCCTTGGCGGTGTTTTCGTATTCGCAGGGTCAGGGTGGCCCGATCGCGGGTCTCATCTTCTTCGGTGTGCTGTTCATCGGCGCGTTCATTCACGTCTGCCAGCCGCTGATCGAGAAGGGCAAAGCGCTCAAACCCTCCAGGGACTGACGGTTTGGTCGCGCTCCGATGAGGATCGGGGTGTTGACCGGCGGGGGCGACTGCCCTGGGCTGAACGCGGTGATCCGCGCTGTAGTCATGCGCGGAATCCGGGAATGGGGACACGAATTCAGGGGATATCCGGACGGCTGGAAGGGTCCGCTCGAGAACCGGACGGTCGACCTCGGAATCGAGCAGGTCAGGGGCATCCTCGCCACCGGCGGGACGATCCTCGGCTCCTCGCGGACGAATCCACAGGGCGTCGACGGCGGTATCGAAAAGGTGATCGAGAACATCCGTGCCGCCGGCATCGACGGTCTGATCGCGATCGGCGGTGACGACACCCTCGGCGTAGCCCGGGTGCTCGCCGACCGTGGAGTTGGGGTGGTGGGGGTGCCGAAGACGATCGACAACGACCTGAACGCGACCGACTACACGTTCGGCTTCGACACCGCGGTCAACATCGTCATGGAGTCGCTGGACCGGCTCCACACCACCGCGACGAGCCATCATCGGGCCCTGGTGGTCGAGGTGATGGGCCGTCACGCCGGGTGGATAGCCCTGCACGGAGGAATGGCCGGCGGCGCCGACCTGGTTCTCGTTCCCGAGCAGGAGTTCGATCTCGAAGACGTCTGCGCGCAGGTCAATCGAAGTTTTGAAGCCGGAGTGGCCCCGATCGTGGTCGCCTCGGAAGGAGCCGTCCCGAGCGAGGGTTCGGAGGTGACTTCGGCCGAAGGAACCGACGCCTTCGGACACGTCCGGCTGGGCGGGATCGCGGGCTGGCTGGCCGACCGAATCGAGGAGAAGACCGGTCACGAAACCCGCTCGGTCGTGCTCGGTCACCTTCAGCGGGGCGGGACCCCGACTGCGTTCGACCGAGTGCTGGCGACCCGGCTGGGGTACCGGGCGATCGAAGCGGCCACGGAAGGCGAGTGGGGCATGATGACCACTCTCCGCGGAACCGCGATCGAACTCGCCCCGCTGGCCGACGCGGTCGACGAATCAAAAGTCGTGTCGCCGGCCCGGTTGCGCGAAGTCCAGGCCTTCTACGACTGAACCGGGGACCCTTTCCTTCGGCGGAAGGGGAAGGTCGAATCCTCAGCCGAGCAGGTTGGCGAGTGCCCCGGCCAGTTCCGGCTGCTTGAACTCGTAGCCGTTGTCGACGGCCTTCCGCGGGAACACCCGCTGGCCGTCCCGGGCGGCTTGCCCGACTCCGCTCCCCTTGACCAGATCCAGCGCAAATCCTGGAAGGGGCAGAATCGAGGGTCGGCCCAGCTGGTTGCCCAGCGCCTTCGAAAAGTCCTTGTTGGTAACCGGGTTCGGCGCCGTTGCGTTCACCGGTCCCGAAACTTCCGCGTTCTCGAGGGCCCACAGCAGGATCCCGATCTCATCGTGCCGGTGGATCCACGACATGTACTGCTTGCCGCCGGCAATCGGGCCACCCAGTCCCATCTTGAATGGCAGGAGCAGTTCCTTGAGCAGACCGCCTCGAGGATCGAGCACATGGCCAGACCGAATCGTCACCACCCGCATGCCCTGTTCCTCGGCGGCTCGGGCCGCCTCCTCCCAACGAACCACGACACCGGCCAGGAAATCGTCCCCGGGTTCGGCATCCTCATACAGGAGTTCGTCCCCACGGTTCCCGTAGAAGCCGATCGCCGAACCGGAAATCAAGGTTTTGGGCCGTTCGTCGAGCGCGGCGATCTTGGCGACCAGGTTCTTGGTTGCCTTGATCCGGCTGCGGGCGATCCGGTCACGCACATCGTCGTTCCAGCGCTGATTGATCGGCTCCCCGGCGAGGTTGACGACCGCTTCGACTCCTTCGAAGGCTTCGCGGGGCGGCCTCCCGCTCTCTCCATCCCAGGCATGCCACTCAACTCGGGGAAGGCTGCGGGAAGCCCGCTGCGGATCCCGGGTGAGGCCGACCACGGAATCGCCGCGGTCGATTAGCGCGTTACAGAGGGTGGAGCCGATCAGGCCGGTTCCGCCGGTCACGAGAATGCGGCCCTGCCGCGTTGAATTCGGGTCAGACATCAAGGCCTAGTCTAGAGTTCATGTGAGTCGGAGAATCGATCGAGCCGGAGGGTTGTTATTGGGGAGTGACGATCGGGTACCCGCCAAGGGTGTCCGTCCGCCTGAAATTCAGCCATGAATCCGCCAGCAGCCACACCCCGCATGGTTCGGGCCTTCCTGGTCCCGCTTGTGGCTGCCGCCTGGCTCGCCCTGTCGACTCCGGCCGGGGTTGACGCTGCTCCCAAGAAGTGCTTCGGCAAGAAGATCAACCGGACGGTCAAGGGCGGCAAGAAGACGGTACGGCTCAAGTTCAAGGACGTGGTCTGGGTCCAAGGCCGAAATGTGACCGTGATCGGCAAGCCGCACAGCCGGATCTGTGCCGGTCCGGGCCGCCAGGTGATCAGAGCCGGCAAGGGCACCTCGTTGACCGACGCCGGACCCGGCAACGACAAGATCGTCCTTCACGACAAGAGCGTGAAGAGCAAGGCGTACGGCGGTCTTGGCGGCGACGTGATCATCGGCTCCCGCGGTCACGACAAGCTTTACGGCTCCCCGCCCAAAGTGCCGGTCGGGGCGGGTGATGACGACCTGATCGACGGTCGCGGCGGCAACGACAGGATCTTTGACTACGGTGGCGACCGCAACCGGCTCCGTGGGAGCGAGGGATCCGATCGGATCTACAGCCTCGGCAAGGCGGTTTCCGAACTTCACGGTGGCAACGGTTCCGACTTTCTCTATTCGAACGGCGGCAGAACCTCTGACGGCGTGATCGAAAAGCTCTTCGGCGAGCAGGGCAATGACCGGTTGAGGGCCGACCGCCAGGGCAATGCCGGACCGGCCTACCTTGACGGCGGTGAGGGAGACGACTGGGTCTACGGCACCCCGGAAGCCGACACCATCATCTACAACTCCGGGATCAAGGAAGTCTGGGGGATGGATGGCGATGACCTGTTCGTCACCAGCTCCCGCGGACGGGGCAGGTTCGACGGCGGCAGTGGCCGGGACACGATCTCTTTCGCGGCCCATACGCCAACCGAGCGCGACGGTTCGATCAGCGGGGTCAAGGTGGACCTGGCCGCGGGAACCGCGCTCGGCTATTCCAACTACGCGTTGAAGGGGATCGAGAACGTCACCGGATCGGCCTTCGATGACCGGATCACCGGCGCGCCGGGGGTCACCAACGAACTTCAGGCCGGACTCGGCAACGACTGGGTCGCCGCCCAGAGCGAAGATTTGGTGGACGGCGGACTCGGCGAGAACGAATGTTCCGGCGGAACGCTGGTCAGCTGCAACCAGGATTCACCCGGCAACCAGCGCGGCGAGACGACCCAGATCGACATCAACGAAGGCGGCCTGCCGATCATCATGGGCAGCGACGACGGCGACGAAATCACGGTCGGCTACGACGCCGGCACCGGAGCTTTCGTGGTCGATGCGACCAACGGCGCCCTTCCTTCCGGTCTCTGCCAGCGAACTGGCGAGTCGACGCGGATCATCTGCCCGGTTGACCGGAACAACCTGAACGGAATGCTGGTCTACGGCGATGCGGGGGATGACCGGATCACGCTCTCGGACTCGATTCCGCCCACCCTGACCACGAATTTGAACGGCGGGACGGGGGTCAACGAACTGACCGGAGGGCCGAGCAAGGACTTCATCTCGACCGCGCCCGGTAGCGCCGGCAGCAGCCTGGAAGGCGGCGGCGGCCTCGACATTCTCTACGCCTTTGACGCCGTTTCCCTTGGAGGCGGTGCTGAAACGGACGTGTTCCGGGTCGTCGATCCTTGCCTCGGGGCAGACCTGCGCGGTGATTCCGGTACCGACAGCGTCGTCTTTGCCGGTGCGCCGCGCGGGGTCAAGGCAGACCTCGCCGGCGGCTTCGCGCAATGGCACGAAGGCGGCTGCCCGGGCGACCGCACCTCGATCGCCCGGGACATCGAAAAGCTCGAAGGCACCGATAACGACGACCACCTGACGGTCGGCCGGCGAAGCAGCACGCAGCAAGGACGTTCGGTGCTCTTCGGCCGGGGAGGTCTCGACACCCTCGACGCCAGGAACGGAAATGCCGACACGATCACCACCGGAGCCAACGGCAGGAGCAACAACGTGATCGCCGACAAAATCGACAACGTAATCTGGGGTTACGGTCTGGCAGGACGCTAACCCCGAAGCCCGGCCGGAACCGGGCATTAACATGACTTCGCTCTCCCCCCTCAAACACTTTTCCCTCACCGCGATCACGATGGTGCTCGCCCTGACCGCCCTGGTGATCGCCTCCACTTCCCCGGAAACCGCCTCGGCCCGGCCCTCGAAATGCTTCGGCAAGAAGATCAACCGGGTGGTCACCGGCAAGAACAAGACCGTCCGGTTGAAGTTCAAGGACGTGACCTGGGTTGCCGGCAGCCGGGTGACCGTGATCGGCAAGCCGTTCAGCCGGATTTGTGCCGGCGCAGGCAAACAGACGATCCGGGCCGGCAAGGGCATCTCTTTCACCAGCGCCGGCGCCGGAAACGACCGGATCTACGCGGCGAAAGGAGACGCGACCGTAAAGGGCGGCCCGGGCAATGACGTGATAACCACGCAGAAGGGCAACAGACTGCGGATCTTCGGGGGCTCCGGAAACGACCGCATCCGAACCGGCCGGGGCAACAGCGTCCGGGTCGACGGCGGTTCCGGCCACGACCGCATCAACCTGCATACGAAGACCTCCAGGGGAGTGGTCAAGGGAGGGCTCGGAAATGACCGGGTCTACGGCTCCAAGAGCCACGACGAGATCCACGCGGGACCGAAGCGGAACCCCCGGAACCGGGCCGACCGCGACATGGTCTTCGGCGCCGGAGGCAACGACCGGATCTACGACTACAGCGGAACCGGAAACCGGCTCTATGGCCTTACCGGATCTGATCGCATCCACAGCCTCGGCAACGCGATCTCGGAGATCCACGGGGGCAACGGAACGGACTTTCTCTACTCCAACGGTGGCGTCACCGCCGGCGGGGTGAGAGAAAAGGTGTTCGGCGAGCAGGGCAACGACCGCCTCCGGGCGGACCAGCCGAACAACAACGGTCCGGCGTATCTCGACGGCGGTGAGGGCGACGACTGGGTCTTCGGCACGCCGAAAGGCGACACGATCATCACCCATTCCGGAATCACGAAGCTTTACGGCAAAGGTGGCGACGATCTTTTCGTGACCACGGGCCGCGGGCTGGCCCGGATCCATGGCGGTGCCGGGACCGACACCATTTCCTATGCGGCTCACACGCCGCCTGGTGGTCGCCGGATCGACGGAGTGATCATCGACCTGCGGGCCGGCACTTCGCTGGGCACGACCCGCTACAAGCTCAACTCGCTCGAGAACGTGGTCGGCTCGGCATTCGATGACGAGATCACCGCCGACCCCGGAGTCCGTAACCACATCGACGGCGGTCTCGGGAACGACGTGATCAGTGGCGACCGAAGCGACGGTGACAGCGTCGACGGCGGCTTGGGCCTGAATCAATGCTCCGGTTTCAGTCAGGCGTCGAGGTGCAACGATGAATCGCCCGGCAACTTCGGCGACCGTTTGACTCTCGTCGACATCAACGACGGCGGCATCCCGATCGTCATGGGCGGGACCCGGGACGACCGGGTCTCGGTCGGTTACGATGATGCGAACCAGTGGTTCCGCGTCAGCGTCGCCGACGGGGGTGTTCCCTCCGGTGACTGCCGGGGCATCGACCAGCCGCCCGGCACGCTCGTGGCGACCACGATCCGCTGCCCCGCGAACCGCAATGCCCTTGACGGGATGCTGGTCTACGGCGGCGAAGGTGACGACAACATCAAGCTTGAGCAATCGATTCCGCAGAACATGTCGACTACTTTGAACGGCGGCGACGGTCGCAACGTGATCCAGGGCGGTCCGAGCAAGGACTTCATGTCGACCAGCTTCAACAGTGCCGGCAGCATCCTCAAGGGCGGCGGCAACAACGACCTGATCTATGCCAACGACCGGGTCACGATCCAGGGTCAGGACGGCACCGATCACGCCCATATCCTGCGACCCTGCTCCGGTTCGTCATACACCGGAGGGCCGGGCAACGACAGCGCGGTCTTCGCCGGCTCGCCGCGCGGGGTGAAGGCCGACCTCGGGAGGCGCTACGTCCGTTGGAAGAACGGTTCCTGCTCCGCGGCGACCCGTTTCGGCCCCGACGTCGAGCGGCTCGAGGGCAGTCAGTACGACGACTGGCTGATCATCGGCAGACGCCACCGGCAGCAGCAGGGCAAGTCGTCGTTGCTCGGCCGGGAGGGGATCAACATCCTCGACGCGAAGAACGGGCGCCGGGACACGATCACGA
>JAEYSQ010000149.1 GCA_023434465.1 Actinomycetes bacterium
CTGATCGGACCGACCGCGATGATCGCCGGGGCCCGCGACGCGTACCGGATCTCGAAGCTCCGCCGCGACGACCTAGCCGAGACGCTGCGCTGGCCCGGGTCCTGGAGCCTCATGCGAAAGCACTGGCGGGCCAGCCTGAACGAGGCGGTCAATTCGATCTGGCCGACCCGACTTGTCCGCCAGGCGGCCCGGATGGTGCCCGCCCTGACTGCCGCCGACGTCGAAGCGGGCCCGGCCGGAGTCAGGGCCCAGGCTCTCGATCGTCAGGGCAACCTGATCGAGGATTTCCTGATCGAGGAAACCGAAGGTGGAGTGCACATCCGCAACGCTCCATCCCCCGCCGCTACCTCGTCCCTCGCCCTTGCGGACCTGATCGCCGACCGGACGCTCCAGGGCCGGTGAATGCGAGTCAATAGATTCCGTCCATGACCGAAGCACTCACCTGCCCCAAATGTGGATCCGAAATGCGCGCCTACGAACGCAACCAGGTCGTGGTCGACCAGTGCACCGGCTGCGGCGGCCTTTTCCTCGACCGCGGTGAACTCGAACGCCTGGTCGAAGCCGAAAGCGCCTTCTACAGCAAGACCCCGTCCGCGCCCCAGCAATCTCCCCCGCCCGGCCAGCAGTTCCCGCACGGAGAAGACCGGGGTTACAAGGGCAAGAAGAAAAAGAAGAGCGCCCGAAGCTTCCTCGAAGACTTCCTCGAGTTCTAACCCGGCGTCCCGATCTTCCCGGTTACGCCGTGGGGCACCCGAAATCCCGGGCTCCGTTCAAATCACCGGGATATGACGCCACCAATTTGAACCGAGTCCCCCGCGGAGAGGGGCCCGGGGGCAGCAGGCTTAACGTGAAAGGGCGGCCCCGGAGGGCCGCCCTTTCGACAGCAACAGGTTGCTGAGGATCGCCTACTTGAGGCGCTCCACGAGCATTGCTTCACCCTGACCGCCGGCGACGCACATGGTCTCGATGCCGAACTGATGGTCATCGGTCTCCATGACGTTGAGCAGGGTGCCCATGATGCGGGCGCCGGTCATGCCGAACGGGTGGCCGAGCGCGATCGCGCCGCCGTGGGTGTTCAGCTTGTCCATCGGGATGCCGACCTCTTCCGAAATCGGGATCACCTGGGCGGCGAAAGCCTCGTTGAGCTCGACCGTGTCGATGTCACCGATGCTCATGCCGGTCCGCTCGAGCAGCTTCTTGACGGCCCAGATCGGAGCGACGCCCATGTACTCGGGCTCGTTGCCGGCGGTGGCCGAGGAGATGATCCTCGCGCGCGGGGTCAAGCCGAGTTCGGCGGCCTTGGTGTCACTCATGACGAGAACGGCAGCCGCGCCGTCGTTCAGCGGGCAGGAGTTGCCGGCGGTGACGCCGCCTCCACCGAAGGCTTCCGGCAGGCTGCCGAGCTTCTCGCGCATGTCGCCACCGTCGGCGCGGGGGCCGTCGTCCTTGCTCACGACGCTGCCGTCCGGCAGGGTCACCGGCACGATCTCACGGTCGAAGAACCCGTCCTCCTGAGACTTGACGGCGAGGTGCTGGGAGCGCAGGGCGTAGTCGTCCATGGTGTCGCGGCTGACGCCGTACTTGTTGGCGACATTGACGGCGGTGAGGCCCATGTCGATGTAGGCATTGGGCTGGCCGTCGTTGCCGATCAGGGCTTCGTTCTGGTCGGTCTCGCCGGCGGCGATCGAACCAGCGATCTCGGTGCGGGCGTTGAACTTCGAGACGAACTCGACGCCGGCGGCGATGTAGATGTCGCCCTCGCCGTTCTTGACTGCGTTCGAGGCGTGACGGATCGCGTCGAGGCTCGAGGCGCAGTAGCGCGAGACGGTGACGCCGGTGGTCGCCTGGGTCAGCTTGTCCGAGAGCAGCACGAGGATGCGGGCGAGGTTGTATGCCTGCTCGCCCTGCGGCATGCCGACGCCGCAGAAGACCTCTTCCACGTCGGCGGGGTTCACACCGGGGTTGCGCTCGAGGAGCTGGTCGATCACGAAAGCGCCGGTCTCGTCGGGACGAAGCTGGGCGAGGGAGCCCTTGAAGGCGCGTCCGATCGGGGTGCGGATTGTGTCCACGATCACTGCTTCAGGCATGCGAAGTCTTTCTCCTTGGGTTTATGTGGCCGGGAGGTGAGGGCACCGGCCGGTGCATGACGGATAAATGCCACCGGGCAGCGTATTGAACTGAAGTGACCGGGGACGGGTAGATTGCCCTGCGATGAGCAATCCGCCCCGTGAAGGCGGCACCCCCGAGGTGCCCATAAATGCTCCGCAAGGCCGGCCGCAGGCGCAAGCACCGGGCGGATCGGGACAGCCTCAGCCAACGCGTCAGCCTGCTCCCCAGCGACCGCAGCCCTCGCGTCAGGCCTCGGCCGGGCGACCTCAGCCTTCCCCCCAGCGACCCCAGGCGCCGCCAGGCCAACCGGTGACTCAACGGCCCCCGGTTTCGGGCGATACGCGCAGACAGCCGGTACCGCCCCGCGGGGTCCCGCCGCTGACCACTGGATCTCACGGGCGCCCGCCGGCCGCCCAGCAACGCCAGCCGATCGATCTCGCAACACGGCTCGATGGGCAGCGGGGCTGGCTTGCCCAGATTGACCGTTCCCTGAAGAAGCGTTCGATCATCGCCCTCGTCCTGACCTGCCTCGCGGTCGGGGTTGGCGCCGCGGCCCTCTACATTTCGTTGACCAAGAATTCCGATGGCGACCGCCTTGACGCGCTTCAGACCAGGGTCGAAGCGCTCGAAGCTGCGGCGGGCGTTCCCTCGACGGATACGGAGACGGTTCCGGGCACCGATTCGCTCGCCCCGGAAACCGGGACCACCCTGCCGGAAACCACTCTGCCGGATGACACCACCGTCCCTCCAACTGGAACCACGGACGGCTCCGGACTAATCACTCCCTGAACGGTTCGAAGGCGGCTTGAAGGACGCAAGCGCAGAGACCGTCCTCTACGAGGAACCTTCGCCCGGCGTCCGGCTGGTCACGATCAACCGGGCCGGTGCCCGCAACGCAATCGGCCCGAAGGAGTCACAGGCGCTTTTTGACTTTCTCGCCCGGTTCCGCGACGACGACGAGGCCAACGTCCTGGTCATCACCGGCGCTGGATCCGAAGCCTTCTGCGCCGGAGCGGATCTCAAGTCGGTGGTCGCGATGTTCGACCCCGAGTCGGGTCTCGAGCCGCTTTACGACTCCTCCGACCTGGACGCGAGTCCGATTCCGGTCGAGGGCAACATCGGGCCGACCCGCTGGACCGGGATAGGCAAACCGGTCATTGCCGCCGTCAACGGCGCGGCCTACGCTGGCGGACTCGAGTGGGCCTGCCTGGCGCACATCCGAATCAGTGACCAGCACGCGTCGTTCGGAGTCACCTGCCGCCGCTGGAACGTCGGGTTAGGGGACGGTGGCACCCAGCGTCTGCCTCGCATGATCGGCATGTCCCGGGCGCTGGATTTGATCATCACCGGCCGGGTGATCGGCGCGTTCGAAGCGGAGCGAATCGGTCTGGTCAACGAAGTGACCGAGAGCGGCCATTGCCTCGACCGCGCTCTGGAGCTCGCAGCACAGATCTCCGCCCTGCCGCAGCCCGCGCTGCGAACCGACCTCGAGGCAGCCCTGCGCGGCTTCGGCCGGCCCCTGGAGGAAGGCCTCGAAATCGAGCGGCAGCTTTTCAACTCGCTGCTGGACCAGCCCGAGATCAGAACGGGTTCACAGGCTTTCGTCAATCGCGATCACCCCGACCGTCTGGCCGGGGCCGCCCCGCTCCACCTGCCGGCGGCCGCCTACTCGCTTGCCGAGCGGGCCCACCGGGGCCAGAGCGACAAACACGGCACTGGTGAGTTCATCCGGCATCCGGCCCGGGTCGCCAGGATCGTGAACGAACACGGCGGAGACGAATTCGCCGAAGCGGCCGCCTACCTCCATGACACCGTCGAAAAGTCGGAGATCACCGCGGAGGAGATCGACGAGATGTTTGGTACTGGCATGCGTGATCTCGTGCTGGCTCTGGGCCAGGATCCGGCGATCAGCGACCGGGCCGAGCGGCGGGCCGACCACCGGCGCCGGGTCGCACTCGCCGGCGAGACGGCGCGACTGGTCTATCTCTCCGACCGGCTCGCCGGAATCGAGGCGATGCTCGCGCGAATCGAGGCCGGAGACGATCCGGTCGATCTCGAAGCCGAAAGGCGACTGGGTCTCTGGCGAGGCGATCTCGAGGCACTCTCCGGTGCTAGCCCTCCACCGGCCCTGATCGCCGAGATCACCGATCGTCTCGACCAGCTCGAGCACCTGATCAAGTGAGCCCCGTTTCGGTCGGCCGTCCCGGGATCCCCTCCTCTCTTCAGGCTTCACAGGATTTCAACTTCCTGCCCGCCCGGGGCACCTAAGTTGACCCCATGAAACGGATCGAAAGCAGGGCAGCGAAAGTCGCTTCCTCGAACAAGACCCCCAAGGCGGCAGCCGCGGTGGTCCTGTCCGGATCATTGTTCGGCGGGGCCGACAACGTCCAGGCGGTCTCTTTGACCGCGGCAACCCTGGCCGTTGGCGAAATGGCACGAAGCCGGTTCGGCGTGAAAGGCTTGCGCCGGAGTGACTCCCGCAGCCCGGACAACAGGATCGACGGCCGGATCGGATCGGTCGTCAGCCGCACCCCCTGATCCTCTCTCCCCCAGGGGGTTCGGCACCCGTTTCAGAAGGCTGGTCAACTTCCGTCGGATGGAAGTGATCAGCCTTCTCCATTCGTTTGTCTATCTGGGTCTGCTGGTCTGTGCCTTCCTGCTCGATGGCCCCCAGCCGTTCACCTTCATCCTCGGACTGACCCACGGCCTGATCTGGATCGGGATGTCGATCACCTCGATCCTCGCGGTGCATTTCCGGGTAATCAACCTCCGGCTGGCTCTGGCGGTCGCCCTGCTCGGCTGCATCGCGCCTTTCTTCGGCTCGATCGAGTTCCTGCGGCAGAGCCGCCAACGGCACCTCGAACGACCGGAGGCCGTTCCGTCATGAGCGACCACCGTCGCCTGGTCGTCACCAACGCCCTGATTGACGGCGAGTCCGTTTCGCTCACCGCACTTGACGGCGTGATCACCGCGATCGGCTCCGACGTCGCCGCCGACGCCCCGACCGACGAGTCACTCGACGCAGGCGGCGGCACTCTCTGCCCGCCCCTGGTCAACGGCCACACCCATGCCGCGATGACCCTTTTCCGCGGCCACGGCGACGACCTGCCCCTGATGCGCTGGCTCCAGGAAGCGATCTGGCCAGTCGAAGCGAAGCTCGAAGCCGAAGACGTTTACTGGGGCACGCGACTCGCCTGCCTGGAGATGATCCGCAGCGGGACGATCGGTTTCTGGGACATGTACTGGCAGCCCGCGGCGACCGCCCGGGCGGTGACCGAAGCCGGCCTCCGGGCGGTGATCGGCCCGCCGCTTTTCGACCCACCCGGCTTCGACCGGCAGGAGCGCGACGCGGAGCTCGAAGCGCAGCTCGACGCTGTGGC
>JAEYSQ010000255.1 GCA_023434465.1 Actinomycetes bacterium
CCGCGAGGACTGGAAGCCCTCCGGCATGACCTCGCCCTTGTTGATCCAGCACTTGACGCCGATGTGGCCGGTGCCGGTCTTTGCCTCGACGAAGCCGTAGTCGATATCGGCGCGCAGGGTGTGAAGCGGCACGCGACCGTCCGAGTAACCCTCGGTGCGGGCCATCTCGGCACCACCCAGGCGGCCGGAGATCTGGACCTTGACACCCTTGGCGCCGGAGCGCATGGCGGAAGTCAGGGCACGCTTCATCGCGCGGCGGAAGGCGACCCGGTTCTGGAGCTGCTCGGCGATCGACTGGGCGACCAGCTTGGCGTCCAGTTCGGGGCGCTTGACTTCGCGGATGTTCACCTTCACCGGAGAACCGGTGATCTTGTGGAGGTCCTTGCGGAGTGCGTCCACTTCACTGCCCGACTTGCCGATCACGATGCCCGGACGGGCCGTGTGGATGTCCACGGCGACCTCGCCGCGGCGCTCGATCGTGATGTCGGAAAGGCCGGCGTGAGCGAGCTTGTTCTCGATGTGGTCACGGATCGCCAGGTCCTGCATCAGCAGGTCCGAAAAGTCCTTGTCGGCGAACCAGTTGGACTTCCAGTCGTGGATGTAGCCGACTCGGAAGCCTTCGGGATGGATCTTCTGTCCCATTGGTCTTCTATTCCTCGTCTTCCGGTGTCAGCGCCACGGAAATGTGGCAAGTGCGCTTGTGGATCGGAGTGGCCCGGCCCATCGCCCGCGGACGGAACCGCTTCAGGGTGGGACCCTCGTCGACCCGGATCTCGGCGACGACCATTTCGTCTCCGATCAGGTCGTGGTTGTTCTCGGCGTTGGCAGCGGCGGACTCGATCACCTTGGCGATGTCGTCAGCGGCAGAACGCGGGGAAAACTGGAGCAGCGAACGGGCGTCGTCGATGTGCTTGCCACGAACCTGATCGGCGATCAGGCGGGCCTTGCGCGGCGACACGCGCACGTACTTGGAGGAAGCCCGGACCAGCACCGGTTCCTCGACTTCGGTCTTCGTGGTCTTCGCGGCCATCAGTCCTTACCGCCGGTATGCGACTTGAAGGTACGGGTCGGCGCGAACTCGCCCAGCTTGTGACCGACCATCGACTCGGAGATGAAGACGGGCACGTGCTTGCGGCCATCATGGACAGCGATCGTGTGACCGACCATCTCCGGGAAGACGGTCGAGCGGCGCGACCAGGTCTTGACCATGTTCTTGTTGCCAGCCTCATTCATGGCGTTGATCCGGCTCATCAGCCGCTCTTCCACGAACGGGCCCTTCTTGGTTGACCTACCCACGGGCTACCTACCCTTCTTCTTTCCGCGACGACGGCCGCGCACGATGTAACGATTGGACGGCTTGTTCTTCTTCCGGGTGCGGTACCCGAGCGTGGGCTTGCCCCACGGAGTGACCGGATGGCCGCCAGGGGTCTTGTGCGCCTCGCCACCGCCGTGCGGATGGTCGACCGGGTTCATGGCGATGCCACGGGTCTGCGGGCGCTTGCCCTTGTGACGGTTGCGGCCCGCCTTTCCGATCTTGACGTTCTGATGCTCGGCGTTCGAGAGGCTGCCGATGGTCGCGCGGCACTCGGCCCGGACCATGCGCATCTCCGAGGACGGCAGGCGCAGGGTGACCATGTCACCCTCCTTGGCGACCAGCTGGATCGCGGTGCCGGCGCTGCGGCCGAGCTTTCCGCCCTGGCCGGCTTTCAGTTCCACGTTGTGGACGGTGGTACCGACCGGCATCTCGCCGAGCGAGAGGCAGTTGCCGGGACGAATGTCCGAGCCCGGACCGGAGCTCACCGTGTTGCCGACCTCGATCTGCGAGGGGGCCAGGATGTAGGCCTTCTCGCCGTCCGCGTAGTGCAGCAGCGCGATGTAAGCGGACCGGTTGGGGTCGTACTCGACGGTCGCGACCTTGGCGGGGATGCCGTCCTTGGTCCGCTTGAAATCGATCTTCCGGTAGCGGCGCTTGGCCCCGCCGCCACGGTGGCGGGAGGTGATGCGGCCGTTGGAGTTGCGTCCACCGGACTTCTTGATGCCCTCGACGAGGCTCTTCTCCGGCTCGGTGGCCGTGATCTGCTCGCGCAGTTGGTACGTCGCTAAGCGCCGTCCGGGGCTGGTGGGTTTTGTCTTGCGAATTGCCATTGGGTAGTTCCTCTAAGCCTTTACTCGACCGCTGCGCCTTCGAACAGCTCGATCGTGTCGCCAGGGGCGAGTTCGACGATTGCCTTCTTCCAGGAGCGGCTCCGACCCGAGTGCAGGCCGCGACGCTTCGGCTTGGAACGGACCTTTGAGGTCCGGACCTTGACCACTTCGACGCCGAAAGCCTTCTCGACCGAGTCCTTGATCTCGAACTTGTTGGCCCGGTCGTCGACCCGGAAGGTGTACTTGCCGGCCGCGATCAGGGCGTAAGCCTTCTCGGAAATGACCGGACGGATGATCACGCTACGGGGATCCATCACTCACCGTCCTTTCCGGAATCGGTTTCTTGTCCGCGAGCCGGTTCGACCGACTGCTTCGCGAGCACCTCAAGGGCGCCCTCGGAGATCACAATCGAGGCGGCACCGATCACGTCTACGACGCCGGTCGCTCCGACCTCGAGAACGTCGACCCGGGGGATGTTGCGGAAGCTCCTCAGAAGTCCGGTCTCTTCCCCGAGGATGATCACCGCGGTCGAACGCTTGGCGCCCCACTTCTCCAGGGCCGCCGCGGCGTCCTTGGTCGAGGGGGTTTCGAAGTCGGCGGCCTTGACCACGGCGACGCTGCCACGCTCGGCGTGTACCGAGAGGGCGGAACGCATCGCCTTGCGGCGGGCCTTGCGATTGACCTTGACCGTGTAGTGACGCGGCTGCGGACCGAAAGCGGCACCGCCGCCATAACGGTTCGGAACGCTGAGAGCGCCAACCCGGGCACGACCGGTGCCCTTCTGGCGCCAGGCCTTGGCCGTGGTCATCGAAACTTCGCCGCGGGTCAGTGTCGAGGCGCTGCCCTGACGGCGCGCATTCGCGTCGGCGCGGGCGGT
>JAEYSQ010000269.1 GCA_023434465.1 Actinomycetes bacterium
ACGCCGTCGAGATTGCCGACGAACTCCTTCATCTGTTCCGAGACCTGGGGGCCGATCGGACAGGCCGGTGTGGTCAAAGTGAAGGTGACGTACACGTCGGGCGTCTCGAGTTCGACGTCGTAGACGAGGCCGAGAGAAACGAAGTCAAGACCCAGCTCGGGGTCGATCACTTCTTCCAGCGCCTCGAATACTTCTTCTTCTGTCGGCATGGTCGCCTGATCTTCAGCCATACCTGCATCGTAGCTGGCGGCGCCCACCGCGTAACCTTTGTCCTTCAATGTTCGTCTTCGTACTGGCATTACTGATCATCTGGCCGATCGCGGAGCTGTTCGTGATGGTCCAGGTGGCCGACCGGACCGGCTTCTTCTGGATGCTCTTCCTGCTGTTCGCTTCGGCAGTAGCCGGAATCCTGATCCTCCAGCACCGTGGCCGGGCCCACTGGCGTCGCTTCCGGGGCGCCGTCGACGAAAGGCGGCCGCCGGCCAGGGAAGCTTTCGACGGAGTGATGATCACCACCGGCGCCCTGCTCCTGATCATCCCCGGCTTCATCACGTCGGCGCTCGGGCTGTTTTTGCTCTTCCCGCCAACCAGATGGCTGGTCCGGCTTGCCGTGTTGACCCTGTTCGCCTCGAAGTTCAAGGTCGCGGCGACTACCGCAACCTGGGGAAACCGGGGTTACAACTATTACCGCGGGACCCGCCAGACGTCTTACGACATAGACGGCGAAGCCGTCGACGTGACTGATCGGTCCGACGGTGAACCGCCTCCCCAGCTACGCTCAGGCCCGGATGGCAGTGAAGACCAGGACGATCGAAATCCTTGACCCCGAAAGCGGCCTCTTCGTCAGCCTTACCGCTGGCGGAAACGGGGCGATCATGCTCGGTGAGGATGTCGTTGCCGCAGCCCCGATCCCGGCCAGCGGGCTCGACTCTCTGGTCGACGGCGCCCCGCTCGAACTCGAGACCGAACACGGTGAGTTGGCGGTTTCGGTCACCTCGACCGGCGAGCCGATCAGCTTTGACGGCGAGTTGACCGGCCGGCGTGAAGCCAGCCAGATCGAGACCAGAGGTCGACTCAACCACCGCGGCGAAACCATCGACCTCGACTGCCGCGGGGTGCTCCACCGCCGCAGTGACGATGAACCGGAACCGGCCGGGCTGACCCGTGACGCGACGATCATCCTTTCCGACGGAGGCCTGATCTGCATTGCCTCCGCGGCCCCGCCCGGTGATCTCGACCACGGCCACGAAGAGACGGTCGCCGCGATCACCCATCCGGGGGGATACATCGAGTTCGATGAAGTCCTGCTGTCGACCGAGTACGACACCGCGGGTCGGCAGCGGCGCGCAACCCTCGAACTCTGGCCGGCCAGCGATGACGTTGCCGCTCTCCACGGAGCCGGGTCGGTGGTGACCGGCTGCACCGCAAAGATCGCCGGAGCCGCGGTCAACACGGCTCTCTTTCGGTGGTCACTCGACGGACATCTGGGCCTCGGTCGTTACGAGATCACCCGGCCGGCAGGGGTGGTAGCCGCGTGAGCCGGATCGAGATGGTCATTTCCGACTTTGGCGGCGTGCTGACGACCCCGTTGCTGGATGCCTTCGCTTCGGTTCAGGACCGGGTGGGGATTCCGCCCCGGGCGATTGGCGATGCGATGCGATCGATCGTCGAAAGCGGCCGCCCGAATCCCCTTTTCGAACTCGAGTGCGGCCGGATATCGGAGGCGGATTTCGAGCTTCAGCTCGCCGATGCGCTGGAACCGCTGCTCGGGCACCGGCCGGTCCTCGAGTCCTTTGGCAACCTGCTGTTCGAGGCGCTCGAGCCAAACCCGGGCATGCTCGACCTGATCCGGGAGGTTCGCCGTGACGGCATCCGAACCGCCCTCTTGACCAACAACGTCAAGGAGTGGGAACCGAAGTGGCGTTCGATGCTGCCGGTCGATGAACTGTTTGAAACCGTGGTCGATTCCGCCTTCGTCGGCTGCAGAAAGCCCGATCCTCCGATCTACCAGCTGACCCTGGAACGGATCGGACTCGAGCCGGAGCAGTGCATCTTCATCGATGACATGGAGATCAACGTCGAAGCAGCAAGAGAGCTCGGCCTGCGCGGCGTCCATTTTCGCGAAACCGCCCAGGCCAGATCCGAAGTCCACGCCCTCCTGACCAAATAACCAGGGCTGGGGTGGCGGCTCCCCGGGCTGGCAGCGTCCGGCCTACTCGGGCTTGCTTGTGTCCGCAGGTGGGACCCGGCCCTCGAATGCGAGACCGGCGCAGAGCCAGGCAAACGCGACCAGGAGGACGAAGGCGAGCACGAAATCCCCGGTCGAGTCTTTGACGATCCCCAGGAAGAGCGGCGGGAAGAAGCCGCCCAGGCCGCCGGCCGCACCGACGATGCCGGTCGCGGCGCCGGTCGCTTTGGGGAAGCTGAGGGGCACCAGCTTGAAGACGGCCCCGCTACCGAGACCGAGGAAGAGCGCCATGGTCAGGCAGAGCGCGGTGACCACGGCCATGCTCGGCTCGGAAGTTTCAGTCGCCAGTGAGGCCTGCCAGGAAAGGCCGATCGCGTCGATCCCGACCCCGAAGAAGGCCACGGCAAGTACCCGGTTGCCGCCGATCCGGTCGGAGAGGATCCCGCCGACCGGCCGGAAGGCAGTGGCCAGCAGGGTGAACCCGGCGGCGCGCAGGCCGGCATCGGTCAGGGAAAGATCGAACCAGTCGACCAGCAGCTTCGGCAGATAAAGAGCCATGGCCACGAAACCGCCGAAGGTCACGAAGTAGAAGAGGGCCAGCCGCCAGAGCTTCCAGCCGGACTTGAGTACCTCGCCGTAGCGGGTCGGTGGGCCCTTCTCCACCGGGGCCTGGCGGGCCAGGGACATCCAGATCACGGCGTAGACGGCGACCACCGCGCCGAAGACCAGCCCGGCGACTTCCTGGCCAGCGCTGTCGCGGATTGCCGGCACCGAGAAGGCCGCCACCGCGGTACCGATGTTGCCCATCCCGTAGACGCCGAGGGCGAGACCCTGCTTCTCCGGCGGGTACCACTGGGCGACGAAAGGGACGCCGACCGCGAAGGAAGCACCGGCCGCGCCAAGCAGGAAACCGGCCCCGAGAAGCATCGCGTAGGAAGAAGCGAATCCGACCAGTACAGCGGCCCCGGCCGAGTAGAAGAGCATCGCGGTGAAGACGACGCGGCCGCCGACCCGGTCGGTCAGGAGACCCAGGGGAATACGCAATAGCGAACCCAGGACGACGGGTATGGAAATCATGATCGAGGTCTGGATGTTGCTCAGGTCCAGTTCATCCTGAATCTCCGGCGCGATCGGCGCAAGCATGCCCCAGGCCGAGAAACAGGCCGCGAAGGCGACGGTGGCCAGGATTAGGTTGCGTGCGGAACCGCGGGTTGCGTCAGTTTCCATCTATTTCTCCTGGAGTGATGTGTTCACGAAGTCAAGTCGCGCTAATCACCCTGCGTGGACCGGGATCGGCCGCTGGTCGTGCCAGTCGGCCGCGCTCCGCCGGGAATGCTCGGGGTGTAGTCCGGGGTGCCGCTGCCGTAGCGGCCGTTTCGATCGGCTGACCGTCTGGGTTTGCGCGGGCGATAGATGATCGGACTGCGGCGCGGGTAGTTGATCGGCACCGTGAAAGCGTGGACGAGCCGGCTGAACGGCCAGGCTGCGTAGAGAAACCAGACCGCGATCACATGCACCTGGAAGATCGTTGCGACCCCCTCCCCGGTCATCAGAGAAGGATCCGGCTGGAAGATGAATATCTGACGGAAGTACGGTGCGACCGACTCGCGGTAGTGAACCGAATCGGAGATGTTGAGAACCGTGGCCGCCATTCCCGTTGCGATTCCGATCGCCAGCAGAGCGAAGATCAACAGGTCCATGTTGGTCGTGGTGACGCGAACGCGAGGGAAGGCCAGACGGCGATAGAGCAGAACCGCGAAACCGATCACCACCGCGATCCCGGCGGAAAGTCCACCGATCACGGCGACGACGTGGTAGTCCCGGTCCGAGATGCCGACGGCGGCGGTCCATGATTCGGGAACGAGGATTCCCATCACGTGACCTCCGATCGCGGCCAGCACGCCCAGGTGGAAGACCACACTTGCCGGTCTCAGCACCCGACCTTCGAGCAATTCGGTGGAGCGTGCCGTCCAGCCGAACTGATCGGTGCGTCGCCGCCAGATCAGGCCCCCGATCCCGATCGTCAGGGCAACGTAAGGCAACACCACGTAGACGGCGGTAGCGGAGACGCTCGTGGCGAGCAGGCTCATTGCCGGCCCCCGATCATCGGCAGTGGCGTTTCACCAGGTTGGGTGGGCATCACCTCTGGCGGAGCGAACGGCTCCATCCCTACCTCTTCGGTCGGTGGCCCCTCCTCGGCCAATCGCCTGATTCGGTTTATCTGCCGGCGCGAGAGACCTGGCATGCCGTCGCGGACCACGTCCATGAGTGCAGCCCAGGGGCTTTCTTTCTGGATCAGCCCCGCCCGGATCAACTCAATTGATTCGCGGTGCCGGTCGAGCAGGTCGCGGCCCGAGGATCCGGGTGCGAACGCCGCGAATTCGAGCATCAGCGGCAGGAAGTCGGGCAGCTCGTCCCCGGCCGGCGGGAGGCCGGCGTCGCGGTAGACGTTCTTGATCTTGAGTAGCGCCAACCCGCGTTGCCGGCTGTCACCGTGAAGCTGGTATGTCAGATGGAGACTGTGACGCCGGTCGAAGTCGAAGTTGTCGACGTAGGACTGCCGGAGCTGGTCTAGGTCCTGCGTCCGGTACCACTCGAGAAACCCGGCCAGCGCGCGCCGCTGGCCAGCAGAAGCCGGTGCCACCTCGTCCAGGTCGAGGCTTCGAAGTTCCTGGACGGAATCCTCATCCGGGTACTGAAGAAGCAACGAAACCACTTTCAACGGATGGACCGGCTCAGGCATCGTTGCCTCCTGCTCCCGCGATCCCGGGTTCTCCACCGTGATGGCTGAGCAGGTCCCTGACGTCGAAATCGGGATCCGGTGCCTCAGGGGCGAGTGCGCCCGTTTCTGGCACTTCCCCGTCACGGGCGGCGACAGCCAAAGCACCGGTGTAGGGATCGGGTGCGTTGACTCCGGTCATTTCTCCCAGGCCAGGAACCGGGGCCCCGTTGGCGAACTCGATCCCGCAGGATCCCTGCTCGATGAAAGCGCCTTCGGAAACCTCTCCGTGGCGCTTGGGGATCACGTAACGGTCGTCGTAGTCGGCTATCGCGACCATCCGATACATCGCCTCGAGCTCGTGAGGTTCCATCCCGACTTCGGTGGCGATCCCGGGCCGTGCCTCGTTGCCGAGGTTGAGCTCCCGCATGTACCGGCGCATCGCGACCAGACGCTCTAGCGACTGCCGGACCGGGGTCACGTCTCCGGCCGAGAGGATCGAGGCCAGGTAGTCCATCGGGATTCGCATCTCGTCGATCGCGGCGAAGATGTTGGCCGCATCTTCCTCGTCGCCGTCGCGGATCAGGGCTTTTCCGACCGACTCCATCGGCGAAAGTGGCGGTACATACCAGACCATCGGCAAGGTCCTGTACTCGGGATGAAGCGGCAGCGCGATCTTCCATTTTTTCGCCATCGAGTAGACCGGCGAGTAGCTGGCGGCGTCGATCCAGTCGGAGGGGATCCCATCGCGAAGCGCCTGCTCGCGGACCTCGGGGTCGTCCGGGTCCAGCATCAGGTCGAGCTGGGCCTCGAGCAGGTCCTGTTCGTTCTTGACCGAGGCTGAAGCTTCGACCCGGTCGGTGTCGATCAGGACCACTCCCAGATGCCGCAGCCGACCGACGCAGGTCTCCGAACAGACGGTCGGCATGCCAGCTTCGATCCGGGGGTAACAAAAGTTGCACTTCTCGGCTTTGCCGGTGTTCCAGTTGAAGTACACCTTCTTGTAGGGGCAGCCGGAAACGCAGAACCGCCAGGACCGGCAGGCATCCTGGTCGACCAGCACGATGCCGTCTTCTTCCCGCTTGTACATCGCCCCGGAGGGGCAGGAGGCAACGCAGGACGGGTTGATGCAGTGCTCGCAGATCCGCGGCAGATACATCATGAACGCGTCCTCGAAACCCTGTCTCACTTCTTCCTGGATGTTGCGGAAGTTTGGGTCGAAGGCGGCGTTCTCGGCCGACCCGGCCAGATCGTCCTCCCAGTTCGGCCCCCACTGAATGTCGAGATCACCGCCGGTTACCTGAGACTTGGGGCGGGCGACCGGCTGGTGTTCGGTCGAGGGCGAGGAAATCAGCTTGTCGTAGTCGTAGGTCCAGGGGTCGTAATAGTCGTCGAGCTGTGGCAGGTCCGGGTTGGAGAAAATGTTGGCCAGCTTCTTGAGCGGACCTCCCGCCTTCAGCTTGAGCCGGCCGCGCCGGTCCAGCTCCCAGCCTCCGTTCCACTTCGACTGGTCCTCGTAATCGACCGGGTACCCGCGACCGGGCTTGGTTTCCACGTTGTTGAACCAGACGTACTCGGTCCCGCGCCGGTTGGTCCAAACGTTCTTGCAGGTGACCGAGCAGGTGTGGCAGCCGATGCACTTGTCGAGATTCATCACCATGCCCATCTGGGCCCTGATCTTCACTGGTAGCGAACCTCTTCCTGACGTTTGCGGATCATGATTAATTGGTCTCGCTGGGTGCCGCAGGGGCCGTAGTAGTTGAACCCGTAGGAAAGTTGCGCGTAGCCACCGATCATGTGGGTGGGCTTCATCGAGATCCGGGTCAACGAGTTGTCGGTGCCACCTCGCTGCCCGGTCACTTCCGAGATCGGCACGTTCACGTGCCGGTCCTGGGAGTGATAGAAGAGCGCGATACCTTCGGGCACCCGGACCGAGACCGCGGCCCGGCAGGAAACGGCTCCGTGGGAGTTGTAGACCTCGAGCCAGTCGTTGTCTTTCACTTCGACCCGCTCGGCGTCCTTTTCCGAGATCCACATGACCGGTCCACCCCGAAACAGGGTCAACATGTGGAGGTTGTCCTGGAACTCGGAGTGGATCGACCATTTCGAGTGCGGGGTCAGGTAGCGCACCGTCACCTCGAGCTGGTCCGAGTCACCGTTCGTCTCCCCGCTCCTCGACACCTGGGCGGATCGGACCGGTGGCCGGTAGGCCGGCAGGCCCTCGCCCATGTCGAGCATCCAGGCGTGATCGACGTAGAAGCTCTGGCGGCCGGTCAAGGTCCGGAACGGGATCAGGTGTTCGATGTTCGTTGTGAACGGTGAGTAGCGCCGCTCCCGCGACTCGGAACCGGACCATTCAGCCGAGGCGTGAACCTTGCGTGGCTGGACCGAAAGGTCGGCGAAGTTGATCCGCTGGTCGATGTGTTCCTCGGATATCACGGTCAGGTCCTTGCCGGTCCTGGTACCGAGCGCTTTGAACGACTCGTTGGCGATCCGTCCGTTGGTGGTACCGGAAAGCGAAAGGATCACCTCGGCCGCATCGATGTCGGTCTCGATTGCGGGGCGGCCGGACCCGGGACCTTCCCGCACGGTTCCGTTGCGCTTGCCGAGTTCCTCGACTTCGATCCCGGGTTTCCAGCTCACTCCCTTGGCGCCGATGCCGAGTTTCTCGACCAGCGGACCGAGCGCGTTCATCTTCTCGCCCACCGCCGTGAAGTCCCGTTCGACTTCGATCAGTTTCGGCATGGTCTGCCCGGGGATCGGCTCGCACTCGCCAAGTTTCCAGTCCCGGACCGCGCCCAGCGGCTGGGCGATTTCCTCCGGGGTGTCGTGGAGCAGCGGCGCGGTGACGATGTCGGTCCTGGTGTCGAGATGGCCGACCGCCAGTTCGGAAAACCGGTCGGCAATCAGGTTGAAGATGTCCCAGTCCGTTTTCGCTTCCCACGGCGGCGGAATCGCGGCGTTGAACGGGTGAACGAACGGGTGAAGGTCGGTCGAGGAAATGTCGTGCTTCTCGTACCAGGTCGCCGCAGGCAACACGACGTCCGAGTAAAGGCAGGAGCCGTTCATGCGGAAGTCGACGGTCATGAAAAGGTCAAGCTTGCCTTCCGGGGCCTCTTCGCGCCACTTGACGTCATCGGGCTGCCGCTCCGGGGGGCATTCCTCCGTCTGAACCGCATTGTCGGTGCCGAGCAGATGCTTGAGGAAGTACTCGTGGCCCTTGCTCGACGAGCCGAGCAGGTTGGCGCGCCACAAGTTCAGGATTCGCGGAAAGTTCGCCGGGTCGTCCGGGTCCTCGCAGGCGAAGCCGAGGCGGCCCGCCTTCAGTTCCTCCACCACGTAGTCGGCGGAGGACTTGCCGGCCGCCTTCGCCTCGTCGGCCAGGTCGAGCGGGTTACGATCCAGCGCGGGAGCCGACGGGGTCCAGCCCAGGCGGACCGCCTTCGCGTTCGCGTCGACGATGTGGGTGTGCTCGAACTTCGCGTCGCTGGCTGGCGAGGTGAACTCGTCGGGGCGCCGGGTCTCGTATCGCCACTGGTCGGTGGCCAGGTACCAGAACGGGGTCGCCGCCTGATGGCGGGGTGGCCGGTTCCAGTCGAGCGCGAAAGCAAGGGTCTGCCAGCCGGTGATCGGCCGTACCTTTTCCTGCCCGACGTAATGAGCCCAACCGCCGCCGTTGACTCCCTGACAGCCGCAGAACAGCAGCATCGAGAGAATGGCGCGATAGGTCTGGTCGGCGTGGTACCAGTGGTTGATCCCCGCGCCCATCACGATCATCGACCGACCGCGGGTCTTTTCCGCGCTCTCGGCGAACTCGCGTGCCACCTGCTCGCAGACTTCGGCCGAGACGCCGGTATGTTCGGCCTGCCAGGCGGGCGTGTAGGGCTCGGCCGGATCGTCGTAGTCGCGCGGCCAGACCCCGGGGAGGCCTTCGCGGGCAACTCCGTACTGGGCCAGTGCCAGGTCAAAGACGGTGGTGACCAGCTTGCCGCCGATCCGTCGGGCGGGAACCCCGCGGACCATCGTGGTGCCGCCTTCGGTTTCGCCCCCGTCGAACCGGGGCAGCGTCACCTCGACCAGTTCGTCGTGCGTCCCGAGCAGAGTGAGGGCCGGGTCGATGCCTTCGAGGTCGAGATTCCAGCGACCCTCCCCCTCCTCTCCCCAGCGGTCGCCGATCGACCCGTTCGGGACTACCGGCTGGTTCGTGTTCGAGTCGATCAGAACGGTTTTCCACTCTGCGTTCTCATCGGTGTTGCCGAGGTCGGTGGCGCGCAACATGGTGCCCCCGTGGACCGTGCCGTCGCTGTGATCCTCGAGTTCGACCAGGAACGGCAGGTCGGTGAACTGCCGCGCGTACTCCCCGAAGTACGGGGCCTGGCGATCGACGAAGAATTCCTTGAGGATCACGTGGCCCATCGCCATCGCCAGGGCACCGTCCGTGCCCGCCGTGGCCGGCAGCCACTGGTCGGCGAACTTCGTGTTGCCGGCGTAGTCGGGCGAGACGACGATCGTCTTCTGGCCGCGGTACCGGGCCTCGGTCATGAAGTGGGCGTCCGGGGTGCGGGTCTGGGGAATGTTCGAACCCCACATGATCAGGTAGGCCGCGTCCCACCAGTCGGCCGACTCGGGGACGTCGGTCTGATCGCCCCAGACCTGAGGAGAGGCCGGCGGCAGGTCGGCGTACCAGTCGTAGAAGCTGAGCGGAACGCCTCCGATCAGCGAGAGAAACCGGGTTCCCGCGGCGTAGGAGACCTGGGACATCGCCGGAATCGGACTGAAGCCGACTATGCGGTCGGGCCCGAACTTCTTGATCGTGTGGACATGCGCGGCAGCGGTCAGCTCGGTAACCTCGGCCCAACTGGCCCGGAGGAACCCGCCCTTGCCACGCCGGGACTTGTATGCCCTGGCCTTTTCCGGATCCTCGACGATCGAGGCCCACGCTTCGACCGGATCGCCCAGCCGCTGGCGGGCTTCGCGGTACATCGCAAGGAGCTCGCCCCGAACGTAAGGAAATTTGGGCCTGAGTGGCGAGTACACGTACCAGGAAAAGGAGGCGCCGCGGGGACAGCCGCGGGGCTCGTAGTCCGGAGTCTCGCTGCCGTTTGAGGGGTAGTCGACCTGTTGGGTTTCCCAGGTGACCAGTCCGTCCTTCACGTGAATCTTCCAGGAACAGGAACCGGTGCAGTTGACCCCGTGAGTGGAGCGCACTACCCGGTCGTGCTGCCAGCGGTCCCGGTAGCCCTGCTCCCAGTCCCGGGGCCGTAGTGAGGTTTCACTCCAGCCTTCCTCCGAACGTTCCGGCTTGAAGAACTGCCGGGCCCGGAGCAGGTTTCGCGATTCAGACACCGATTGAAATTCCGGGACGAGTCAGACGGCAACTGCTCAACGGGACCAATTTTCCCTCCGTGACGGTTGGACTTCCTGCGGTCAACATAGTTGATCGCCAGGTCGCATAACCAGTAGTTCCCCGCAGAGTTCAGTGGCAATCTGCGACCCCCGTCTGCACGCCTCCGGGCGCGGTCAGGAGGCGTCCCGATCGGCAAAAACAGCGGCGACTGTTTCGCGGATCTCCTTTGGTGCCTTTTCCGGTGAACCGCTGTCGTGCGGCGGCTGGGGGTCGTATTCGATGCCGAGCTGGACCGCCTGTGCGACTTCGGGACCGTAGATCTCGGTCACCAGAGTCAAAGCCATGTCGATTCCGGCCGAGACTCCGGCGCCCGTTACGTACTTGCCGTCGAACACGACCCGCTCTTCGGCCGGCAGCGCCCCGAGGTCGGCGAGGGTCTCGCGGGCCAGCCAGTGGGTCGTTGCCGGACGATTGTCGAGCAGACCCGCAGCAGCGAGCAATAGTGCGCCAGTGCAGACCGAGGTCGTCCAGGTAGTCGTCTTGTCGACCGCGCGGATCCAGTCGAGCAGAGGCTCGTGCGCGAGCAGATCGCGTGTTCCATAACCACCGGGCACGACGAGGATGTCCGCGCTGGTCACTTCCTCCAGGGACCGGTCAGCGACCATCGAGAGAGTGTCGGACTCGTTGCGATACGGCCCGGCCACCTCTCCCACGAACACGGATTCGATCCCGGGCACGGAGTTGAGCACTTCGTGTGGTCCGGTGACGTCGAGCGCCGTGAAGCGGTCGTAGAGCAGGTAGGCGACGAGCGTAGTTTCGTCCCTGCCCGTCATTCAGGCCTCGACCAGTTCGCTGCGAAAGCGTTCGCGGTACTCGGCGGGCGAGACGCCCAGTCGGCGGGAGAAGGCCCGGCGCATCGTCTCGGCGGTGCCGAAGCCGCACTGAATCGCGATCTGGTCGATTGGCTGGGTCGGCCCTTCGAGCAGTTGGCGGGACCGTTCGACCCGCAATGTCTCGACGTAGGAGGCGGGGGTCATACCGGTCTCCTTGCGGAAGGCCCGGGCGAAGTTTCGGGGACTCATCAAGGCTCGTTCTGCCAGCGCCTCTACCCGCAGGTCGGCATCGAGATGGTCCGCCATCCAGAGCTGGAGCCCGCGCAGACCGGGCCTGACGGCCGGCGAAGAGACGTGAGAACTGAACTGGGCCTGGCCCCCGGGGCGTTTCAGGAAAAGGACCATCCAGCGGGCGACCTCGAGCGCTACCTGTTCACCGAGATCCTCCGCCACCATTGCCAGGGCGAGATCCATCCCGGCGGTCACTCCGGCCGAGGTCCAGACTCCACGATCCCGAATGAAGATCGGGTCCGAATCGACCTCGATATCGGGATAGCGGCGCGTGATCTCCGGGCAGATCGCCCAGTGACTGGTCACCCGGTGGCCGTCCAGCAAACCGGCTGCTGCCAGCAGCATCGCCCCGGTGCACACCGATGCGACCCGGCGCGAGTTCCGGGCGGCGTCGCGGATCCAAGCGACCAGATCTTCCGATTTCTCGGCTTCAAAAGCCCCCACTCCGCCGGCCACGATCAGCGTGTCGATCGGCCCGCGCAGATCAGTCAGCCGCTGGCCGGGCACGATCGAGTAGCCGCCGGTTCGAGTGGTCAGCGGTTCGATCTTTTCGGCCACGACGTCGACCTCGTAGGGGCGGGGGTTCTGGTCGGGCCGAGCCCCGGCCTCTGGGCCGGTGCTCCAGTAGCCGTCGCCATCACTCACCAATCCCGGGCTACCGGAAGATTGGATCAGGGCGTCACTCGGCCACTGGGCGAGGTCTTCGTGACGGGCCTGAACGAGGTCGTTGGTCACGCCGAATACCTCGGCTGGGCCGGTCAGATCGAGCGGCTGGATGCCCGGATAGGTGACGATGACGATGCGACGAACGGGAGGCATGTACCCATAGTGACCGTAATCGCCCCTGTCCGCAATGACCAATACCGGACAAATCCTGCCAATCCGCTTTTTCGATCCAACCTGGCCCAACCATCAACGGTGACGCAGGTTTCGTACCGCCCCCGGTCAAGACCTGCGTCACCGTCCCAATCACACCGAGCGGCCGATTTCGGCCGCTGACGAAGTCCAGCGCCGTCCTGGAGGCTCCGGCGACTAGTTGTCGGAGCCGATTCGGTCCCAGACGTAAAGCTCGACCGCCTCGTTGGCCAGTTCGAGCAAACGTTCAGGAGAGAGCCAGCCGACGACCGTCTCGAGAGCGAGTTCTTCGGTCAGTCCGTCCTCAAGGACTTCTTCGCCACGGAAGCCGGCCGCAAGCTTGAGAGCTTCGCGCCGGTGCTCACCGAGCGAACCGAAGGCGCCCATCAGGAAATCCCGGTTTGGCACCGGCTGACCGAGATCCATCGAACCGTGCCAGGCGGCAAGCAGGGAGAGGTCATCCTGGTCGAGGTCCGCGAGTGCCCGGGCGTACTGCGCCTCGAGCTCGTCTTCGGGAATCTCGTCGACCCATGCACGCAGAGCCTCCCCGAGAATCTGGCGACGGGCTTCGCGGCCGACCGATTCGGAAATGACGTGAATCGCATCAGCCGGATCGACGAAACAGAGTGACATGAGAGGCCGCCTCGGGGTTGGTTACTCGGACAACCACGAAGATAGAGATGCCACAGGACGCAAAAACTGTTGCAGAAACCCGCACTTTGCGGATCGGAAGAAGGAAAACGAAGCTTCCCGCATATCGCGAAGTGTCAGAAAACGATCGCCGCCCCCGACCGTAGAGTTGCCCCGTGTCCCTGACCATCAT
>JAEYSQ010000016.1 GCA_023434465.1 Actinomycetes bacterium
AAACCGCGGTCGTCACCGGTTCCGGCGGCCTGATCGGCTCCCAGTCCGTGATCAAGCTGGTCGAAGCCGGCTGGCACGTGATCGGGATCGAGAACGACATGCGGGCCAGCTTCTTCGGACCTGAAGCATCGACCCGCCCGGTCAGCGACCAGCTCGCCTCTACCCTGGAGGAGTTCGAGCCGCTCGAACTCGACATCCGTGACGCCGAAGGGGTCAACCGGATCTTCGCCGATAACCAGGTCGAACTTGTCGTCCACACGGCCGCTCAGCCTTCCCATGACTGGGCGGCCCGCGACCCCCAGACCGACTTCGGCGTCAACGCGCTCGGCACCCTCAATCTGCTCGAAGCGGCCCGCAACCATGCGCCCGCGGCACCCTTCATATTCTGCTCGACCAACAAGGTCTACGGCGACACGCCGAACTTCCTTCCTCTGGTTGAAACCGAGACCCGGCTCGAGTTGCCGGAGGACCACGAGTACTTCGATGGGATCGACACGAACATGTCGATCGACCACTCGACCCACTCGCTGTTCGGGGTTTCGAAGGCGAGCGCCGACCTGCTGGTCCAGGAGTACGGCCGCTACTTCGACATGCCCACCGTGTGCTTCCGCGGCGGTTGCCTGACCGGGCCCCAGCATGCCGGGGCAGAACTGCACGGGTTCCTCGCCTACCTGATGAAGTGCGTGGTGACCGGCCGGCCGTACACCGTCTTCGGTTACGGCGGCAAGCAGGTTCGCGACAACATCCACTGCGACGATCTGGTCTCCGCCTTCCTCGAATTCGCCGCCGCGCCGAAGGTTGCCGCGGTCTACAACATCGGCGGTGGCCGGGGCAGCAATTGCTCGATGCTCGAGGCGATCACCGAGTCCGAGCAGATCGCCGGGCGCCAGCTCGACTGGACCATGAGCGACGAAAACCGGATCGGCGATCACCGTTGGTGGATCTCCGATCTCGGTGCCTTCGAGCGCGACTACCCGAACTGGGAGCGCAAGTTTGGGATCACCGAGATCCTTCAGCAGATTCACGACCACGCGGTCGAAGCGGCAGCCTGAGTTCAGCCGGACCGGCGGTAACAGACCGCGAATCGTCCGTCGCCGGTGAGCTTCCAGTCCGGCGGTGAATCGATCCGGGGCAGGAGCAGCCACGCCTTCGATCCGGCGATCACCGATCCCACCGAAATGCCGGGCGGGTCGCCAAAGCGGTTCAACCCGATCGCCAGGTCCTGCGATCCAAGGCTCCTCACCTCGACCGTATCCGCGGACCCATCGACGGTGGCTGTGGCGTTGGCGGCGTGGGTGACGCAGCCGCCGAAGCCGGAGGCCGGCTTCTCGCCGCTGAGCAAGGGCCCGGTTGCGTCGACCAGGATCTGGTCGGCCTGGGCTCTGAGCCCGGCGTCCGCGCCTTCCAGCTGATCTCCGGTCAGGCCCGGTGTTCCGCTCGCCTCGATCTCGTCGAGGAACCGGTGAACCGGCACCGCCGAGCCGGGACCCAGGTCGAGAACCAGGTCGGGCCTGGCTTCGGCTCCGGCGTAGGCGACGGTGCCGAGATAGGTCCGGGTCCAGTCCGATGCCGGTCGCCAGCGGGTCTCGGCCTGCTCTTTCATCAGGTCTACACCGAGCAGCGAAGTGACCAGGACGACCATTCCCGCAGCGGCCAGGGCGGGCGGAGCCAGCCTGACGCCCCGCAGGATCTCGGTGAAGAAGAGCAGCAACATCAGGACCGCCGGCAACTGGTAGCGGCTCGAGGTCGGGGGGCGGAGCTCGTTTTGTCCGAGCGCGGCGAGCCCGAAGAAGGCCAGCGCAATGGCTCCGGTGACGAGAACTCCGGGCGGGACCTTTTTCATTCGCCAGAGCCGCCAGGCTGCCAGGCCCAGCAGGACGACCAGACCGATCCGGCCCCAGATCAGGTGCGGCTGGTCGGGCTCGCTGCCGTCGCCGGTCGCCAGACCGAGCAAGGACGTGACCGCCGCCGAAGCCGAGTCGAAGACGTAGCGGGGCGCTTCGGGGAGGTTGGAAAGGCTGACCGCGCTTTCGGCATCATGGCCCCAACCCAGCCACCAGAGTGCGTAGAAGATCAGACCGGATGCCGGGATCAGCCAGCGTCGGCGGCGCTCGCGGGGATTGACCAGCCACTCGACTCCGGCCCCGACTATGAACGGAACGCCGAGCGACGAGAAGGACAGTCCGAGGACCAGCAGCACGGCGGCGGCAAGGTCGCCCTGGCGGTCATCCCGGTCGAGGGCGAGAAGCGCTCCGACACCGCAGGCAAGCGAGCCGAAGTAGCCGATCTGGAAGGCCCAGAGGAGATCCTCGAAAGCCGCTCCGAGGAAGAGGATGACGGCAACCCCGATCAGTGCGGCCCACTCGCCGACCCGCCTCCGCATCCAGATGAAGAGCAACGGCGCGAGAGTGAGAAAGGTGAGGATCGCGGCGATCTGGAAGGGTCGGTTCGACTCCATCCCGAAGGTGCCCTGAAGCATCTTGTAGATGAAGGCGGGGGCGATGATGATGTGCTCGTGGAAAGGCTCGAGGAAGGAGTTCGGTGACCAGCCCGGACGTAGAAAGAGCAGGTTCCACTCGTCGGAAATGAAATGGATTCCGGCGGTAAGTGAAAGGAGCAGGCCGCCGGAAACGGCGACCAGGATGCCGAGCAGGATCCAGGGGAGGCTTTCCTTCCCGGTTTTGTCGGTCGCTGAGTTCATCTCCCTGCCGGGGAGTATGGCGGTCAGATGATTGCCTGACCGGCCATCGTCAAGCCGGTGATCAGGAGCACGATCGCCATCGCCCGGACCAGGGTGGTTTCGGGCAGGCGGCCGGTCAGCCTCGACCCGAACGCCGCGCCGGGAATTGCCGCCGCGGCACCGATCAGCAGGATGTCCCAGTCGATGCCCGAGGGGAGGTGGCCGATCAGGCCGCCGATGCCGACGATCACCCCGACCGCCGAGTTGGTGCCGACCGCCTTGGTTGGGGCCATGCCCATGTACTTGAGCATCGCCGGCAGCCGGAGCGACCCGAGGATCAACCCGACGAATCCGCCGAGCAGTCCGACCGCGAAACCGATCAGCACCGCTTCGGTGAGGAGTTTCCTGACCTCCGGCCGGGTGCCGACGTCATCGGCCCTGGGCCGGTGGTAGCGCCAGACTTCGACCGCTCCGTAGAGGACGACGAGGCTGATCGCTCCGAGCAAGATGCGTTCCGGCAACACTCCGGCCAGCAGACCGCCGGCCACGGCGCCGAGAAAGGAACTGGGCGCCATCCAGAGAAACAGGCGTTTTTCCACCCGCCCGTTGCGGAGGTGGACGATGCTCGCGGTCAACGCCGCCAGGCCGGAGATCGCCACGTTCGCGCCGGCCGCGGCAGCGGCGGAGCTGCCGATCCAGACCACCACCGGCAGTCTGAGGTTGCCGAGCACCAACCCGACCATGCCACCCGCGAAGGAGACGGTGAAGGACCAGACCAGCAGGATGGCAATCTCGACCGGACTCACGAAGCGGGAATAATCTCATGCGATGGCCGATCGACTGTTTGATTCCGGTGAAGACGTGCCCGAGGGCTCCGGTGTTCCGACCGCTGGACCTGACGCGCCGCTGGCCGCGCGAATGCGACCGACCAGTCTCGATGAAGTGGTCGGCCAGGATCACATCCTGGCTTCCGGCACCGCGCTGCGAGGCTCGGTCGAGGCCGGCCGTCCGCACAGCGCGATCCTTTACGGACCGCCAGGCTCGGGCAAGACAACCCTGGCCCGGATCATCGCCGCGACCTCCGACGGTGCCTTCGAGGAAGAGTCGGCGGTCAACGCCGGTCGGGCCGAGATCCGGGCGGTAATCCAGCGGGCCGAGGATCGCCGAAGGCACGGCCGCCGCACCGTCCTCTTCCTCGACGAGATCCATCGTTTCAACAAGGCCCAGCAGGATGCCCTGCTGCCGGCGGTCGAAAGTGGCGTTCTCACCCTGATCGGGGCGACCACCGAAAACCCGTACTTCGAGGTCAACTCGGCCCTGATCTCCCGCAGTCAGATCTACGAACTCCAGCCGCTCGGCGCACCGGAAATCCTGATCCTGCTCGAGCGGGCCCTGGCCGACCCGGACCGGGGGGTGGCCGGTCAGGTCGAGATCGAACCGGAAGCGTTGAAGCTCCTGGCCGAACGGGTGTCCGGTGACGCCCGGGCGGCGCTTTCGGCCCTTGAGCGGCTTGGTGCCGCTGGCGGCAAGGCGGGCATCCCCGAGGTCGAGGATGCACTCCAGGCCCAGGCGATCGCCTACGACAAGGGCGGCGACCATCACTACGACTACATCTCCGCCTGGATCAAAGCGACCCGGGGCTCCGATCCGGATGCCTCGCTCTACTACCTGGCCGTGATGATCGAAGGGGGCGAGGACCCCCGCTTCATCGCCCGCCGAATGGTGATCCTCGCCTCTGAGGACATCGGCAACGCCGACCCGCAGGCGCTCTCGGTGGCGACCGCAGCGGCCGCTGCGGTGGAC
>JAEYSQ010000048.1 GCA_023434465.1 Actinomycetes bacterium
CCGTCGAGCAGCGTCTGCACGGGCATTCCAAGAAGCCCGCGGTGTTCCGCTACGGGATGGGCTTCGCCAACGCGATCGTCCGCACCTGGCTTCGGTAGCAGCGCGGTCCGGGCCCGGTCGAGGGGTCCGGCTTCGGTGGTGTCCCCCAAAAACCGTCGCTTCGCTCCTCATTCCGGAGGTTTTTGGGGAACACCCCCGACCCGAACCCTGCAGGACCAGAAGGTTCACGGTGCGAGATCCTGGCGGTCGTGAAACGTGACGGTCTGGGTAGCCGTGGGGTCGGGTGGGGGTTACCGGGATACTCAGGCGGAGGGAGGCTGAATGCCGACCGAGGTGTTTGCCGCTTCCCGGTGACCGACACCCGACCCCCCCGCGTCGCTTCGGGGTCTGGGCCTCAGACTTCGACTACTACGGGGACTACCATCGGGCGGCGTCGCAGGCGCTTGTGGAAGAAGCCGGCGACCGCGTCGTGGAGGTCCTGCTGGACCAGATCGTGATCTTTGACCTTGGCTTCGGCGGCCCGTTCGAGCGAGTCCTCGATCAGATCGTGAAGATCATCGAGCAGCTCGGCTTCCTCTTCGAGCCCGGGCACGCCGCGGGCTATCACCTCGGGGTCGGAAACGACCTCACCGTCATCTTCGGCGATCGTCGCGACCACGATCACGATGCCGTCGGCCGAGATCGTTCGACGGTCACGCAGGGTCGCGTCGTTGGGATCGGAAAGTTCGACTCCGTCGACATAGATCACGCCGCCGGCGGTCTCCTCGGTGAGTTCGGCTCCGTCGGGACCGACCAGGAGCGCCTGCCCGTTGTGGTTGCGGAAGATGTTTTCCTCCGGTACTCCCACCGACTGAGCCAGTTCGGAGTGGAGGCGGATCCGTTGAAAGTCGCCATGAACCGGCATCACGTACTTCGGCCGGGTCAGGTTCAGCATCATCTTGATCTCTTCGCGGTAGCCGTGACCGGAAGCGTGGATCGGCGCGTCCTTTGGCGTGATCACCCTTGCGCCCAGTTCGTAGATGCGGTCGATCGTCTCGTTGACCGCCCGCTCGTTGCCGGGCACCGGGGTGGCCGAGAAGACGACCGTGTCACCGGAATGGAGTTCGACGTCCCGGTGATCGTTGTTGGCCATTCGCCTGAGGGCCGAAAAGGGTTCCCCCTGGGAACCGGTCGAGATCACCACAACCCTCTCGTCCGGGAAATCCTCGATCTCGCGAGGCTGGATCAAGAGACCGTCGGGAGCATTTGCCATGCCCAGGTTGGAGGCGATGTTGAAGTTCTTTCGCATCGAGCGGCCGACCAATGCGACCTTGCGGTCGAGCCGCGCCGCGGCATCGATCACCTGTTGGACCCGGTGAATGTTCGAAGCAAACGAAGTCACGATGATCCGGCCTTCGCACCGGGAGAAGGTGTCATACAGAGCGGGGCCGACGCTCGATTCCGAGGGCGAGACGCCGGGCCGGTCAGCGTTGGTCGAATCGCCGCAGAGCAGCAGCAGGCCTTCGTCTCCGAGAGCCGCGAGCCGGGCGACATCGGCGGGGCGGCCGTCGACCGGAGTCTGGTCGAACTTGTAGTCACCGGTCATGAAGATCCGGCCCAGGTCGGTGCCGATGATCACTCCCCGCATGTCGGGGATCGAGTGGGACAGATGGACCAGTTCGATCTCGAACGGTCCGGCCTGGGCGACCTGGCCGGCCGGAAGCTCGGAAAGAGGAGCTTCGCCGAGTTTGTGCTCGTCGAGCTTGGAGCGAACCATGCCGACCGTCAGCATCCCGCCATAGATCACCTTCGGGAAGCCGATCTCCCGCAGGACGTAGGGCAGCGCCCCGACATGGTCTTCGTGGCCGTGCGTGAGCACGATCGCCTCGATGTCATCGGCCCTTTCCCGCAGATACTCGAAGTCCGGCAGAACCAGGTCGATTCCCAGCATGTCGGGGGTCGGGAACATCAGCCCGGTGTCGACCACCACGATCTTGCCGCGGTACTCGATCACCATCATGTTCTTGCCAATCTCCCCCAGCCCACCGAGGGGAAGCAGCTTGATCTGCTGTCCGCTCATGTTGCGGGGACTCCGGCTTCGGCGAGCAACTCCTCGATCGCGTCGATCTCCTTCTGCGTCGGTTCGACCATCGGCAGTCGCATGGTCGGCGGCAACAAGCCCCGGCTGGCCAGGGCGGCCTTGACCGGGATCGGGTTGACTACAACTCCCATCGCCTCGTAGAGCGGCTGCAGCTGGTTGTCGAGAGCCTCCGCTTCGTCATGCCGGCCCTCCTGCCAGAGATCCCAGATCGTTCGCATTCGACCGCCGTCGAGGTGGGAGGCGACGAGAATGCCGCCCACGCCCCCGAACTTCAGCGTTGGCAGGAAACCGACGTCATTTCCGGCCAGCACGTCGAGTCCTTCGATCGGTCCGAGATCATCATCGTTGGCCTGCTTTACGGCGGCCACTTCAGGGATCTGCCCGAGTTCGGCCAGTAGATCCGGCGGCATGTTGACCCCGGTGCGAGCGGGAATGTTGTAGGCGACGAGCGGAAAGCCCGGATTGGCCTCAGCGACCGCGGCGAAATGACCGATGATGCCGGCGCGGTTGGGACGGTTGTAATAAGGGGTGACGATCAGACCGCCGTCGGCTCCGGCACCAGCCGCCATCCGGGTCAACTCGACCGAGTGCCGGGTGTCGTTCGACCCGGTACCGAGAATGAGCGTGACACCGTCACCGACCTCTTCGCGAACGCCTCTGAGCAGATCTACCTTCTCCTGGTCTTCCAGAGTCGGAGATTCGCCGGTGGTGCCGGCGACCACCAGACCGTGGGACCCGTTCTCGACCAGGTGCGCAGCGAGCTTTCGCGTCGAATCGACGTCGAGCTCTCCGTCAGGCCGGAAAGCGGTGGCCAAAGCCGTGATTACCCCGCGAATTTCACTCACGTCAGGGAGCCTAGTCGAGAACTCCCGGCGCACGCCGGTCGATCCAGGGATGTGCCTGTTCAAGTTCACCGGCCAGCCGGATCAAGAGGTCCTCTTGCCACATCGGGGCCACGAACTGGATGCCGATCGGCAGGCCTTCTTCGCTCATCTCCAGCGGCAGCGAAATCGCCGGCTGGCCGGTGGCGTTGAAGATGCCGGTGAAGGTCGCGATTTCCCGTGCTTTCAGCATCGCGTCCATCGGGTCGGGACCGTGCTGGTCGAAATGACCGAGCTTCGGCGGAACGGTGGCCAGGGTCGGGGTCATGATCAGGTCGAATTTGCCGTCGAGCATGACGCCCGCGATCAGACGGGCGATCAGCTGGTGCTGGGCGATGGCGGACAGGTAGGCAGCTCCGCCTTCGGTCCGCCCCTTCTCGATCAGGGCCCAGGTGAGAGGCTCGACGTCATCTGGAGTCAGCGGTCGCCCGATTATCAGGCTCAGGGTGTCCGCGGTCTGGCTCATTCCGGCCGCCCAGCGGGTGATGAAGGTCTGGTAAAGCACTTCTGGCTCTCCCGCGGCAGGCAGAGTGAAGTCCGTGACCTCGTGACCGAGGTCCTCGAGCTTCTTCGCCGTCTCCCTGGCCGCCTGGATTACTGCCGGCTGCAGAGAATCGCCGGTCAGTGACTCCGTCAGGAGCGCGATCCTGAGGGGCTGGGTTCCGGCCGTGACCTCATCCGAGTAGGGGCGATCGGGGGCGGGACAACCGTAAGGATCCCCGGGGGTCGGCCCGTGCACCCAGTCGAGCATCGTGGCGACGTCCCGAACCGAGTGCGCCACCACCAGCTCAGTGGTCAGGCCCGACATCGAATCGCCCATCACCGGTCCCGAAGAGATCCGCGCCCGACTGGCCTTGAGGCCGACCAGGCCGCATTCGCTGGCCGGGATGCGGATCGAACCGCCACCGTCGGAGGCATGGGCGATCGGCACGATCCCGGCGGCTACCGCGGCGGCCGAGCCGCCCGAAGAACCTCCGCTCGATCGGGTCGGATCCCAGGGATTCTTGGTCGGACCGTCGTTCGCCTCGGGCTCGGTGGTCGGCAGGATTCCGAGCTCCGGGGTCGAGGCCCGGCCCAGCGTGACCAGGCCTGCGTCCCGGAAGCGTGCCCCGAGATGCGTGTCGTAGGGCATCTTCATACCGATTTCCTTCAGGACCCTGTTGCCCATCTCCATCGGCTGTCCGGCCAGGCCGGCACCCAAATCCTTGAAAAGGAACGGAACGCCCCTGAAGGGCCCGTCCGGCAAATCGCCCGCCGCCGTCTCGGTCGCCTCGTCGAACAGGGGCGAACAGATCGCGTTCAGGTCAGGATTCACCTTCTCGGCCCTTTCGACCGCTGCGGCGACCAGTTCCTGCGGCGAAACTTCCCCCTGGGCGACCAGTTCCGCCTGGGCGGTTGCATCGAGTGCTACGACGTCAGTCATCTTGTAGGAGTTTCTCCAATCCGACCGTGAACCGGTCGTCGAGATCTGGAACTTTGCGCACTGCAAGCACCACCCCGGGCATGAACGACGACCGGTCGATGCTGTCGTGGCGAATCGATAGCGTCTGCCCGGTGCCGCCGAACAGAACTTCCTGGTGGGCGACCAGCCCGGGGAGCCGGACCGAGTGGATCGGTTGGTGAACATGGCCCCCGGCGGCAGTGATCAACTCCTCGGTGCGCTTGGCCGTGCCCGATGGGGCGTCCAGCTTCCGGTCGTGGTGAAGCTCGATGATCTCGCATTCGGGCATGTGTTTCGCAGCTTTCTGGGATAGCTCCATCAGGAGCACGGCACCGATCGCGAAGTTCGGAGCGACAAAGCAGTTGGCGCCGGTTCCAGAACTCGCGGCAGCTTCCTGCAGGGCGTCGAGATCGAACCCGGTCGCTCCCACGACCACGTGGACTCCGGCCTGGAGGCAGGCGATCGCGTTGGCGAGAGAGGTGTCGGGGGTCGTGAACTCGACCACCACGTCGACGTCGGCGAGGATCTCCCCCAGCTCGGTTCCGAGGGCCGGATCGGCCCGGCCCGCCAGCTCCATCCCTTCGGCTTCCTCGACCGCTCCGCAGACGGTTTCGCCCATCCGGCCTGCCGCGCCGGCGACCCCGACCCTGATCATGCGGCCAGGGCCTCGCTGACCGGTTCGATCGCCGAACGGAAACGGTTCTCATCCCTTCCCACAGCGGCTGCCGAGAGACGGGCTTCCCCGTAAAGTTCGGCGGCCAGGTTCGAGACGTCCTCCACGCTCACAGCATCAACCCTGGCCAGCATCTCGTCAAGACTGAGCAGGGGAATCTCATGCAGGGTGGCCCGGGCGATCCTCGCCATCCGGGCTGCCGTTGACTCTCCGGAGAGAACCAGCCGGCCCTTCACGTGCTCCTTGGCCCGGGCGAGTTCGTCGGCGGTGACCGGTTCACATTGGATCTTCTTCAGTTCACGGCCGATCACTTCGCAGGCTTCCTCGACGTTGTCTTCACGGGTTCCGACGTAGGTTGCGACCACGCCGGTGTCGGTGAACTGCTCGGAGTAGGTGCCGACCGAGTAGGCCAGGCCACGCTTCTCGCGGACTTCGATGAAGAGACGGGACGAACTCGAACCGCCGAGGATCGAGTCGAGAACGGCCAGCACGAAACGGCGCTCGTCGGCCCGGTTGATTCCCGGCGCCCCGATGCATACGTGGTACTGCTCGGTGTCCTTGGTCGCGAAAGCGAGCCGGCCGGTCGGATCGGGAGTTTGGGGAACCAGGGTCTCTTCCCCACTGCCACCGCCCGGCGCCAAGGCCTCTGCCAGCGAGTGGATCTCGTCGTGATCGACGTTCCCGGCCGCGGCCACCACGATGTTGCCGGCCGAGTACCGGGACCGGTGGTAGGCAGCGATCTCGGGGACCGGAATGCCCGAGATCACTTCGGAGCGGCCCAGGATGCGGCGGCCCAGCGGGGTGTCCCCGAAGATCGCGTCGGCCAGGTAGTCATGGACCCGGTCCGAGGGCTCGTCCTCGTACATCGCGATCTCCTCGAGGACGACGTCCCGTTCGGAATCGATGTCGGGAAAGGTCGACTCGAGCAGCATCTCGCCGAGCAGCTCGAAGACGTCCTTGGTGTGTTCGTCGAGGAAACGGGCGTGAAGGTGGGTCGTCTCCTTCCCCGTCGCAGCGTTGAACGAGGCTCCGAGCCCGTCGAAGCGCTCCGAGATCTCGATCGCCGTGTAGTTCGGCGTGCCCTTGAAGAGCAGATGCTCCAGGAAGTGAGAGACCCCCGCCTGGGCGGGGGTCTCGTCACGTGAACCTGTTCTGACCCAGAGACCGAGGGCGACCGAGCGCACCGAGGGAACTTCCTCGGTGATCACCCGGACGCCGGCGGCTGTCTCCGAGAGTCGCGGTTCGTCAGTGCTCATTGAGCGCGGGTCGTCCGGCAGTGCCTAGCGGCGGTCCCGGTCGCCACGGTCGCGGCGCCGGCGTCCACCTTCGCGGTCACCGCCGCGACCTCCACGGTCCCCGCCGCGACCTCCGCCACCACCGTTGGAAGCGAGGGCTGCGATCTCTTCGGGGTTCTTGCCGGCGATTGCCGGGTCGTCGGTCATGCGCAAGCCGATCCGGCCGCGCTCGCGGTCGACCTCGGCCACGGTGACGTCGATCTCCTGACCCTGTTCGAGAACTTCCTCGACCGTCTCGACCCGGCCACCGGGCTTGACGTTCGAGATGTGGAGCAGGCCGT
>JAEYSQ010000097.1 GCA_023434465.1 Actinomycetes bacterium
TTCGTGCCTGCGATGGTCGACCTCGGTCAGGTAGGTAAGGTCAGTCTCGTTGAGCTGGACCACCGGCGCGAAAAATCGTGCGAAGCGGGCCTCCGGGCTGAGTCGTTGGAAGCCATCCGCCAGGAGATGCTTGTCGGTCGGCCGGATCGGTCTGATCAGCACGTCGAGTCCGGGGGCGAGTGCGACCCGCTCGGAATCAGCCATGTCCTGGAACCTCCGATGGCCCGGATCGGTTCACGGTTCGATCAGACCCTGCCGGATCGCGTACCGGACCAGTTCGACCCGGTCACGCATGCCCAGCTTCTTCATCGCGTTGGCCCGGTGGTTTTCGACTGTCTTTTCGGAAAGGTGGAGCATCTCGGCGATCTCCCTGGTCGTGTTCGCTTCGGCGACCAGCTTCACGATCTCCTCTTCCCGCGGGGTCAGACCGGATCCGGCCGGCTCGCCTCTTTCCAGCAGGTCCCGGATCAAGGTCTGCTGGGCGCCGGGGGAGAGAAAGGGTTCTCCGCGCTGGATCGAGCGGATCGCATTCAACAGGTCGGAATCAGCCTGGGACTTGAGCACGTAACCGGAGGCTCCGGCCTTGAGCGCTTCGAACAGGTAGCGCGCGTCGTCATGCATGGAGAGGATCAACACGCTCGTTTCCGGAGCCTGGGCCTTGATCTCGCGAGTCGCCTGCAGGCCGGTCAGTCCGGGCATCTTGACGTCAAGGATCGCCAGGTCGGGCCGCTCCCTGACCACGGTGTCCCGGGCCTCGATTCCGTCAGCGGCCTCGGCGATCACGTCGAGGTCTCCCTGGCGTTCCAGCAGCAGCCGGATCCCCGATCTGACGATGCCGTGGTCGTCGGCGATCACGACTCTCACGCGGCCGCCCCTTCGCGGGCCGGAACCGAGAGCCGAATCGTGGTTCCGTGGCCGGAGCGCGATTCGATTTCGAGCTCGCCCCCGGCCAGGATCGCCCGCTCCCGCATACCGCCCAGCCCGAGTCCCGAAGTCGACTGGTCGAAGGTGAAGCCGCTGCCGTTGTCGGTCACGGCCAGTTCGAACCGGTCACCGGCCCGGTGCAGGGACACTTCGATGCGGGTCGCGCCGCTGTGGCGGACCGCGTTCCCGATCGCCTCCTGCGAGACCCTGTAGATGACCAGCTGAAGGTCAGGGTCGAGCCCGGAGGGGTCGTCCTCGCAGCTGAAGCCGGCGCTCACCCCCGGCAGGTCGAGCTGTTCGATAAGTCCGGCTATCGCGGCCCGGAGCCCGAGGTCATCCAGCGCGGTCGGCCGTAGCTGTCGGGCGACGGCGAGCAGTTCATCCATCGCCCGGTGGGCGAGCTGGCTGGTTTCTTCGATCTCCAGTGCCAGCTCGGGTGGGGCTTCGGACCGGGCCGCCTCGAGCCGGAGCAGAACTCCGGTCAACGACTGGTTGACCTGATCGTGTAGATCACGGGCGACCCGGGCCCGGTCTTCCTCCTGGGCGCTCAGCGCGGCGATCGAGCTGCGGCGACGCTCCGCTTCGAGGCGACGCATCATGCGCAGGAAGGCGAGTTCGAGCCGCTCGGCCTCTTCCGTCTCCGCCACACCGTCTATCCAGACCGGGAGGTTCGCGCCGGGCTGGCTCAGGTCCACCTTCTCCATCTCGGTGATCACCGCTTCGAGCGGGGTGAAGCGCCGGCGGAGAATTGCGATGTTGAGAAGGCTGGTGATCGCGGCTGCGACCCCGGCGATCAGGACGAGCAACTCGACGTGGTCGGTGGAGAAGCCGGTGACCAGCGCCGCGCCGGCCGTGGCCATGGCGACCATTACGGCGTTGAGCAGCAGCACCTCGGTGAAGATCGGACGGCGCTTCATCGTCGGAACCATGGTTACAGGGTCGACGGCCGTTTTCCGGTCCGGGGCCGGCCCGGAGAGCAAATGGGGGGCAGCCCCTATGGACTGATCTGCCCTTCCGCGACAGAATGCCCGCCGTACTTCTCTTTTCTCAGCTTCCAAGGAGGCCCGATGACCACAACCAGACAATCAACCTGGGGCGCCACGCTCCGTACGACGATCCTGCTCGCCACCCTCTCGGGGCTGCTCGTCGTCATCGGTTTCCTGATCGGCGGCCAGCAGACCGGGCTGCTCTTCCTCGGCATCGCCGTGTTGATGAACTTCTTCTCCTACTTCTTCAGCGACAAGCTGGCGCTGAAGATGAGTCGCGCCCAGCCGATGGAGGAGTCGGAGAACGCCGCCTATTTCCAGATGGTTCGCGAGCTTTGCCAGCGGGCTGAGATCCCGATGCCGCGGCTCTACGTGATTCCGCAGGACCAGCCGAACGCGTTCGCCACCGGACGCAACTACAACCACTCGGCGGTCGCCGTCACCCAGGGCATCACGCGGCTGCTCTCGACCGACGAACTTCGCGGCGTGGTCGCTCACGAGCTGGCCCACATCAAACACCGCGACATCCTGATCCAGTCGGTCGCCTCGACGATCGGTGCCGCGATCACCTACATCGCTTACATGCTGATGTGGTTCGGCAGTGACAACAACTCGCCGCTCGGCCTGGTCGGTTCGCTGGCGATGGTGCTGCTCGCGCCGCTGGCCGCTTCGATCATCCAGCTCGCCGTTTCGCGACAGCGCGAATACGCGGCCGACGCCGGCGGAGCCGCGATCTGCGGTAACCCAGAGTCGCTCGCCTCGGCGCTGCTACGGCTCGAGCAGGGAGCCGAGAACATCCCGATGAAGGGTCATGTCAGCGAAGCCTCGGAGCCCCTCTACATCGTCAAGCCGTTCAAGGCCAAGGGTCTGGCCGGTCTCTTTTCCACGCATCCTCCGATCGAGGAGCGGGTCAAGCGGCTGCGTCAGATGCGGCCCTCGCTCTAACCGGGAGCAGATCAAAAAGGGGCGCCCCCCCGGGCGCC
>JAEYSQ010000219.1 GCA_023434465.1 Actinomycetes bacterium
CGGTCGAAGTTCGGCGTGTCGGCCAGCGATATCGCGTTGCCCGGACCGGCCGGGGCCAGCCCCCAGCCGTCGAGGATGATCAGCGCTGCGGAGGGTACGGGCAGGTTGGTCATGTCCGGGAAAAGTCTCCTACTCGGCGGGCGCGGCGGCTACGATCGCGCCGAAGTCGCCGGGGTCGAGGGCGGCACCACCGACCAGGGCACCGTCGATGTCGGGCAGGGCGAGCAGTTCGGCAGCGTTGCCCGGTTTGACCGAGCCCCCGTAAAGGATGCGAACCTTCTCGGCCTTTTCCGGATCCCGGGTGCGCAGCAGGCTACGGATGAACTCACAGGCTTCCTGGGCCTGTTCGGGACTCGCCGTCAGACCGGTGCCGATCGCCCAGACCGGCTCGTATGCGATCACGACCTTGTCGAGGTCGCTGCTGTGGACCTCGGCCAAGTCGGTGAGCACCTGATGGGACAGGACCGCCTCGGTGTCGCCGGACTCCCGCTCGGACTGGCTCTCGCCGACGCAGAGGATGGGCTCGAGCCCGGCCTCGATCGCCTTCGGAACCTTCAATGCCAACGCCTCATCGGTCTCCCCGAAAAACTGACGTCGTTCCGAATGGCCGAGAATCGTGCCGTCGACGCCGATGTCGAGCAGCATCGGGGCGGAAACCTCGCCTGTGAACGCGCCGGAATCCTCGTAGTACATGTTTTGGGCAGCAACCCGTACAGGAGTCCCGGCACAGCGCTCGGCGGTTCGGTTCAGGGCGAGCCACGGCGGGCAAAGCACCACTTCCGCCCCGTCGGCAGACTGGGCCGGGAGGAACGAATCGAGAAACTCGTCCGCTTCGGAAGCGGTCTTGTTCATCTTCCAGTTTGCGGCTACATACGGTCGGCGGCTCATCTCTGCCTCTTTCAGTTGGTCGAGTTGTCGTTCAGGGCCGTGACGCCCGGGAGGTCTTTGCCCTCCAGAAGCTCAAGCGATGCGCCGCCGCCGGTCGAGACCCAGTCCACGCTCCCGGTCAGGTCGAACTTGGCCAGGGCAGCGACCGAATCGCCGCCCCCGACCACCGTGAATCCAGGGGCCGCGGCCACCGCTTCGGCCACCGTGCGCGTGCCGGTGGCGAAAGGTTCGAGTTCGAACGCCCCCATCGGGCCGTTCCAGAGCACCGTTCCGGCGCCGGCGACCCGGGCGGCGTAATCGGCGGCCGAGTCCGGGCCGATGTCCAGCCCCATCCATCCAGCTGGCACGTCCACTCCATCCGAAAGCCTGGTCTCGGTGTCGGCGGAGAACTCTCGGCCGAGCGCCAGGTCAACCGGCAGGACCAGTTCGCAGTCGCCGGTCGCAGACTTCTCGAGGGCTTCCCGGGCGAGCGGGATGTCGTCGTCGTGGCAGAGCGAGTTGCCGATCTCGTGCCCCTGGGCCTTGTAGAACGGGAAGCACATCGCACCGCCGATCAGGATCTGGTCGGCAATCTCGAGGAAGCGGTCGATCACTCCTACCTTGTCGGATACCTTGGCGCCCCCGAGCACGACGACCAGCGGACGGGCCGGGTCGGCCGCGACCGAGGTCAGGTTCTCGACCTCCTTCTCGAGCAGCAGACCGGCGTAAGCCGGGAGGTCCGAGGCGACGCCGGCCGTGCTGGCGTGGGCCCGGTGGGCGGCACCGAAGGCGTCGTTCACATAGATCTCGGCCAGTCCGGCCAGATCGGATGCGAGCGCGGGGTCATTTGCGGTTTCCCCCGGCTCGTATCGGGTGTTCTCGAGCAGCAGGATCTGACCCGGTTCCAGTGCGTCAGCCTTGGCCCGGGAATCCTCGCCGCCGACGTCAGTCGCCGTCTCGACCGGCGTTCCGGTCAGTTCCGACAGCCTCGTCGCGGCCGGGGCCAACGAGAGCTCCGGAACGACTTTCCCCCCGGGGCGGCCGAGGTGGGAGCAGAGAATGACCTTCGCTCCCCTTCCGGTCAGATACTCAATGGTTGGCAGCGCGGCCCTGATCCGGGTGTCGTCGGTGACCCGATCCCCGTCGAGGGGAACGTTGAAATCGACCCGGACCAGGACCCGCTTGCCATCGACGCCGGCGTCGCGAACCGACGCCTTGCCGAAAGCCATTTCCAACTCCTCGCCTGAGCGTTCCTAGAGGACCTTGCCCAACAGTTCGACGCAACGGTTCGAGTAGCCCCACTCATTGTCGTACCAGGAGACCGCCTTGACCAGAGTGCCGTCGCCGATCACCTGGGTGAGCTGGGCGTCGAAGATCGACGAGTGCGGATCGCCGACGATGTCGCTCGAGACGATCGGATCCTCGGTGTAGGCCAGGATGCCCTTGAGCGGGCCTTCGGCAGCGGCCTTGACCGCGGCGTTGATCTCTTCGGCGCTGGTCGCCTTCGATGGGGTGAAGGTCAGGTCGACGACCGAACCGGTGATCACAGGGGCTCGCACCGCGAAGCCGCTCAGCTTGCCGGCCAGTTCGGGCAGGACCAGCCCGACGGCCTTGGCCGCGCCGGTGGTGGCAGGGATCAGGTTCTGCGCGGCTGCCCGGGCCCGGCGGAGATCCTTGTGCGGCATGTCCTGCAGGCGCTGATCCGAGGTGTAGGCATGGATCGTGGTCATCAGGCCCTGCTCGATCCCGACCGAGTCGTTGATCGCCTTGGCGAACGGCGCGAGGCAGTTCGTGGTGCAGGAGGCGTTCGAGATGATGTTGTGATTCTCGGGGTCGTAATCCTCGAAATTGACGCCGAGGGCCACGGTCACGTCGGGATCGGTCGCGGGGGCCGAGATGATCACCTTCTTCGCGCCGGCGGCCAGGTGCTTGGCGGCGTCGTCGCGCTTGGTGAAGAAGCCGGTCGATTCGAGGACCACGTCGACGTCGAGGTCGCCCCAGGGGAGCTCTGCCGGGTCACGCTCGGCCAGGACCTTGATCTCCTTGCCGTCAACGGTGATCGAACCTTCGCCAGCTTCGACATCGACGTCGAATCGACCGAGGATCGAGTCGTACTTCAGCAGGTGCGCGAGGGTCTCGGTGTCGACCAGGTCGTTGATCGCGACGATGTCCAGATCAGCACCCGCGTCGTGCGCTGCCCGGAAGACGTTCCGACCGATCCGACCGAAACCGTTGATTGCCACCTTGACGCTCATTCGCTACCGCCTCCTGAGAAAACTGGGTTGGGAAGAATTCCGATTACAAACCCGATTCTACGACCCCAACGACCTCCACGCCGCCAGCCTCAGAGGGCATCGAGGAGTCCGGACCGGACCCTGTGGAACCTGGTCGAAGGGCTCGGCTTCGGTGGTGTCCCCCAAAAACCGTCGCTTCGCTCCTCATTCCGGAGGTTCTTGGGGAACACCCCCGACCCGAACCCTGCAGGACCAGAAGGTTCACGGTGCGAGAT
>JAEYSQ010000226.1 GCA_023434465.1 Actinomycetes bacterium
CAGCCGGTGAGCCGGTCTCGGTGATCGGACCGCTGGCCGAGATCCCGGACGGTGCCGTTCCGATCGCGTCGGTGGTGCCCGCGTCGGGAACGATGCCGGCCCAGATTCACCTGGCGACCGAAGAAAAGCCGCTCAGGCGCGACGGCCACTCGACCCTGGTGGTGCTCGACGCGTAACGCGCCGTCAGTCCCGCCAGCGCCGCTGGAAGGGCAGGCGCCAGCGGTTCGGTGCGATCAGGTCGTGGATCTCCTCGGGGCCCCAGGAACCCCGTTCGTAGGCCAGCGCTTCGGGCGGGTCTTCGATCATCGGGGCGGCGGTATTCCAGAGCTCCTCGATTCCGTCCGCGGTCGTGAACAGGGTGTGATCACCACCCATCGCATCCCGGATCAGCCGCTCATAGGCCTCGAGGGTGTCACCCCGGGTTTCGATCTCGTGTAGTGAGAACTGCATGCTCAGTTTGTCGAGCAACATCCCCGGACCGGGCCGCTTGCCGTAGTAGGAGAGGGAGATGCGGGATGACTCGTCAAGGTCGAAGGTGAGGTGGTCGGGTCCCTTCCGGCCTACCCCCGACCCTTCCGGGAACATGCTCTTGGGCGGTTCCCGGAAGGCGATCGAGATGATCCGGGCACCCTCGGCCATCGCCTTCCCGGTCCGAAGATAGAACGGCACGCCCGACCAGCGCCAGTTGTCGATCCCGCACTTCAACGCGATGAAGGTCTCGGTCCCGGAAGCGGGTTCAACTCCGGCCTCGTCGACGTAGCCTTCGTACCTGCCCCGGACCACATCCTCGGGGCGAATCCCCTTCATCGACCGGAAGACCTTGTTCTTCTCGACGGTGATAGCCGCGGGTGCCAGCTCCACCGGCGGCTCCATCGCCACGAAAGCAAGCACCTGAAAGAGGTGGGTCACCACCATGTCGCGGAAGGCGCCGGTCGCGTCATAGAAACTTCCCCGCCCTTCGACGGTCAAGGTCTCCGGGACGTCGATCTGGACGTAGTCGATGAAGTTCCGGCTCCAGATCGGTTCGAACAACCCGTTGGCGAAACGCAGGGCGAGGATGTTGAGTGCTGCCTCCTTGCCGAGGAAGTGGTCGATCCGGAAGACCTGGTCTTCGTCGAAGACTTCATGGACCATCGCGTTGAGCTGGCGGGCCGAGTCCAGGTCGGTACCGAAGGGCTTCTCCATGACCACCCGCGAACGGGCGACCAGACCGGCGTCGGAGATCGTCCTGATGACCGACGGCGCTGCGGCCGGGGGCACGCTCAGGTAATGAAGCAGCCGGCACTCCTCGCCGATCTCGGATTCCGCCCGGCCGACCGCGTCCGCGAGCGCGGGAGAACCTTCGGTGCCGGCCACCCAGGAGAGCCGGCGTTCGAAGCTGGCCCATGCCTCGTCGCTGAACCGTCCCCGGCCGAACTCCTCACAAGCCTCCCGGGCCAGCTTCCGGAAATCGGCGTTGGTCATCGCTTCCGGCGAGGTGCCGACCACCCGGCAGTCGGAGAGGTGTCCGGCCTGGTCGAGGTGAAAGAGGCCGGGCAGCAGCTTGCGGCGGGAAAGGTCGCCGGAGGCTCCGAACAGCACCACCACATGCGGATCGGGAGGAGTCAGCGCGTCCGGGTCAACGTCCTGCGGTCCGAGGTCGGTCATGGACTGATTAAACCGGGGCGGAACTCCCGGCTGACCAGGTTCGGGGTCCGGACCTCAATCGTTGACCACTCCGGTTCCCTGAATCCGATTGAAGCGCTTCGACTCCCGGACCGACCGGCGTCGTTCGGCAGCCTGCTTCGGGGTGTCGTTCTCACGGAAGGTCGAGATCGGAACCCGGCGGAAGAAATCGACCCACTGCCCGCAGATCTGATTCATCGCAACCCGGCGACGGCCCAGCCCGTTGATCGCCGCCATCCGGCCAAGCTTGGAGACCCGGCTGTATCCGGAGAACTTCTGCAGCCTGGTCGGTTCGTTGGCCTTGACGGTGATGGTCACCGGGCCGGCTTCCTTGACCTCGATCACCCCGGCGGGCCAGAACTGGCCGGTGCTGCCGGTGTCGAGGTTGGAGAGCCGCTGGCCGTCGATCGCCGGTTTAACCACCCGCTCGAAACCCTGGTCGGTGGTCAGGGTGAAGCCCTGCGGGGTGAAGTACTGCAGCGAAAGCCACCAGAAGCCGGGGGTGAGATCGAGCGTCAGGGTCGCCGATTCGCCAAGTTCGAGGAAAGGCGAGGGCTTCCACTCGTCGCGAAGTGCCAGAACCGCCCGGGGCATGATGGTCGCCGAGCCCTCGACTTCGGTCGAGAAGTACTTGCCGCCCCCGAACGAGCAATCGGCCAGTCGCGCCGGCAGGGTCGTCTCGCTGAGGATCGGCCGGCTGACCGCCTCGTCCACTCGCTTCCAGAGGATGAACGAATGGGTCTCGTCGACCTTCTCGAAGAACGGCGGGGCTTCGCTCTGGAACCCCGCTTTGCTGGTCACGACAAAGTCAAAATTATTGAGAGACTCGCCTTCGAAGGAATCGAAGTCGATCACCCCCTGGCCGGTGTCTCCCTGGAACGGCTTCTTCGGATTCTCGACCACGGCCGGGTCGGGGAACTCGTCCAGCGGCACGCTGACCTTGGCGCCGGTGAGGTAGTAGGGCGCGAAACGGTCCTGGTCGGCATAGAGCACGGACTTTCCCCTGACCTGCTTCTTGAACGCGCCGAGCTCCTTGGCGTGCCCGGGGGGCGCGACCGAGGCGTCACGCAGCACGATCAGGCTGGAAGCCGCCGCCCCGACCA
>JAEYSQ010000245.1 GCA_023434465.1 Actinomycetes bacterium
TGGTCGAAGACGCCGGACGCAAGGTCGCCACGATCGCCGAAGCCCGTGACATGCTCGGTCTGAAGGCGGCCTGATCCAGCCGTGAGCGAGTCGCTCCCGCTCAGCGGCATCAGGGTCCTCGACCTGACCCGGCTTCTGCCGGGTGGCTTCTGCTCGCAGATGTTGGCTGATTTCGGGGCCGAGGTGATCAAAGTCGAGGACACTGGCCCCGGCGATTACATCCGTTACGCCCCGCCCCTTCACGAAACGAACGGCGAGGAACTACCAGGCGGGCCCGGCCCCGACGAGGGTGCCACCCGCTCCGGCCTCTACCTCTCACTTAACCGAAGCAAGCGCTCGATCCGAATCGATCTGAAGAGCGAGGAGGGCCAGAAGGCCTTTCATCGCCTCATACCGACCGCCGACGTGGTGCTCGAAGGTTTCAGGCCGGGCGTCACCGAAAAGCTCGGCGTCGACTACGAGTCGCTCCGGCAGATCAACCCCGGCCTGGTCTACTGCTCGATCAGCGGCTACGGCCAGGACGGCCCGGCCCGCGACCGCGCCGGGCACGACATCAACTATCTCGGCGCGACCGGCATGCTGGCGATGACCGGGCAGGCCGGCGGGCCGCCGATCCAGCCGGCCGGCCAAATCGGTGACCTTGGCGGCGGCGCGATGAACGCCGCCTTCGGGATCCTCGCGGCACTGATCGAGAAGGGCCGCAGCGGCAAGGGCCAGATGGTCGACATCTCGATGACCGACGGAGCGTTCGCGTGGTTGGCGATGGCGGCCGGCGCGACCCTGGTCGACGGTCAGAGCCCGCGCCGCGGCGAGGTCATGCTCGGCGGCGGCATCGTTTGCTATCTGACCTACGAGGCAGCCGACGGCTGGGTCAGCTGCGGCGCCCTCGAGCCAAAGTTCTGGCGGGCCTTTTGCGAAGGCACCGGTCACGAGGATCTGATCGAGCTTCAGTTCGAACGACCCGGCGGCGAGGCCTGGGAAAGGGTCGCGGCGGTCTTTCGCGAGCGCACCCGGGAAGAGTGGAAGACCTTCAACGACACCTACGACTGCTGCATCGAGCCGATCCTCGAGCTCGACGAAGCGCTTGAATCCGAGCTCTTCCGCGAACGAGGGATGGTCGTCGAGTTCGATCAGCCAGGCATCGGTCCGGTCCGGCAGATCGGCTCGCCGATCAAAATGAGCCGCACCCCGGCCGCCGAGGCCAGTGCCGCCCCGGCGATCGGCGGGGACACCCGTGACGTCCTCGCTTCGGCCGGCCTGTCCCCGAAGGAGATCGACGAGCTGTTCGAGTCCGGCGTCGCGGCCGGTCCCGGGGTTACGGGGGAGACGGAGTTCCGGGCGTGAGCGAAGCTGCCACCGAAGAGACTTTGCTGAAGATGTCCGGGCTGGTCGAAGCTTCCGGGGTGCCCGCCCCGACGATCAAGCATTACCTGCGCGAGGGCCTTCTGCCGGAGCCGGTCAAGACCAGTCGCAACATGGCCTGGTACCGCCCGGAAACGGTCGCGCGGATCCGCTTGATCAAGAGACTTCAGGAGGAGCGCTTCATGCCGCTCAGGGCAATCCGTGCGCTGATCGAAGAGGACCCGGCCCAGGCCGAGACGATGCTCGAGGTCGAAGACCGGATCCTGGAGCGGGCCCTCGCCCGGGAGCAGACCCGAACCAGTGCGACCGAGATAAAGAAGTACGGAGTCCCGAAGAAAGCGCTCGACCGGCTCGCCGAGATCGGCATCCTCACCCCAAACTCGCGGGGCTACTCGCCATCGGACGTGACGATCATCGAGGCCATGTCCCGCTTCCGCGCCGGCGGCTACGACGAACAGATCGGCTTCACCGTGTATGACACCCTGCGTTACAAGCACGCGCTCGAAGCCTTGGTCAAGGAAGAAGTCGACGTGCTTATGGACCGGCTCGAAGGCGAAATGCCGGTGGAGCGGGCCGTCGAGCTGATCGAAGCCGGCGCCGAACCGCTCAAGGATCTGATCGCCGCCCTCCACACCAAACTGATGGTCGAAGAAGTCGAACGCCGCCGCTAACGCCGCCCGGTTCTGAAAACACGCTGTATTCTTGGCCGCATGGGAAGGGAGAATGCGCGCAAGAAGTTCGCGCGGACGATGGCTGTACTCGGTCTCGCCGCGGTAACCACGAATTGCCTCACGGGGCCTGCGGGGGCCGCACCGGCCGACCGGGGCGGAGATGCGGTGGTGCTCAAGGGCAGCGCCGTGCCTGGCCTGGCCGGCGTCGCACCGGCCAGGATCGTCGCCTTCAAGTGGACCGGCAAATGGGTCCAGGTGCCCGTGCAGGTCGACGAGCGGCACACGATCAACGCGCGACAGCTCTACCCGGAAACCGGCAACGGATATGTCGGCGACACCACGCTGGGCTTCGAGCTGGAGGTCTACGCCGACCCGAAGACCCGATCCGGAGCGGACGGGGACGCCGGGTTCGACGCCGACGATGAGGTCGCCTTCATGGCTCGGGATACCGGCCGTCGGGCCCCGAAGAAGGCCGGCGCCCCGAGCGGGGTCATTCCCGGCTCCGGGACCAGGATCGCGGTGAAGGATCCGCTCGGCGGCGGCAAGGCCTTCACCTATCTCTTCCGCTCGCGCGGCCTCACCTCCACATTGGTTGGTCGGGACTACGTGAAATACGACTTCAATCTGTCCGGTCTAACCGAGGGCCAGAACCTGCGTGACGACTACGGCTACTTCACCTCCTCGAACCCGGAGGACTCGACCGTCACCACCGGTAAGTACCGCCTTCACTCCTTCGACCGCTGGCAGGAAGACGAGATGAGGATCACCGCCGGGAACGCCAGCGGGGCCGACATCCTCGACCGTGAAGTGGCCCAGGCAACGCGGAATGCCTGCGTGCGCTCGGAGTACACGTTCTCCGGCCGCTGGACCGAGGACCTCTGGGCCGGGAACGACACGCACAGCGACGATGAAGGCACTTATGTCGCGGTGATCGACGGCCCGGTGCGGGCGATCCGGTCCTACATGGGAGCAAACTCGGGTCCGTACGTTCAGCGCGAACACATCTACTACGCGGATTACGAGCAGAACAACATCTACCTGCGCGTTCACACCATGACCGACCTCTACTCCTGGACCGATTACTCGCCGGAGGCGATCGGCATGACCTACCGGGACATGAAGAACACCGGCGGCGTAGCCGTGGACGGTAAGCCGGACACCCTGGTCCCGTCCACCGCGGCCGACGTCGCCAACGGCGCCTACGCCTGGCAGCAGCTCTCCGGCCCCCAGGGGACCGTCAGCACCGTAATCGCCTCCGACACGGACATCCCGGACCCGGCCTTCGGCAACTACTACCTCGACGACCTGACCCCGACCGCCGCGAACGAAACCCAGTGCGGTGGTGACGGGCAGTCGATCGGCGCTTCCGGCTTCGGCATCCTCGGCAGCAACGGCTTGCCAATCACGCCGAACACCGACCCGCGCCTGGGTACCTTCAACAACCTGACCGTGAAGCGGACCCGGTACTTCGGGCCGCCCGAGGACGGAGTCGCCGCGGCGGAGAACTACAGGTCCCGGGTCTCGAAGCCACTGGCCGGCAATGCTGCCACCGCGCCGATGAAGAAGGCCCGGGCCGGGCTTCGCATCAGGCTGATCAATCGCAAGGTCAAAGCGGTTCGCGGCAAGCGCGTCAGGCTGCGGCTGCGGCTGACCAACAAGGGAAACGTGCCGATCCACCGGTTGAAGGTCTGCGTGAAGTCCCGCAGCATCGCCGGCCGGCCCTGCGTCCGGTCCAGGACGATCGCGATCGGCAAGTCCCGGAACGTCACGGTCCGGGTCAAGATCAGAAACCGGGCTCGGGGCAAGAAGGTCAGGCTGGCCTTCAGCTACAAGGCCCAGGCCGGTGATTACGGGATCGCAGCCCGCCGCGGCGGGCCGGCGCTCAG
>JAEYSQ010000076.1 GCA_023434465.1 Actinomycetes bacterium
GGTGCCGACGCCGAGCGTGAAGGCGAAGCCCTTGATGCCCGAGGTCGCCAGCACGAAGAGGATGAATGCGGTCAGCAGGGTGACGACGTTGGCGTCGATGATCGTGCTGATCCCTCGCCGGTAGCCGAGCGTGATCGCCGACTGCACGGATCTCCCTGCACGGAGCTCTTCCTTGACTCGTTCGAAGATGACGATGTTCGAGTCCGCGGCCACGCCGATGGTCAGCACCAGACCGGCGATGCCGGGCAAGGTCAGGGTGATCGGAATCACCTTGATCAGGGCCAGGAAGAGGACCGCGTAAACCAGCAGCGCGAGTGATGCGACACCACCGAGGAAGCGGTAGAAAACGATCAGGAAGATGATCACCAGGGCGAGCCCGACCAGCAGCGCGAGCACGCCCTGATCGAGAGCTTCCTGGCCGAGAGTCGCCGAAACCTGGCTCTGTGAGGTCAGTTTGAGGTCGATCGGCAGCGCGCCGCGCTGTAGGAACTCGGCCAGGTTCTGGGCCTCGTCGACCGTGAAACCGCCGGAGATCTGGGCGCCGGTGCGGCCATCGATGCCGTCCGGATTCTCGAAGAAGTTGATGATCGGCTTGGAAACGACCTGGCCGTCCAGCACGATCGCGAAGTTGCCCGAAAGTGCCGATGCCTCGTCGGCACTGCTGACTCCCCCGATGGCCCGTGCCTGACCCTCCTGGGCGATCGTCCGGGTGATTTCCTGGAATGCATCCTGGCCCGAGCCGGTGAACTCGAACTGAACGTTCGGCTGGTTGAACTGATCCATGCTCTGCTGCGGATCCTTGATTTCCGAACCAGAGAGCGCCGAGTTGTCCTTGATCACGAAGTAACCGGACGGATCGACCAGCTCGCCGTCCGAGTTCTCCCAGAGACCGTCGTCGTCGGTCTGAAGCGTCTTGCCGTCGCTGTCGGTCGGCAACTCGTCGACCACGATCGTGCCCTGCGGGACCTTCTTCACGACGGCCTCGCCAGTCGGTTCTCCGGTCTCATCGGTCATCGTGACCTTGTTGCCGTTGGAACCCTTCACCGGCTCGTGCGGCAACGGTCGACCCTGGTCGTTGAAGAAGAGATCTTCCCTGGCCGTTACGGGCCCGGAAATCAGTTCCTTGGTCTCTGCGTCGAAGAGGTAGTACTTGTCGCCGGAAGTGCACCCCTCGCACTCGTCGTTGCGTGGCTGCTGCGAAGCGAGATTGACCGCATCCCACATGGTGGGTTCGGCTCCCTGGTTGATCGAGGTCCGGTTGAAGTCCTGGGTCGGGGGCCGGCCGGCGTCAATCCAGCGCTGGCGGACTTCCTTCAGAACCTCTTCCTGATCGGCGCCGGTGCCGACCAGGCTGAGGTCCTTGGCCGGTCCGACGAGGTTGTTCTGCCAGTCGTAGAAGTAAAGCCGCGCCGGTTTGGTCGCACATTCGGTCGCGGAACCTACGTTCGTGGCACCCGGGATGCCGACCGAGATCTGGTCGGCTCCCAGCCGTGAGACCTCGATCTCGGAAACACCGAGCTTGTCGCAGCCGGAGCGGATGATGTCGACCGAGCGTTCCATCGCTTCGGAAGTGACTTCCTTGACCTGCGGTGTCGGCCGGCCCTGCAGGGTCAGCTCGATGCCGCCCTGAAGGTCAAGGCCAAGCTGCGTCGGCTTCTTGACACAGATGATCGCCGAGACGATTACCAGCCCGAGCACGAACAGCAGCACGAATATGTTGCGGCGCCTGCCTCCCATCGATGCGGAAGCTTACCCTTCTGGCGTCAGGACGATCATCAGACCCCCGTCGTCGTCGTATGCGGGGAAGACGTCGGCGATGGCCTGAGCGGCTGAATCCTTCTCGGCGCGCACCTCAACCCGCTTGCCAAGAGATCGGACTCCCCACTCGAGCGAGGTCTCGATCGGGTCGGTCTCGCCGTCCCCGTTCGTGTCCGCAGCTGGACCACCGTCACCGGAATCGAGCCACTCGAGTCCCAGGACGTCCCGTACGGGCCGACCGATCACGTCCTCGTCCGTCAGTCCGGTCAACTCGAAGCTGCCCCGGCCGGCATCAAGAACGCGGCCTTCCTGATCACAGACGAAGAAGGCGGCGTTGGGGGCCGGGTAGTAATCGTCGAGCAATTCGAAAACAAACCCGAAGCCGCACTTCGAACACCCTTTGGGCCGCGGACTGAACCCGGCAGTCCGGTCACCGCTGGTTTCGCGATTTCCACAATTGGGACAGATGAAGAATGGCATCGGTGGCGAATCGTACCTGCGTGGCGGTCCCGGCGTTCCGTGACATATGGTCCCGGCAGGGTCCCTCGGCTGGAGGGGCAGGATCTATCTGGGAGGAACGGTTTGGTCACCACTGTCGTGTTGCCCCTGGCGCTTGCCGTGATCATGTTCACGCTCGGCCTCGGCCTGACGCTCGAGGATTTCAAGCGGGTCATCGTGATTCCCAAAGGAGTGGCGATCGGCCTGGTCAATCTGCTGCTGATCTCGCCTCTGCTCGCCTTCGGCCTGGCCGAGCTGTTCAACCTGAGCACCGAGATGGCGGTTGGCCTGGTCTTGTTGGGTGCTACCCCGGGCGGCACGCTCGCCAACATGTTCACCCATCTGGCCAAAGGCGAGACAGCGCTCTCGATCACCATGACCGCGATCTCTTCGGTGGTGGCGATGGTCACGATTCCCGTTTACCTCAGCCTCGCCACCGACCGTTTCGGAACGGTCGGCGACCTCGAGGACATCAACATGGCGTCCGTCGCGCTGCGGACCTTCCTGATCACCGTGCTGCCGCTCTCGATCGGCCTGTGGGTCCACGAGCGGATGGGAGTTCGCGCCGATGCCCTGAAAGCCCGCCTCTCCCCGGTCTCGATGATCCTCTTCGTGCTGGTCGTGATCGCCGCCGTGATCTCGGAGTTCGACCTGATCCGCGACAACTTCACCAAGGTCGCGCTGGCCGCTCTCAGCCTCAATCTCCTCGCAATGACGATCAGCTTCACGATCTCCCGAGCCAGCCGGCTCAACGACCGTCAGGCGACTGCGATCGCGCTCGAGCTCGGCGTCCACAACGCCACCGTGGCGATCGCGATAGCCGGTATGTTGGATGTCGACGCCCTGATGATTCCAGCTGCCGTCTACTCCGCGTTCATGTTCATTACTGGCGGGCTCTTCGCCAAGTTCATGCATGACCGAAACGCCCGTGCTGCGGCGGTCGCAGGATGAAGGTCTTCGTGGCCGGCGCCTCGGGTGCGATCGGCCTTCCCCTGGTCAGGCAACTTGCGGCTGCCGGCCACCAGGTGGCCGGCTCGACCCGAAGCGCCGGCGGGGCCAAGCGGATCTCCGAGGCCGGAGGTAGCCCGGTAACGGTCGACGTCTTCGATCGCGACTCAATGATCCGGGTAGTCGGCGAAGCCGAACCGGAGGTCGTGATCAATCAGCTGACCAGCCTGCCCGCCCGCTTCGAACCGAAGAAGAAGGGCTACTACGACGCCAACAACCGGATGCGATCGGTGGGCGGCGACCATGTGATCGAAGCCACCGCGGCGGCCGGAGCGAGGCGTCTGATCACCCAGAGCATCTCTTTCCTCTACGCCCTGGACGGCAGCCGGATCAAGTCGGAAGGCGATCCCGTCGACCGGACCGGCGCCCATGATGCGACCCTCGCCCACGAATCGAAGGCCCTCGACGATGAACGCTTCGAAACCGTTGTCCTTCGATACGGGCTGCTTTACGGTCCGGGAACCTGGTACGCCTCGGACGGCCACTTGACCGAGGAGGTCCGTCGGCGTCGTCTGCCGGTGGTCGGCAAGGGAACCGGGATCACCTCGTTCCTCCACGTCGACGATGCCGCCTCGGCGGCCGTCTCCAGCCTGACCAAGGGGCGGGGCATCTACAACGTGACCGACGATGAACCGGCACCGATGTCCGAGTGGTTGCCCGGGCTGGCCGCAGCGGTCGGCGCGAAGCCACCGCGCCGGGTCCCGGTCTGGCTCGCGAGAATGGTCGCCGGCCCTCAGATCGCGAAGGTCGCGGTGGAAGGCCGCGGAGCTTCAAATGCGAAGGCCAAAGCCGAACTCGGCTGGCAGCCTTCGATCCCCAGTTGGCGTCAGGGTTTCCTCAGGATCTAGAAGAGCGACTGGTGGCCGCTCGGGACCGGCAACCCGAGGTGTTCGAAGGCCGTCGGGGTCAGAACCCGGCCTCTCGGAGTCCGTTTGAGCATGCCGAGCTGCAGCAGATAAGGCTCGAGAACGTCCTCGATCGTGTCCTGCTCTTCGCCGACCGCGACGGCGATCGTCGAAAGCCCGACCGGCCCCCCTCCGAACCGGGTGGCGATCAGCTCGAGCAAGGCGCGGTCAGCCCGGTCGAGCCCGGCCTTGTCGACCTCCAGCATCTCCAGCGCTGCGTCCGCCATCTCCGCGTCGACCGAGCCTGATCCCTTCACCTCGGCGAAGTCCCGGACCCGCTTCAGCAGGCGGTTGGCAACCCGGGGAGTGCCGCGCGAGCGCTCCGCGATCGCCAGGGCACCGGCCGGATCGATCTCGACCGAAAGGATGCCGGCCGATCGAACCACGATCCTCGAGAGATCTTCGGCCGAGTAGTACTCGAGACGGTGCGAAACGCCGAACCGGTCCCGTAGCGGCGTAGTAAGGAGCCCGCTCCGGGTGGTGGCGCCGATCAGGGTGAAGGGCGGAAGTGGCAGGGTCACGGTCTGTGCTCCGGCGCCCTGACCGAGAACGACCGGTAGTTCACCGTCCTCCATTGCCGGGTAGAGGGTCTCTTCGACAGCGCGGCCGAGCCGGTGGATCTCGTCGATGAAAAACACACTTCCCGGTTCCAGCGAGGTCAGGAATGCCGCGACGTCACCTTTTCGCTCGAGCGCCGGGCCGGCCGTCTGCACCAGCGGGACACCCATTTCGGCGGCGACGATGTTGGCCAGCGACGTCTTGCCGAGACCGGGCGGGCCGGCCAGCAGCACATGGTCGAGCGGCTCCTCACGGCGACGGGCTGCCTCGATGAAGACCGCGAGCTGATCGGTCACCTGTTTCTGGTTGACGAAATCCTCGAGTCCCTTCGGCCGGAGCGACTGGTCAAGTTCGCGGTCCGGCTGATCGGCGCGCGCGTCATGGACCCGCGGTTCCGCTCCTTCCGGCAGGTCGGCTTCGACTCCGAGGTCGATCCGTTTGCCGCCGAAGTCGGGCAGGTCACTCATGATCTCGCCATCCCGGTTCTTGTCCTGGCACTACACACAGGGTGTCACTCACCCCGGCCGGAAGCGGCGGCCCGCTTCAGCGCGGCACCGATCAGCTCCTGCGGATCATCACCGGTGCCGACTCCGTCGAGTAGCTGCTCCGCTTCAAGCGGGGCGTAGCCAAGGTTGATCAGGCCGTCACGGGCCAGGGAGCGGGCATCGGAAGCGGCCGGCACGACCGCCTCACCAGCTTCCTCGGCGACTGTCGTCACCTTGTCTCGGAGCTCGAGGATGATCCGCTCGGCGGTCCGTTTGCCGATGCCAGGAACGGCCTGGAAGCGCTTTGCGTCACCAGCCATGATCGCCCGGGTGAGTTCGCGGTGAGGCCCGCCGGAAAGCGCGGCGATAGCGACCTTGGGGCCGATCCCGCTGACGCCGATAAGCATGTTGAAGAGGTCCCGCTCCTCCTCGGACGAAAATCCGTAAAGCAGCAAACTGTCGTCGCGACTGATCGTTTCGGCGTGAAGGAAGATCTCCTGGCCTGCTGCCGGCACTCCCCTGAGGGTTTCCGAGCTGACCGTGAGCCGGTAGCCGACCCCGGACGCTTCGATCACCACGTGATCGGAACGCCTCACCAGCACCTCGCCTCGAACCGTGGCGATCAACTCGCCACCCGCAAACCCGCGGAAGATCCGGCCAGCGCGGCCTCGGTCGCATCCCTCCGACCCGCGGTGCCGCCGTGACAGATCGCCACGGCCAACGCATCGGCCGCATGGTCGGGCTGCGGCACCTCGTTCAAATTCAGCAGGGTCGCGACCATCTTCTGGACCTGCCGCTTTGCCGCGCTTCCGGACCCGCACACCGCGGTCTTGATCGCCTGCGGCGTATAGGTGAAGCAGGGCACTTCGCATTGTGCTGCGGCGAGCATTGAGACGCCCGATGCCTGGCCCACCTTCATCGCCGAGCCGACGTTCTTGCCGAAGTAGAGATCCTCGATCGCCAGGGCAACCGGCTGATGCCATTTGATCAGGCGCGAAAGAGCCAGGTGAATCTCACTCAACCGCTGCTCGATCGGATCGCCCGCTGCGGTCTCGATGACTCCCCCGTCAAGGGCCACCATGTGACCCCCTTCGATCCTGACCACACCAAACCCAAGGTTGGCCGTCCCGGGATCAATGCCCATCACCACTCTCATATATCGCTATTCAACGGATCCGATCGGACGCCTTCCAACCCGACCCGGACCCTGTGGGGCGTGATCGAGGGGTTCGGCTTCGGTGGTGTCCCCCAAAAATCCCATCTGCAGTCGGCGAGCTTCGCCCCGCCTCCCAGGTTGAACCCACCGACCCACAGCGAAAATCAATGGATGGGTCGGTTCCACTCGACGGTCAACCCGTCGGGACCCTGTGGGACCTGGTCGAGGGGTCCGGGACGGTGGTGTCCCCCAAAAACCGTCGCTTCGCTCCTCATTCCGGAGGTTTTTGGGGAACACCCCCGACCCGAACCCTGCAGGACCAGAAGGTTCACGGTGCGAGATCCTGGCGGTCGTGAAACGTGTCGGCCGGGGTAGCCGTGGG
>JAEYSQ010000092.1 GCA_023434465.1 Actinomycetes bacterium
GTGCGTGGTTTACGACGTGAATCCGTCGGCGGCGCAGGAGCTGGCCGGGGAAGGCGCCGAGCCAGCGGCCGACCTGGCCGAGCTGGCCTCGAAGTTGAGTGCCCCGCGGGCGGTCTGGATCATGGTCCCGGCCGGCGACATCACCCGTGACACGATCCGCAAGGTCGCCGCCGTGCTCGAATCAGGTGACGCGATCATCGACGGCGGCAACACCTACTACCACGACGACATCCACTTCGCGGAAGAACTCGGCAAGCAGGGAATCGATCATCTCGACTGCGGCACCTCGGGTGGCGTCTTCGGGCTCGAACGCGGCTACTGCCTGATGATCGGCGGCCCCGAAGAGGCCTACAAGCGGCTCGAGCCGATCTTCGCGACCCTGGCTCCGGGTGTCGACGAAGCTGAACGGACCCCGGGTCTGAGCGGCGAACCCTCGCCCGCCGAGAACGGATACCTCTACTGCGGGCCGGCCGGGGCCGGGCATTTCGTGAAGATGGTCCACAACGGCATCGAGTACGGCATGATGGCCGCGATCGCCGAGGGACTGAACGTGATCAAGAACGCCGACGCCGGTCTTCACCAGCGGGACGGTGACGCCGAGACAGCCCCGATGGAGAACCCCGAGTACTACCAGTACGACATTGACGTGGCCCAGGTCGCGGAAGTGTGGCGGCGAGGCAGCGTGGTCGGTTCCTGGCTGCTCGACCTGACCGCCGCGGCGATGGCAGAATCGCCGCAGCTCGAAGAGTTCTCCGGGCGGGTTTCCGACTCCGGCGAGGGCCGCTGGACCTCGATCGCCGCGATCGACGAAGGCGTGCCGACCCCGGTCCTCACCGCCGCCCTCCACGAACGTTTCTACTCGCGTGGCCTGGGAGACTTCGGCGACAAGGTCCTCTCCGCCATGCGCAAGCAGTTCGGAGGACACGACGAGAAGCCGGCGGCAGGCAAGGAGAGCTGATTGGTCACCCGGGTCGTCCGAGATGCGGAGTCCGCCGCGGTCGAGGCGGCGCGGATCGTCGAGCTGGTCGCCGACGCCGCGATCGCCGATCGGGGCCGGTTCAATTTCGCGGTAAGCGGTGGCAAGACACCGTGGCGGATGCTGGAACTGCTGGCCGAGAGCAGTCTCAACTGGTCCCGGACCTCGCTGTTTCAGGTTGACGAGCGCATCGCCCCGACCGGCAGTGCGGAGCGCAATCTGACCCACCTGGTCCTGACCCTGCCGTTGATCTGTCAGGCGGCGATCCGGCCGATGCCGGTCGGGGCCGACGATCTCGCCACCGCCGCAGCGGGCTACGAGTACTCGCTGCCTGACCGCTTCGACCTGATTCATCTCGGTCTCGGACCGGACGGTCACACCGCTTCGCTGGTCCCCGACGACCCGATCCTTGACGTGGCCGACCGGCAGGTGGCGATCACGACCGGCGAGTACCAGGGCACTCGCCGGATGTCGCTGACCTACAAGACGATCGACCGGGCCCGGCAGATCCTTTTCCTGGTCACCGGCGAGGGCAAGGACGAGGCCGTGTCGAAGCTCCTGGCTCGGGACAAAAGCGTCCCGGCCGGTCGAATCCGAAACCCGAACATGACCCTGATCACCGATGTCGATGGTGTCGACACGGATCTGGCCGCTTGACTGAAATCCGGCAAATGGGGGCCGAGCGGTACGGCTTCGCCCTGATCCTGATCCTCGCTTCGATGGTCTTCGTCATGGCCACCCCGGACGGCAAGTGGTCCAACGTGATCTCGCTCAACCTCCAGGCGCTGGCTCTGTTCGCGTCGACCCGGGCGGCCCAGCCGAGCATGGTCCTGCGGGTCGCGGTTGGCGTGATCATCGGCATCGTCCTGTTCGTCGCCTGGATCCAGGCCGGATTCACCAGCACGGTCAACGATGACTTCGTCAGGCTGTCCACTTTCTGCCTGGTCGTGATCGCCACCCCGGTGATTGCCTGGGGGCTGGTGCGGCAGGTCAAGGAGAGAGGCAAGATCACGACCCACACGATGATGGGGGTGCTCTGCATCTACCTGTTGATGAGCCTCGCCTTCGCCGCAGCGTTCGGGGCTATCGCAGCGATCTCCGGCGAGCCCTTCTTCCAGCAGGGCGCGGGGGACGGGACCACCAACAACTATCTCTATTACAGCTTGACCACGATCACCACCGTCGGCATGGGAGACTTCAGCCCGGCGACCAACCTGGGCCGGTCACTGACCGCGGCCGAGGCTCTGATCGGACAGATCTACGTGATCACGGTGGTCGCCGTGATCGTCGGCAACCTGGGGAGGACCCGCAATGGATGAAGCACTTCTTGGCCTGAGTCTGGTCGTGATTCTCTCGGTGCTTGCCCGGCTTTCCGCGACCTGGATGCGGGTACCGCCGATCGTGCCCCTGCTGATCGTCGGCATGGTGGTCGGCGTTTCGGCCCTCGACCTGGTCAACCCGTCGGAGTTGCTTGGGCCTTCGCTCTCACCGATCGTTCAGATCGCGGTCGGGATCATTCTCTTCGAGGGTGCGCTGGGACTGAAACGGGAAGAACTCGGTTCCGGAGTCCGGGGTGCCGTGATCAGGCTGATCACGATCGGGGTGGTGATTACCTGGTTTCTCGCCACTGTCTCGTTCGCCTATATCCTCGACGTGCCCCACGAGATCGCGATCCTGATCGGAGCGACCGTGATCGTCTCCGGTCCGACCGTGGTGCTGCCGATCCTCGACTTCATCGGACCGACCGCGAAGGTCCGCAACGTCCTCAAGTGGGAGGGCATCCTGATCGATCCGATCGGAGCGATCATCGCGGTCGTCGTGTTCGGTTCTTTCACCAACGGTGCGGGCGGTGAATTCGATATCGGCGAGCTGGTCGCCTCACTGGCGGTCGGTGGCGTGGTCGGTGTTGCCG
>JAEYSQ010000100.1 GCA_023434465.1 Actinomycetes bacterium
CCTCCGAGGAGAGGTTGATCTCCATCAGCCGGCTCCAGCGGTCCTCTGGCATCTTGGCGATGGTCCGGTCCAGGGTCACGCCGGCGTTGTGGACGATCACGTCGACCCCCTCGCACAGCTCCCGCGTGACCCCCTCGGGGGAATCCTCGGCGGTTATGTCGAGGGCGATCGAGCGACCGCCAAGCTCGGCGGTCACGGCGTCGAGCTCGTCCGCGGCCGGGGGGATGTCGAGGCCGCCCACCGTAGCGCCGTCGCGGGCGAGGGTGCGGGCGATTGATTCGCCGATCCCGCGCGAAGCCCCGGTCACCAGCGCCGTAAGTCCGTCGAGCGGGCGGTCCCAGTCGATCCCGGGTGCCTCGGTCACCGGTTTGCCCACCCTGATCACCTGTCCGGAAACGAAGGCCGACCGGGGTGAGAGCAGGAAGCGCAGGGTCGCCTCGATCTCGCCTTCGGCGCCCGGCTCAACGTAGACCAGCTGGGCGGTCGAGCCGCGGCCGCCGATTTCCTTGCCGAGCGAGCGAACGAATCCCTCGAGGGCCCGCTGCGCCGTGTGAGCACGGGGCGAACCGGTCGAACCGGGCGGGGTACCGAGCACGATCGCCCGTCCGCTACTCGCGAGTCGCGGCACGGCGGGATAGAAGAACTTCTGGAGCTCGACCAGCTGCCCGGACTCGGCAATTCCGCTTGCGTCGAAGACCAGCGCCTTGGCAAGACCGTCAGCCCCCGCACGCTCGGCTCCGATTGAGTCCAGGACCCGGGCGATCGCCGGCCGAAGGCGACCCTCCGGAGCGGCCCCGGTCAGGACCGCACCCTTTACGGGCGGTTCGCCCGCCCGGAAGCGGTCGAGTTCGACCGGTCGCGGCAGACCGAGCGAAGCCGCCAGTGACGAGAAGAGAGGGGCGTTGACGATCTGCGAGTAGGTGTCGTTCATTTGCCTGCTCCTGGTGCTTCGAGGATTGCGACGACGCCTTGGCCGCCGGCGGCGCAGATGCTGATCACGCCGCGGCCGGCTCCGGCTTCGGCCAGCTGCTTGGCCAGCGAGCCGACGATGCGGCCGCCGGTTGCGGCGAAGGGGTGCGCGGCGGCGAGCGAGCCACCGTTCACGTTCAGTTTCGTCCGGTCGATCGAGCCCATCGGGGCTTCGAGGCCTAACTTCTCGCGGCAGAATTCATCGCTCTCCCAGGCCCGCAATGTGCAGAGAACCTGTGCCGCGAAGGCCTCGTGAATCTCGTAGTAGTCGAAATCCTGGAGGCTGAGACCGGCCCGTTCCAGCATCATCGGCATCGCGAAGGCCGGGGCCATCAGCAGACCTTCCCGTTTGTGAACGTGGTCGACGGCTGCGGTCTGGCCGTCGGCGAAGTAGGCGAGGATTGGCAGGTCCCTTTCCCGGGCCCACTCTTCCGAGGCGAGCAGCACCGCGGATGCGCCGTCGGAGAGGGGGGTGGAGTTGGCTGCGGTCATCGTTCCCTCCGGACCGCCGAAAACCGGCTTCAGCCGGGCCAGCTTCTCGACCGTGGAATCCGGCCTCAGGTTCTGGTCCCGGCGCAGTCCCAGGTAAGGAGTCATCAGGTCGTCGAAGAATCCCCTTTCGTAGGCGGCCGCGAGGTTGTGATGGCTGGCTACCGCGAGTTCATCTTGCTCGCTTCGCCCGATCTCCCAGTCACGGGCCATGATCGCGCAGGCTTCACCCATCGAAAGCCCGGTTCGCGGTTCCTCGTTGCGGGGTATTGCCGGCACCAGGTGCTGTGGTCGAACGGCGGTCAAAGCCTTGATCCGGCCGAGCGTGGTGGTCTGGCGGTTGGCTTCGAGCAGGGTCTCGCGGAGCTCTTCGTTGAGGGCGATCGGGGCGTCGGAGGTGGTGTCGGCGCCGCAGGCGATTCCGGCGTCAATCTGACCGAGGGCGATCTTGTTGGCGATGAGGATCGTCGTCTCGAGTCCGGTGCCGCAGGCCTGCTGGACGTCGTAGGCCGGTGTCTCGGCGGCCAACCGTGTGCCGAGCACGCTTTCGCGGGTCAGGTCACGGTCGTGTGAGTGCTTCAGCACCGCGCCGCCGGCGACTTCGCCGAGCCTTTGGCCTTCAAGTCCGAACCGGTCGATCAGCCCATCGAGCGCGGCGGTCAGCATGTCCTGGTTGGTCGCGTGGGTATAGGCGCCGTTTGATCTTGCGAACGGAATCCGGTTTGCGCCGACTACGGCGACCCGGCGGGTCTTCTGGTTCATGCTGGCGAGCCTCCTCGGAGCAGGGTGGGCAGTTTGGTCGAGCGGAGCCGCAGACCGGGCTCCACCGTCGTGATCAGGATGTCGGCGGCTTCCCGGGCGGTTACAGAACCGGTCCGCAGCCACCATCTGGCGACCGCCTCGGCAGCGCCGAGCACTGCGGTGGAGACCGCTTCGACTTCGATCCGCACCGACTCGCTTTCTCGCACTTTCTCCGGCAGGCGGGCCAGGGTGGCCTGCGCGACGAAATCAAGCAGCTGCTGCCGGTAGAAGGCCACTCTTTCGGTCACTTCTCCTCCGCGGGGGAGGGTTTCGTCGAAGAGCACCGTCCAGGCGTCGCGGTCGTTGTCGAGGAAGTCGAAGAAGGCCCGCACCCCGGCCTCGATCGCGACCGAAGGGTTGCCGGCCTCGGCGACAGCCACGGAGATCGCGTTGACGAGGGAATCGCCGGAGCGCTCCATGCATGCGATGTAGAGCTGCTCCTTGTTTCCGTAGTAGTTGTAAATCAGCGGCTTGGTGATGCCGGCCGCCTCGGCAATCTCGTCCATGGTCACGGCGGCATATCCCCGCTCGGCAAAGAGCTGATGAGCCGTGCCGAGCATCTGCTCCATGCGGTCCTCACGCGAAAGTCTGGTTCGGGGCGAGTTGGTCATGCGTCTAACTTACCCGGATATAAATTTATATGTGAGTAATGTGACGGATCGCACTCAGAAGCTGACGGGTGGGCGGGGCAAGACGGGCTGATAGCCTGACGCCAGGTGTGCCGGGAAGACTGGTCGGCAAGTCGTGAAGCTGCCTGAAAGCCGACCATGAAGCGCATCCTGAAGACCAAAATCCTCGATCCGTTGACCGACTTCCTCGATGAGGAGGTCCTGGGCGGGGTGGTCTTGCTCGCGGCCGCGATCCTCGCGCTACTGTGGGCCAACTCGCCCTGGAGCGACAGCTACTTCGAACTCTGGGGTTCTTACCTGAAGCTGTCGCTGGGCGGAATCGATATCGACCTCGATCTCCAGCACTGGATCAACGACCTGCTGATGGCGATCTTCTTTTTCGTGGTCGGGGTCGAGATCAAACGCGAGCTGGTCGTCGGCGAGCTGAAGGACCGGCGTGATGCGGTAGTGCCGGTCGTTGCGGCCGTGGGCGGGGTGGCCTTGCCGGCGATCCTCTTCACCTTGATTGCTACCGGCGATGCCGCGAAGGGCTGGGCGATCCCGGCAGCCACCGACATCGCTTTCGCGGTCGGAGTGCTGGCGCTGCTTGGGAAACGGGTCTCGAACGGGGTCAGGGTTTTCCTGCTGACCGTCGCGATCGTCGATGACATCGTCGCGATCCTGATCATCGCCGTCTTCTACGGGGAAGGGTTTTCCCCCGGCTGGGCCGCCGTGGCGGCTGGTGGTCTCCTGGCAGTGCTCCTGTTCCAGCGTCTCGGGATCTGGCGTATCTGGCCGTACGTTCCGGTCGCCGCCGTGGTCTGGCTGGCGACCTTCGAGTCCGGCGTTCACGCCACCATCGCCGGTGTCGCGTTGGGCCTTCTGGTGCCGGTCCGGCCCTTCCGCGGGCGGGAGATACACCGCACCCTCGAGCATGCCCTTCATCCCGTCAGCGCCTACGTCGTCGTGCCCTTGTTCGCGCTCGCGAACGCCGGGATCTATCTGCGCGACGGAGTGTTGGGTGAGGCCATGAGCAGCGGGATCACCTGGGCGGTGATCGTCGGGCTCGTGGTCGGCAAGGTGCTGGGAATCTCGGTCAGCGCGCTCCTCGCCCTGCGGCTGGGTTCGGGAAAGCTGCCGGAAGGGATGCGCCGGGCTCAGCTTTGGGGTGTCGCTGCGCTGGGCGGAATCGGCTTCACGGTTTCGCTTTTCATCACCGAACTCGCCTTCACCGACCAGGCCCTGATCGATGGCGCCAAGGTGGGAATCTTCCTCGGCTCGATCGTAAGCGCCCTCGCCGGAACCGCCCTGCTGCTCCTCATGAAGACCAGGCGCACATAGACCGCCGAGTGATCCGCCGGAGGAAGCTCAGATGGCGCCGGTCGAGATCAGCAGCACCAGCAGTGAGATCGGCACCCCGAAATCACTCAGCATGATCACCGTGTTCCCGGGGGCGTAATTCTTATCCCTGACCATGTCCCGGATGTGGTTGACCCCGGCCAGGAAGAGGAAGATTCCGCCGGCCAGAGCGGCGCAGATCCAGGCGGTGGAATCGGTGCTGTTGGAGGCAACGATTCCGGCCAGGCCGATGCCGAGACTGGCGAAGCCGACTTCGTACTGGAAGCCGTTTGACTGCCAGCCGATCGCCTGCGCGGTTTGCTTGGCAAAGATCGTGTGGGAAACCGAGCCACCAAGGATGCTCCAGCCCATCCCGAGAAACAGCATCCAGCGGAGGGCATTCTCATCAAAAGGAGTGCCGGAGTTGGCCCCCGGCGCTTCCCAGCCGACCAGGG
>JAEYSQ010000104.1 GCA_023434465.1 Actinomycetes bacterium
AGAGCGCCGCCAGGTACTGGATCTGGTCCCGGCCGACCCCGAGTTCCCACTGGCCGCCTCCGTAGGCCCCGATTCCTTCCGCGTCGCAGTAGTCGTACGAATCGAAGGTCGACTTGAGGCCGCCCATGCGGGAAGGCTTGATGTTGATCACCTTCGGCTTGTGTTCGAGTGAAGAGATCTCCTCGACCGAGTGGATCGGGGCGTCCCAGGTAACGCGATGCCACTCGCCGTCCAGCACCTCGCGCGTCTCGGCCGTTATGTCCGGATCCTCCAGCCAGGCGTCGGGGAAGGCGTCGACCAGCCGCCGGTAGAGCCCGGGGTCCGTTTCGATGTCGACCACCGTGTCCTTGTACTGGCCCTTCAGGTCGAGTGTGTTGACGGCACCGGTTTGGACGAGCTCGTCGATCAGCGACTGGTCCCAGTCCAGCGACGGATCCAGTTTGAACTTGAGCTCCGGGTAGCGCTCGAGCTTCACCGTCAACCTCGAGATGTCCGATTCGGTGCCACCCGGTCCGCCGGTCAGCCCCATCGAGGCGACGAAGGTCAGCGGGCTGAGCGGACGGTCGAGGTACTCGGCCAGCGAGGTCCCGGCCTGCCAGAGAGCGAGGTCGAGCGCCGCCGACTCGAAGGCCCAGCGCCGGTAGAGGCGGGAGACTTCCCGCTCCGGCGGACCGGGGAAGAGGTCAAGGCCGCCGATCAGGTCGCAGAACTCACCGACCGTCTTTGCGTCGGTCAAGTCATGGGTCGGTCCGGCGTCCTGAAGCGCGATCTGGTCGAGCGCCTCGTAGGTGATGTCCTCGCCGAGCCCGGTCGCCCCGGCGCCCTCGATCCGGATCACGGTGGTCAGCCGCTCGAACTCCGGCGAGGGCTTGATCGCCAGCCCTTCCATTGACCAGGACTCGATCTCGACCGGCAGCTCGGCAACGCGCTCGTAGGTGCTCATGGATTCACCCTAGCGAGCAGCTAACGGCACCTTGAGTCGGCGGTGCCCGGAGCGGGTACGGTTTGGGCATGTCATCGCTGATCCACACCTGTTACCGGGTTTTCGACCTCGACGAATCGATCGCCTTCTACGAGAAGCTCGGCCTGAAGGAGCATCACCGTTTGCCGATCGGCGACGAGGCGGTCAACGTCTATATGGGCCATGAGGGCGACGGTCCCCGGCTCGAGTTGACCTTCAACTATGACCAGGAGGAGCCGTACGAGATCGGCACCGGGTACGGACACATCGCATTCGTCGTCGATGATCTCGACCGGACCCTCGACGGTCTCGCCAACGAGGGCATAGCGCCGGAGAAGCCGCCGTACACGGTCAGCGACGGAGGCTCCCGGCTCTGCTTCGTCCGCGATCCTGACGGTTACCGGATCGAGCTGATCGAAGGAGACCCGGGCCGGGCCGACTGAGGCTGGCGCGAGAGACCCGCAACGAAGTTCCGTACGGACGGCCTTCCCGATTCAGCGAAGGCCGGCGATTCCGGCCGCCCAGGCGGCGTCGATGTCCGCGTCCGCAGGGAAGCGGCCGTCCAGTTCGAGCATGGTGAGCCCGTGGGCCAGCGCCCAGGTCGCGCGGGCCCGGTCCTGCTGGCCGCCGACCGCCTCGATCAGCGGAGCGGCGGCGGCCTCCTCGACCCCGGCCGGCAGGTTCTCGCGGTCCAGGGGACGGGTCGTCGTGATCCTGTAGAGGGCCGGATTGGCGAGCGCCCAGGCCCGGTAGGCCCGCCCGATCGAGGCGAGGTCCGGTTCGTTCGACAGGGTTTCAGCGATCTCCTTCAGGGCTTCGGCGGCCAGCAGGGTTTCGATCTCGCCCCGGCTCTTCACGTGCTTGTAAAGCGAGGGAGCCTTTATTCCGAGCTGCTCGGCGAGGTTCCGCATGGTCAGGGATTCTTCGCCTTCTTGTTCGAGCAGGTTCCGGGCCGCCGCGGTTATCTCCCCCCGGCGACTCACTCCCTTTCGGCCCGCTCCTTGAGGGCCGAGTTCAAGGCTTCGAAGCCCCGCTCGGTCCTGGCCAGTGTCTTGCCCATGAAGCGGGGCAGGACCCCGCTGAACTTCTCTCCCTGGACGAGACGGGTGCCCCCGCTCTCGGCCTCGAGGCTGAACCAGTGCTCTCCATCGAAGATCCCGGGAATCAGCAGGCGGCCGAGCCAGCGCAGCTCCCGACCGGACTCGGCTTTGATCACGGTGGGGGCGAATGCCATCTTCCTGCCGCCGGGGGGCTGCATCTTCAGCTTCAGCCTCTCGCCCTCCCGCAACTCGCCGGACCCTTCGACGATGAAGGGGTTCCACTCCGGGTAGGAGTCGAGGTCGGTCAGTTCGCGCCAGACCCGCTCGGGCGTAGCGTCGATGAATTCGGTTGTCTCGATCGTCGGCATGGCGTTAGGCTAACACAGTTAGCCAACAAGCTGGAAGGGGACAAATGCCGCGCGGGTGATCAGACCGGGTCGGTCAGCAGCCGACTGCGGAGCGTTTGGAGGATCTCTTCGTCCAGACCGAGTCCCTCCTTCATGTAGGCGTGAATCGATCCGTAGGAGTTCTTCATCAGGTCGACCGCCGTCCCGAGGTAACTCCGGTCAACTCCCAGCACGGGTCTGAGCGCGTCGAAATCTCCTCCGGCCCTGACGAAAGGCTTGAGCAGCGGCTCGAGCGCCGGCAGCAGCTGCATGTTGGTTTGCAGGTAGTCGTGGTAGACGTCCTCCTCGTCGACACCGAGAAAGAGCAGGGTCGAAGCTGCCGCCCAACCGGTGCGGTCCTTCCCCGTAGTGCAGTGAAAGAGAGCGGGGAGGCTTTCGGCCGAAGCCAGTTCGGTGAAGAAACTCCGGTACGAGCGATTGGCTGAGGGCAACTCGATCAGCTCGCGGTAGGCGGTCCGCATCATGGTCTCGCCCTGGCCGTCCTTGAGAGCGTCATTGATCGCGGCGGGGTCATCCATCTTCGCCAGCAGGCCGGCCGGACCGGTTCCGTTGCGGTCCGCAAGGACGTCGAGGTTCATGGTCCGGGCGCCGACATCCCGGTCGGGGGTCGCCTCATGCTCGGCCGCAGTCCGGAAGTCGAACACGGTGCGGAGATCCAGTCGTTCGATCTTCGCCACGTCGTCGTCGCTGAGACGGCCGAGCAGCACCGACCGGTAGAGCCGGCCCCGCCGGACCGAACGGCCGTCAGCGGTCCGGTATCCGCCGAGATCCCTCAGGTTGGGCAGGGTCGCGACCGGGATATTCGTTCCGGGCGCCGGTAATTTCCCGCTCATTCGTCGATGACCCGCAGCGTGGTCAGCTCGCGGTCGGCGGCACCGCGCACGTAACCGCCATGGGCGACCGAGTCGGTGATGTAGTCGAGCGTTTCGCGGGTCAGTCGCTCGCCGGGCAGCACATTCGGGATGCCGGGCGGGTAGGTGGCGAGCGGCTCGGCGGCGATTCGTCCCTCGGCATCGTCGAAGGCGACCACGACTTGGCGGCCGAGGAAAGCGTCCCGGGGGGTCATCGCGGGCTCGCCCCAGAGTGGCGGAGGAGCGAACTCCGGTTTCTCCTGGACCGGCTCGACTTCGATCGCCTCCAGCGCGGTCAGGATGCCGTCGATCAGCCTGCGCGAGCGCTGCGGCGTCGCACTCGCCATGCCGAATACAGCGACCGCGACGGTGTCGGACGCCAGTTCGAGATTGACCCCGGCCAGGTCCCGGGCCAGCTCGGCGATGTGGTACCCGGTGCTGCCCGTTCCCCGCACGTCGATCGTCAGGCGGAGCGGGTCCCAGCCGGCGACGCTTTCGGCTTCGAGCAGCCGCTCGTCAAGTACGTCGAGGCCGGGGATGCCGCGGATCTCTTCCCGCGCCTCGGCCAGCACCTCCAGCGTCTCCCCGAGAAGGCGCTCGCCGTCGATCGCGGCCTGGCGGCGTGCCGCGTCGAGCGAGCCGCAAAGCAACGAGTTGGGACTGGTCGATTCGGTCATCGAGATGCAGCGATCGATAATCGACTGGTCGAACCGGTCGGTCGCCAAATGGATCATCGCTGACTGGGTGAGGCTGCCGACGATCTTGTGGGTCGAGGAGATGACCAGGTCGGCGCCGCTCTCGATCGCCGAAGGCGGCAGGTCGGGATGGAACTTCAGGTGGGCGCCCCAGGCTTCGTCGGCGACCAGCGGTACCCCCCTTTCGTGGGCGACCCGGGCCAGCGCCGGAATATCTGCGCAGGCTCCGAAATAGGTGGGCGAGACGACGACCGCGGCAGCCGCGTCGGGGCACCGGTCGAGCGCTTCGGCCAGTGCCTCGGGGGTGAGGCAGTGAGCCACTCCGAGGTCCGGGTCGAGTTCCGGGGCAGCGAAGGTCGGCTTGAGTCCGGCCATGATCATCCCGTCGATCACCGAGGAATGAACGTTTCGCTGAACCACCAGCTCGCCACCCATGTGCGCGACGGCAAGGCACATCGCCTGGTTCCCCTGCGACGCGCCGTTGATCAGAAACCAGGTTCGCTTGGCCCCCCAGGCTTCGGCGGCCAGTTCCTGGGCCTCCTGGAAAGGGTTCGGATCACCTACGTCGATTCCTTCGATCAGGGCCGGCACGTCATCGGCCAATCCGGTCTGGCCGGCCAAGAGGTGCAGCCCCGGATCGGCCCCGATGCCGCCCTGATGACCCGGCACGTTGAACCTCCCGGGATCACCCTGGGCGAACTGAAGCACGGCATCTACATAGGGGGTCCGGTCCTGGCGAGATGACATGGGTTCGAGTCTATTGAGGCGTGACCGGTGATCCGAAGATAGGCTGCGCCCCAATGCGCCAGTTTCAGCCGAATGAAAAGCGATTCAAAACCGGTCCTGGAGCGGTCGGCTCCCGGGTGGTCGCCGTCCTGGCCACAGCAGCAGTGGCCGGAGTTCTGGCCGGCTGCGGGGGAGGCTCGAGCGAGGAAGACCTGACCAGGACCGAATACATCGCCGATGCCGACGCGATCTGCGCCCAGTACAGCGCCGAATCGACCGCGTTGGAGCAGCAGTTCGACCAGTCCCTGAAGAGCAGCGACCTCGAAAGTGCCGCCCAGGACTTCGAGGATCAGGCTTCCGAAGTCACGGCGATGCTCGACGAGCTCGAGGCTCTGACCCCGCCGGTTGCCGACCAGGCCACCGTCGACCAGATCATCGCGCTGGGCCGGCAGCGCGTGACGACGGCGCAAGAAGCGGCTGACGCGATCGCCTCCGGCGACAAGGACGCGATGATCACCGCCGGCAAGCAGGGATCAATCCTGGCCGGTGAGTACTACCAGTTGGCCGACGGCTTCGGATTCGAATCCTGCGGCAGCGGGGGCGCTTCCACCAGTTCCGGCGCGACCGGGACGGGTGGCACCACCGGCGCTACTTCCTGACCGGAAACATCGCGGTGCGTCCGCGGTCGTCCCGTCGGCTTCAGCCGTAGGGGTACCACCAGTCCTTGATCTCGATCTCGGTGTCGATGTGGGCGTGCTTGGCCTCGCGGAAGGCGTCGAGTCCTTCGGTCCCGAGCTCGCGGCCGACGCCCGAGTTCTTGAAACCGCCGAAGGGCCCCGCATCGTTGTCGGTCAGCGGGTCGTTAATCCAGACCGACCCGGCCCGAACCTCCTTGACGCAGCGGATCGCCCGCTTCAGATCGCGGGTGTAGATGTTGGCGCCGAGGCCGAACTCGAGGCCGTTGGCGAGGGAGATCGCTTCGTCCAGGTCCTTGACCGCCACGATCGGCGCGACCGGACCGAAGGTCTCCTCCCGCAACAGGTCGGCTTCGGCCGGGACACCGGTCAGCACGGAAGGTTCGAGGTAGTGACCCTTGTCGAAACCGGCGTTGCCGCCGCCGGTCAGAAGCTCCGCCCCGGCCGCAACCGCGTTCTCGACCTGTCCCAACGCTTTGCCGCGCTGGTTGGCGGAGATCATCGGACCCATGTCCGTTGCCGACTCGAGCGGATCGCCGACCACCAGTTTCTTCGTGTGCTCGACGAACGCACTCACATACTCGTCAAAGACCGATTCCATCACGTAGAAACGCTCGGAGGAGGTGCAGACCTGGCCCGCGTTCAAATAGGCCGCCCAGGCGCCTCCTTCGGCTGCGACCTGCAGCCCTTCGGCACCGATGTCATCACAGACGATGAAGGGGTCCTTGCCACCCATCTCCAGGTTGACACGGGCGTTTCGGGCGGCCGCGGCGACTCCGACCTTCTGTCCGGTGGCGACCGATCCGGTGAAGGCGACGCAATCGATCCCGGGATGTTCGGCGATGCCGGCGCCGATCTCCCCGGCCCCGGCGAGCAGGTTCACGGTGCCGGAAGGCAGTTCGGAAAAGACCTCGGCGATCGCGAGGGTCGAGAGTGGGGTCAATTCGGAGGGCTTGGCGACGACGGCGTTTCCGGCGGCGAGGGCGGGCGCCAGCTTCCAGACCAGAAGCAGCAGGGGAAAGTTCCAGGGCACGATGCAGCCGACCACGCCGTGCGGTTCCTTCACCACGACCGAGAACTGGGAGGCCTCGATCGGAGGGATCACCCGTCCGATCTCCGAGCGGGCAACCTCGGCGTAGTAGTCGAAACAGGCCGCGCACCACTCGACCTCGTCGGCTGATTCGGAAAGCGGCCGACCGATCTCGGTGGTCATCAAGAGGGCCAGCTCGTCGGTCTTTTCCCGAAGCGCGGTCGCGACCCCGTGGAGCAAAGGTGCCCGGTCCACTGCTGGCATGTTTCCCCAGGACGCCTTCGCTTCCGTGGCGGTCTTGACTGCCTGATCGAGTTGCTGCGAAGAAGCCGAGCCGAGCGTGGCCACGATCTCTTCCGTCGCCGGATTCTCGACCTCGATCGGCGCCCCCTCGCCCTCGACCAACTCACCATCAATCAGCAAACGCGTCTCGTATCCCATGGAAGGAAGATAGATGACCTTCATATCCGCTTCGCAGGGTTTGGTGCGGAGTGCCCCTCGAAAACCTCGGAATGGGGAGCGCAGCGACGGTTTTAGAGGGCACCCCGTGCCGGACCCCTCGATTCCCTGCGAACTAGACGGGCAGGCTGACGGCTGGTTTGTTGGCGACCTCTTCGGGCCGCATCGCCGCCGCCTTCTCGGCCCGCTTCTGCTGGATGATCACCGCCAGCATCGCGAGCACGGTCACCGCGAACAGCATCGTGGCGATCACGTTGACCTGGACCGGGATGCCGCGCTGGTTGGCACCGAAGATGTAGAGCGGGAAGGTGACGGTCGATCCCGAGTTGAAGTTCGAAATCACGAAGTCGTCGATCGAGAGCGCGAAGGAGAGCATCGCGGCCGAAGCGACTCCGGGGGCAATCAGGGGCAGCGTGATCTTGCGGAAAGTGGTCAGCGGGCTGGCACCGAGGTCGGCCGAGGCTTCCTCCAGCCGCCGGTCAAAACCGATCAGTCGCGAACGGACCACGATCACCACGAACGAGATCGAAAACATGATGTGGGCGATCAGCAGGGTGCCGAAACCGAGCGAGGCGCCGTAGACGAGGAACATCGAGAGCAGAGAGGCACCGATCACGACCTCGGGAGTTGCCATCGGAATCACGATGAGCAGATTGGCCGCCCTCCGGCCGAAGAACTGGTACCGGACCAGGGCGATTGCGATCAGGGTGCCGAGGATCGTGGCGCCGATCGAGGTGAAGAAGGCCAGACGGATGCTGACCAGCAGGGAATCGGTCAACTGGTCGATCGCGAACGGACTGCGCCAGTACTCGGTGGTGAACCCGACCCACTCGAAGTTGTAGCGGCCGCTTGGATCATTGAAGGAGAAGACCGCGATGACCAGGATCGGGAGCAGCATGTAACCAAGCGCCAGCAGTCCGATGAAGAGCACCATGTGCTCCTTGATCCATCTCCAGGCCCTCATTTTGCTTCCTCCTCGTCACCCATCAGTGCTTCCGATCCGGCGAACTTGATGTACAAGAGCAGTGCGACCAGGATGACCGCCATCAGGGTGAAGGAAAGGGCCGCGGCGTCCGGGTAGTCGTTGATCACGAGGTACTTCGACTGGATCACGTTCCCGATCATCGACTGGTTGGTGCCACCGAGGAAGATCGCGTTGACGTAGTCACCGGCGGCCGGGATGAAGGTGAGAAGAATGCCGGCGATGATGCCCGGCATGGTCAGTGGCAGGGTGATCCGCCAGAAGGTCTGTGCGGTCGAGGCGTAGAGGTCCTTGCCGGCCTCGAGCAACCGGCGGTCGAGCCGTTCAAGCGCGGCGAAGAGGGGCAGGACCATGAACGGCAGGAAGTTGTAGGTGAGACCGGCAATCACCGCCGCCGAAGTGGCCAACACCCTTCCATCGGAAGGCACGATGTGGAGCGTCTTCAGGACACTCACAACCGGACTCGAGTCATCGAGGATGGTCTTCCAGGCGATCGTCCTGATCAGGTAGGTGGTGAAGAAGGGTGCCACCACCGCGAACAGCATCAGGTTCTTCCAGCGTCCCGACTTGAAGGCGATCGCATAAGCGAGGGGGTAGCCGATGATCAGGCAGAGCAGGCTGGCTACACCTGCGTACCAGAACGCCCTGATGAACTGGTCCGAGTACTGGGAGATCGAGTCCGTGTAGTTCTCGAAAGCCCAGGTCAGCTGATAGCCGGACTCGAGCGACCCGGTCTTCAGCGAAAGCTCCCCCATGAAGTACATGGGGACCACGAAGAAGAGGGCGAGCCAGACGAGGCCCGGGGCGAGCAGCCCGTAGGGAACCAGGCGCTGGCGAACCGATGTCATCGGTGAGTTGCCTTTCTCATCGGTTCGCCAGCCTTTTTCATCCTGGTTTCAGTTGCTTCCGGTCCGGATCAGCCCGTGACCACGTCCTGGAACGCCTGCTCGACTTCCGTCTGCTCGGCTTCGTCCCCGGGTGGCGAGACCTGTGCGAAGCAGTTCTCCGTGAATTCCTCGCTGGGGAAGATCAGGTCGTTGTTGGCGAGCGAAGGATCCTTCTTGGTCAGAATCTCCTTGACGCCCTTGACCGGGCTGACGTAGTTCACGTACTCGGTGATCTTGGCCTGGTTTGCGGGCTCGTAGACGTAGTTCATGAACTCGTATGCGGCTGCCGGGTTGGGTGCGCCGACCGGGATCAGCATGTTGTCCGACCAGATCGAGCAACCCTGCTCGGGCTGGACGTACTTGATGTTCGGATTGTCGTTCTGGACCTGAACCGCGTCTCCGGACCAGCCGATCGCCGCGACGACGTCACCCTTGGCCAGGTCCTGGACGAAGTCGTTGCCGGTGAACCGGCGGATCTGACCGTTGTCGACGTTCTCCTTGATCTTGTCGATCGCATCCATCCAGTCCTGGGTGGTCGCCTCGGTCGGGTCGACCCCGTCAGCGGCCATGACCAGCGGCACGGTGTCCCGCATCTCGGAGAGCAGGGTCACCTTGCCCTTGTACTTCGGGTCGAACAGGTCATTGATCGACTTGACGTCAGGAGCGAGGTCGGTGCGAACCACGAGACCGGTCATGCCCGACTGCCACGGCACGCTGTACTCGCGCTCCGGGTCGAAATCCGGGCTCTGCAGGCTCGCGATCATGTTCTCATCGACCGTCCCCAGTTCGGCCTTGTCGAGGTTCTGGATGTAGCCGAGGTCGTACATCTTTTCGGCCATCCAGTCGGTCACGATGATGATGTCGCGGCCGCCCGAATCACCCTGGGCGAGCTGCTGCTGGACCTTGCCGAAAAACTCGTTGTTGTCATTGACGTCTTCGGTGTAGGTCGTGTTGATTCCGGTCTGGTTCTGGAAGTTCTTGATCGTCTGTCCGTCGATGTAGAGCGGCCAGTTCGAGATCTTCAGCGAACCCTGCGGGTCACCACCGGTCGCCGTGGTCACATCGGAGTTGTCCGAGCCTTCGTCGATTCCACCACCTCCGCCACAGGCGACGAGAACCATTGATGCGGTCAGGGCCAGGACTGCCAGGAACAGCAGTCGGACGCGCTTTACATTGCTCATGGGGATCACTTCACTCCTTCGGTGACGTTTTCATTGGGCGTAGGGTCGGCCGGTTGGTCCGCGTGGGACTCGGCGACCAGATGCATGTGCTCCGGCACCCAGGACAGGCGTACCTTCGCGCCGCCGCCGGGAAGGCGCTGGCGCTCTTCTTCGGAGGCGTTGGGAACGAGGACGGTCATCGACACGTCGTTGACGACCCGAACGGCCAGCTGGGTCGCGGTGCCGAGGTAAAGGGAACTTTCGACGACGCCATCGACTCCGGGCTGGTCGGATGGCGCATCGCCGTTGGTGGAAACGATCAGCTTTTCCGGGCGGACCACGGCGTAGCAGCGCTCACCGGATCCGAACCGGGCCGCATCGGGGGTCGGGATGGACGGGCCGTTGTCAAGGTTGATTTCGTTCGAGCCGTTCGCCACGGCCGGCATCAGGTTCGAGACGCCGATGAAGCCGGCGACGAAGGTGGTGCTGGGCCGCTCGTAGACCGTTTCCGGATCCGAACACTGCTCGATCCGACCCTCGTTCATGACCGCGATCCGGTCGCTCATGGTGAGCGCTTCCTCCTGATCGTGAGTCACGTAGACGAAGGTGATTCCGACGTCCCGCTGGATCTGCTTGAGCTGGACCTGGAGGCCTTTGCGCAATTTCAGGTCGAGGGCACCGAGCGGCTCGTCCAGCAGCAGTACCTTCGGCAGGTTGACCAGGGCGCGAGCCAGGGCGACGCGCTGCTGCTGGCCACCGGAGAGCTGGTTCGGTTTGCGTTTGGCCTCGCGGCTCAGGCCTACCCGCTCGAGTTCGGCCGCGACGCGGCTCTTTATCTCCGCCTTCGGGACTTTCTTGCGCTTGAGACCGAAGCCGACGTTCTCTTCCAGGGTCATGTGCGGGAAGAGGGCGTAGGACTGGAAGACGGTGTTGGTCGGTCTTTTGTAGGCCGGCTGGCCCGCCACGTTGACACCGTCGATCATCACTTCACCGGTGGTCGGCTGTTCGAAACCGGCGATCATCCGCAGGGTTGTCGTCTTGCCGCAACCGGAGGGTCCGAGCATGGTGAAGAACTCGCCGTCGGCGATATCCAGGTCCGTCGACTGCACGGCGGTGAAATCACCGAAACGCTTGCTGACTCCCTCGAGTCGAACTCCCCCGCTTCCAGATCCCGAAGCTTTCCCGTCTTTTCCCTCCGACTGATCCGCGTCAGGACCGGTCGGCGGTAGATCTGGCGAGCCTTCCATCAAACCCCTCTCTCAGGTGGACAGATCCAGAGCCTCGGCACTGCGGCTCCGGGGACTTCGGTTTGAACCGTATGCGAAACCCGGGGGATCCCGCAACCACGAATTGTCCAAATGAATGCCTGCTCGCAGTCCCGATGTCCAATGCAACACGGATTCACGGGCGCTATGTAAACCGGGAAGGCCGCGTGAAAACGGTCAGCCGGCGTCGCGGCCGGCCAGGGCAGCCGCCGGCTCGGCTTTGCCGGTGAGGAGTTCGGGATCCGCGATCTCGCGGCGCCGCTTGAAGAACGGTTCCTTCTGGTGAAAGCGCCAGGCGACGAGCAGAACCACGCCGAGCAGCAGGAAGGCGACCCCGATGATCGCGGGCGGAGCGAAACCGAGCCAGGAAGCGCCCGTGTAGGAATTGGCGGGGTCGGACCAGTCGAACAGCGACTTCACGAACAGGTAGCTCAGGAGCAGCGCGCCGATCACCGGAGCGACCCCGATGAAGAGCAGGTTCTTGACCGATTTCAGGAGTTCGCGGCGGTAGTAGAAAGCGCAGGCGAAGCCGGTCATCGCGTAGTAGAAGGCGATCATCAGCGAGAGCGCCGAGAGCGAGTCAAAGAGAAAGTTCTCGCTGATCAGCTTCGAGGGCAGGTACCAGATGATCGCCAGCGCCCCGATCGTCACGGTCGAAATCACCGGCGTGAAGAAACGGCCCGAAATCTCGCTCAGGGCATGGGGCATCGCCTCGGCCCGGGCCATCGAAAGGGAAGTGCGCGAGGCGGGCAGGATCGTCGTCTGGGTCGAGGCCAGGGCCGAAACGACGACCGACAGCAGGACCAGCAAGCCGACCGTGCCGCCCAGGATCTCCTTCGCGTAAGTCGCGAGGATCGCCGCATCGTCGTCAAACTGCTCGGCGCCCGAGACACCACCCCAGGCGACGATCGCGGTCGCCACGCCGAGATAGGTGATCAGCAGCAGCGCGGTCGAGATCACACCGGCGAGTCCGGGTTTGTCGGCGTCGCCTTCGGTCTCCTCGTTGAGGTTCACGGCGCTCTCCCAGCCCCAGTAGATGAAGACCGCGAGCAGCATCGAGCCGGAGAGGGCGGCGGCCGGGATCTGCAACGGGTTGAACCACGAGAGCGACGGATCGAGCGATCCGCCCGGGGCATCGCCACCGTAGATCTTGACCATCGCTACCACGACGAAGAGCAGCAGGGGCACGATCTGGATCACCATCAGGACCTTCTGCAGGTTGGCCGAGATTTCGGTTCCCCAAACGCAGACACCGGTCATGACGATCATCAGGAGGACCGCCCCGGCCGTCACCGCTGCCTTGCTGCTCATCAGGCCGTCGGTCCCGATCAGGTCGAAGAAGCTGTAGACGGCCACGTCGGCCAGCGAACCGACCACGAGGATGCCGGTCACGCAGATCGCCCAGCCGGTCATCCAGCCGGACTGGGGACCGATCGCCCGGGTCACCCAGGAGAAGCTGGTCCCGCAATCCTGATCCGCCTTGTTCATGTAGTAGAAGGCGGCGGCGATGAAGAACATCGGCACGAAGGCGACCAGCAGAGCCGCCGGCGCCTGCAGGCCGACCAGCACGACGATCGAGCCGATTACCGCAGCCAGCGAGTAGGCCGGGGCGGTCGAGGCGAGGGCGATCGCCAGGCCGTCCGTGAAACTGATCGCATCTGCCTTGAGGTGCGGTTCGTCTCCCTGGTCGGGGAGCGGGCGCTCGGGCGGTGGCGAAGCCTCTGGACTCTCCATCGGCAGAACCTAGCCCCGTTCCCGGCGCCAGAACAGCAACGGACCCCGGATGGTCATGAGTTAAGGCTCTCTTTTTACGTTTCGTCGGCTTGTCACTGTGATGACGCCGACATAAGGTGGAGCCACACCCCCAATGATCTTCCGGAGAAGGAGGAGCCCGTGTCAACAGTCACCGAAAGCCAAACCGCAGTCCAGAACCTCCAGGAGCAGGCGCGGCGCCACCTCTGGATGCACTTCTCGCGCATGGGCGCATACAGCGACGAGAACGAGATTCCGATCATCGCCCGTGGCGAGGGTCCTTACGTCTACGACGATCACGGCAAGCGCTACCTCGACGGACTTTCCGGTCTTTTCTGCGTCAACGCCGGTCACGGCCGTACCGAACTGGCCGAAGCCGCAGCCCGCCAGTACGAGGAACTCGACTTCTTCGTGATCTGGAGCTACGCCCATCCCCGGGCGATCGAACTGGCAAGCAAGATCGCATCGATGACCCCGGGCGACCTCAACCGGGTCTTCTTCACGAGCGGCGGCGGCGAGGCGGTCGAATCGGCGTTGAAGCTGGCGCGCAACTACCACCGGATGCGGGGGAACGGTCAGAAGGCGAAGCACATCGCCCGCGAGGTCGCTTACCACGGCACCACGCTGGGAGCACTTTCGGCGACCGGCATCACCAACCTCCGCTCCCAGTTCGAACCGCTCGCGCCGGGTGGCTGTCACGTGCCGAACACGAACATCTACCGCTGGCCCGAGGAACGCGAACCGATCTGGGCTGCCGACGCGATCGAGGAGCGCATCCTCTTCGAGGGCCCGGAAACCGTTTCCGCGGTGATCCTCGAACCGGTCCAGAACGCCGGTGGCTGTTTCGTCCCGCCCGACGGATACTTCCAGCGGGTTCGCGAGATCTGCGACAAGTACGACGTCCTGCTGATCTCGGACGAGGTGATCTGCGCCTGGGGCCGGCTCGGCCACTACTTCGGCTGCGAGCGCTTCGGCTACCAGCCCGACATCATCACTTCGGCCAAGGCTCTGACCTCGTCCTACATGCCGATGGGCGCGATGATCGCCTCGGACAAGGTCGCCGAACCGTTCATGGAGGGCAACGCCTCGTTCGCCCACGGCTTCACTTTTGCCGGCCATCCGGTCGCGGCAGCGGTCGCGCTCGCCAACATCGAGATCTTCGAGCGCGAGGATCTCTGCGGTCACGTACTGGCCAAGGAAGGGGAGTTCCGGAACATGCTCGAGTCGCTGCGTGACATCCCGATCGTCGGTGACGTTCGCGGAGCCGGCTTCTTCCAGGCGATCGAACTGGTCAAGGACCAGGAAACCAAGGAGAGCTTCAACGACGAGGAATCGGAGAGGCTCTTGCGAGGCTTCCTTTCGGGCGAGCTCTACAAGCGCGGCCTGATCTGCCGGGCCGACGATCGTGGTGATCCCGTGATCCAGTTCTCGCCGCCCCTGATTTGTGACACCGAGCAGTTCGAGGAGATGCACGACGTGCTGAGGCCGATCCTGACCGAGGCCTCACAAATGATGAGGAACTGACCCGGCCACAGAGTGGCCACCCCGCCCAGCGAAACCCCAGAGAGGACGAGGTAAGACATGAAGGTCGGCGTCATCAAGGAGATCAAGCAGGACGAGTACCGGGTGGCGATAACGCCGGCCGGCGTGCGTGAGTTCGTCGAACACGGCCACGAAGTGTTCATCGAGAACGGGGCCGGTGAAGGCAGCGCGATCTCGAACACCGCCTACGAAGCTCAAGGCGCCCGCATAATGCCCGATCCGAAGGCGGTCTTCGACGCGGCCGAAATGATCCTGCACGTGAAGGAACTGCAGTCTTCGGAGATCGAGATGCTGCGACCCGAGCACGTGCTCTTCACCTACCTCCATCTCGCACCCGACCCGGCCCAGACCGAAGGGTTGATGAAGTCGGGGTCGACCTGCGTCGCCTACGAGACGGTCGAGGACGCCAACGGGCGTCTGCCGCTGCTCGCTCCGATGAGCGAGATCGCCGGGCGGATCGCCACCCAGGCCGGTGCCTTCATGCTGGAAAAACCCCTGGGTGGGCGCGGGGTGCTGCTCGGCGGTGTCCCGGGTGTCGCGGCAGCCAACGTGGTCGTGATCGGCGGCGGCGCAGTCGGTGCCAACGCCGCCTTCATCGCGATGGGCATGGCGGCCGACGTCTTCATTCTCGATCGATCGCTCGATCGCCTGCGGGAACTCGACACCATGTACGCGCGGGAGGCGTCGACGGTCTACTCGACGACCCTCGCGGTCGAAGAACTGCTGCCGAAGGCCGACCTGGTGATCGGTGCGGTGCTGGTCCACGGCGCGCGGGCGCCCTGGGTGATCAAGCGCGAGCAGCTCAAGCTGATGAAGCCGGGCGCGGTGCTGGTCGACGTGGCGATCGACCAGGGAGGTTGCTTCGAGACCTCGAGGCCGACCACTCACCAGGACCCGACTTTCGAGGTCGACGGAATCATCCACTACTGCGTCGCGAACATGCCGGGCGCGGTGCCGATCACGTCGACCGGCGCGCTGACCAACGCAACCCTGCCCTATGCCCTGGCTCTGGCCGACAACGGGATCCAGGCGGCGGTGCAGCGGGATCCCGGCCTCCGGCCCGGAATCAACGTGGCCGCCGGCCGTGTGACCCACGAAGGCGTGGCCGAGGGCACCGGCCAGCAGTACGTGCCCGTCGAAGAAGCACTCGGCTGGGTCTGACCAACCCGGCCGTAACCAGTCAGTCAACAGAGGAGCCGCGAGCCGGGAGGCAGCGGCAGGAGGAGAGAGATGGCGATCACCGAGAAATTGCGGCTTCAGAACATGATCAACGGCGAGTTCGTCGATCCGGTCGACGGCGGCTCGGAAGAGGTGATCAATCCGGCGACGGGAGAAGTGATCGCCGACGCGCCCCTTTCCGGGCCCGAGGACGTGACCCGCGCGGTCGCCGCAGCCAAGGCTGCGTTCGAAAACGGCTGGGCGACCACCACTCCCCGCGAACGCTCCGATCGTCTGCTCGCGCTGGCCGACGCGATCATCGAGAACGGTGACGAACTCACCGACCTCGAATCGGCCGATGCCGGCAAGCCCCGCCAGGCCTTCATCGACGAGGAACTCGATACCACCGCCGATCACATCCGGTACTTCGCCACCGCCGCCCGCAACCTCGAAGGCAAGGCGGCGATGGAGTACCTCGAGGGTCACACTTCGTTCATCCGGCGTGAGCCGGTCGGGCCGGTCGCGCAGATCACGCCCTGGAACTACCCCCTGATGATGGCCGCCTGGAAGCTCGGCCCCGCCCTCGCCACTGGCAACACGCTGGTCCTCAAGCCGGCCGAGTCGACCCCGGTCTCGACTCTTCACACCCTGGCCCGGATCTGCGCCGAAATCTTCCCGCCCGGGGTGACCAACTTCGTCGGCGGTCACGGTGATCCGGCCGGTTCGACCCTGGTCACCCACCCCGACATCAAGATGGTTTCGCTGACCGGTTCGATCGGCACCGGCAAGTGGATCGCCAGGGCAGCGGCCGACTCGCTCAAGCGGGTTCATCTCGAACTCGGCGGCAAGGCCCCGGTCATCGTCTTCGACGACGCCGACCTCGACGCGGTCTACGAGACGATCGCCGGCACCGCTCTCTTCAACGCCGGCCAGGACTGCACCGCCGCGACCCGTATTCTCGCCGGCCCCAAGGTCTACGACGACGTGGTCAACGGCCTGGCGAACGAGGCCAAGGGCTACGTGATGGGTGATCTCGATTCAGCCGACACTACGCTCGGTCCGGTCAACTCCGCAAAGCAGCTCGAGCACGTGACCGGTTTGATCGACCGGGCTCCTTCACATGCCCAGGTGGTGACCGGAGGCAAGCAGGCCGACCTGCCCGGCTTCTTCGTCGAACCAACCGTGGTCGCCGACCTTCAGCAGGATGACGAGCTGGTCCAGAACGAGATCTTCGGTCCGGCCATGACCGTCCAGCGCTTCACCGACGAGGAGGAAGCGATCAAGTGGGCGAACGGCACCAAGTACGGGCTCGCCTCCTCGGTCTGGACCCGGGACGTGGGCCGCGCGATGCGGGTGACCAATGCCCTCCGGTTCGGCGCGGTCTGGGTCAACGACCACATCCTGATGGCGGTCGAGATGCCCCACGGCGGCTACAACGAGTCCGGCTATGGCAAGGACATGAGCATGTACAGCCTCGAGGACTACACCCAGATCAAGCACGTGATGATCAACAACGAGTGACCGGAGTCGGGCCGCGGTATCGATCGTCATGCAATGTGCATGACAATCGGAGCTCACTCGGTCCAGGGCCCGAACGGAGTTAGAAGCCACTCGGTCCAGGGTCCGGCCCGACCGGCGTTAGAAGTCACTTGGTCCAGGGTCCGGCCCGACCGGCCCGGCCCGACCGGCGTTGGAGGTCACTCGGTCCAGGGCCCGGCCCGACCGGCGTAAGAGGTCACTCGGTCCAGGGCCCGGCCCGACCGGCGTTAGCGAGCGCTTTTATGATGGTTGCGATCACGTAGTCGGGCCGGTACTTGAGCATGCGGTAGGTGAACCGTAGGACCGTCCACCCGGCGGCGCGCAGGTCGTTGTTGGTCTCGGTGTCCCGTTCGAAGGAACCGTGGCCTCGGTGAAACTCATAGCCGTCAGTTTCGACCGCCAGCCAGAAGTTGGGCCAGCGGAAGTCGATCAGGTGGCCTTCCGCGTTTCTGTTGACGATCGGCGGGGGTATGTCTTCTCGCTGGCTGAGCTCCTTCAGCAACACTTCCAGTAACGACCGAGCCTCTTCGATGTTTGGCAACCGACAGTCGACTGCCGTTCTGAACGCCTCCCCGCCCTTCAGGCGACCGCATATCTCAACACAGTGATCGAGCCGCCGGTCGTTCAAACCCCTGATTCTGTCCGCTTCCCAGAACATGTACTGGAACGCCTCTTCGTCGAGTTCTGCGGCCAGTTGAAGGAGCAGAGGCTCGACATGAAGGATCGGAATCCCCACCTGGCGGGTGACGTGTTCACTCCCCATCCAGCCACAACGCCGAACCTCCAGTTTGGCCCGGTGATTGTGGCCATGGGCTTTGATGGACATGGTCCCCCGGATCACGTTGTTCCCGCCCCGTAGGACTTGCACCGGAGACTGGTGACGCCTCTCGAAACCCCAGGCCTTGGCTGCCGCGCGGCCAGCGAGCACAGATCCCTGCCCGGCAGCGAGGACGCAGGCCGACCAGATCCCGGCTTCGGAAAGCTCCGGTCGGCCGACGCTGTAGGTCCCGCGGATAGCCGGGTAGAGGAACTCCCGCCGAATGGCTCCATCGATAGTTCCGCCGGGTATCCCCGCACTCAATAGCTGCTGGCGGGATACGGCACCATGCTGTCTTGTCGCCAACATGACGCTCGTCGATCGGAGTCTGGAAGTACAGCTCGTTGCCATGATCCGATACTGGCGGGAAAGGGCTCACATGTGGCTCGATAACCGCAACGATTGTGCACGTCTTCGTCTCGAGTTTCCATTGACGTTGCAGGGCCCCGAACCTCGAAGCTACGAGATGGCCACAATCACCCGTTTCGTGGGTAAATTTTCGTGCACTTTGCATGACGATCCGTCACGCCCGACGGCCTGAGCGACGTCCCGTCTCGAGCGGTCGGGGCTAGCTTCCGTCCCGCAGCGAGGCGATTCCTCCGACTACTCCCAGGTAGGCGGTTCCGTCGGGGCCGAGGCCGAGGCCGGCGTAGTTGTTGTTGAAGAAGAAGCCGGAGCCGGCGTACTTGTTCCAGGCGGTCTTGCCGGTCTTGAAGTCGATCGCCGTCCAGTAGTAGCCCTGGGATCCGCTGGGATCAGGCGGGCGGGTGTAGGTGTAGATCAGTCCGGTCTTCGAGGACATCTTCGGAACAACCGATGCTCCCCGCTCTGTCCAGTTCGTCCAGATCTTCCGGCAACCCTTGCCGTTCCTGCGGATGTCCACCCGGGCGAAGCCCGCTTTGGTCACGACCTCGTTCGCGCCGGGCGCGAAGATGTCGGTGTAGCCGTAGTTGTTCTCGACGATCATCGAACGGCCGGTCGTGATCAGCGAGTTCTCGGTGGCGCTCGCGTTCTTCCTGAAGACCGGCACTTCGCAGACCTTGCGCTTCTTGCCTTTGAGTTTCTTCGCCGTCCGGTAGACGACGATGTTCTCCGGGTTGGCGTTGTCAACGATCGCCACGTAGCCACCGGCCATCAAGTCCGGGGTGGTGCCGCTGCCGGCATCGACCTGGCCCGGCTTGTGCACCCCGTCGTTGCGGTACTTCGCTCTCCACTGAACCTTGGGTTTCCCGTTCTTCCTCGTACCGAGCCGGTAGAGACGCTTGTTGGTCGCCACGTACACGCCGTGACGGTCAACCGTGAACGAGTTCTGGATCGTTTCGCCGAGCCGGATGTAACGGATCTTTCCGGTCCTGCGATGTACCGTGCCGACCTTTCCGGACTGCTTGACGACGAACCAGATCCGGCCCTGAAAATCGGGCAGGGCGGAGTTCATCCGCTCACTGTTCAGCTTGACCACCGAGGTCAGGTCGTAATCGTGAATCAGCCGGAAGCCACTTCCATCCGGAGTCTCGCCGAGCACGAAAATGTGGTTGGTGCGGGTCGGGATGACCAGCCGGTCCTTGTGGTCGAGGTAGAAATAGCCCCCGGCCGAGAAGACCTTGGGGGTATCGGGAAGCTCGTAGGTTGCCAGCACCTCAAGCGTGTCGGGATCGACGATGCGGGCCTGGGGTGGCGCGACGGTTGAAACACAGACGGTAACGATGCGCCCCCGGCGGTCGAAGGCGATCGTCGAGCAGATCCCGTTGTCCGCCTTGCCTGAGCTGGCGATCAGATTC
>JAEYSQ010000196.1 GCA_023434465.1 Actinomycetes bacterium
TTGCTCCATTCCTGGTTCAACGTCACCGCGAGCCGGTCATCCCGGAAGGGCCACGAGGTGCTGGCCAGCCGGGTGAACGAACTGCTCGGCTGATCCCTTTACGATGGCGCGATGCCCGTGGAATCACCCGAGATAACAGTCACCCTGCCCGACGGCACTCCGCTCCGGCTGGAATCCGGAGCGACCGGCGCCGACGCCGCCCTGGCGATCGGCGAGGGACTGGCCCGGGCCGCTCTGGCGCTGAAGGTCGGGGATGAGCTCCGGGACCTTAGCGCGCCGGTTGCCGACGGCGAGGAAATTTCGATCATCACCAGCCGCGACCCCGAAGGCCTCGAGCTGATCCGTCACGACGCGGCCCATGTCATGGCGACCGCGGTCCAGGAGCTCTATCCGGGAACCCGGGTCACGATCGGTCCGGCGATCGAGAACGGCTTCTATTACGACTTCGAATTTCCCGAGGACGTCAAAATCACCGACGCCGACCTGCCGAAGATCGAGGACGCGATGCGTCGTCACATCAAGGCGGACGAAACCTTCGAGCGTCGCGACGTTCCGGTCGCCGAAGCGATCGAGATCTTCAGGGAGCAGGACGAGAAGTTCAAGGTCGAGCTGATCGAGGACCTGGTCGAAAACGAAGGCGCCGAAACGGTTTCGCTCTACCGGAACGGTCCCTTCGAAGATCTCTGCCGCGGTCCCCACGGTCCGGGCACCAAGCGGATCAAGGTGGTCAAACTGAATTCGGTCGCCGGCTCGTACTGGCGCGGCGACGAGAACCGCGAGCAGTTGACCCGGATCTACGGCACCGCGTTCTTCTCGAAAGACGACCTCGCCGAGTACCTGGAGCGGATCGAGCAGGCCAAGGCCCGTGACCACCGGCGGCTTGGGCCGGAGCTCGATTTGTTCATGTTGCGTGACGAGGCTCCGGGAATGCCTTTCTGGCTGCCCAATGGCACGGCGCTGCTGCGACTGATCGAGAGTGAAGTGCGCCAGCAACTGAACCGCCGTGGTTACAAGGAGATCGCCACGCCGCACGTGATGGACGAAGAACTTTGGCACCGCTCCGGCCACTGGGACAACTACAAGGACGACATGTATTTCATGGAGGTCGACGAGCGCCGCTTTGCGCTGCGACCCATGAACTGCCCCGGATGTTGCCTCGTCTACGGCGCTGAACGGCACTCTTACCGGGACCTGCCACTCCGCCTGGCCGAGTTCGGCAAGGTCACCCGCAACGAGCGGGAGGGAGTCCTTCACGGTCTGCTTCGGGTCCGGGCGTTCACCCAGGATGATGCTCACGTCTATTGCACGATCGACCAGGTCGAATCCGAGGTTGGTGAGATCTGCGAGGCGATCGACGAGCTTTACGCCCGGTTCGGTTTCGAGAACGTCGAGGTAGAGCTGTCGACCCGTCCCGAGAAATCACTCGGCAGCGACGAGCTCTGGGAGAAGGCGGAAGGAATGCTGAGAAGCGCGCTCGACTCGCAGGGCCGCGACTACAAGGTCAACCCCGGCGACGGTGCCTTCTACGGACCGAAGATCGATTTCCACGTGACCGACGCGCTCGGCCGCTCCTGGCAGCTCGGCACCTGTCAGCTCGACTTCCAGATGCCGGAGCGCTTCGAGCTTACCTACACCGACTCCGAGGACGAGCAGGAAAGGCCGGTGATGATCCATCGTGCCCTGCTCGGTTCGATGGAACGTTTCGCCGGGATCCTGATCGAGCACTACGCGGGACGCTTTCCGGCCTGGCTGGCACCGGTCCAGGCGCGGATCGTTCCGGTCTCCGACAAGCACCTCGATTACGCCCGGCAGGTGGCCGAGGATCTGCGCTCCAGCGGAGCTCGGGTTTCGGTCGAGGAACGTTCGGAATCGGTCGGCAAGAAGATCCGCGCCGCCGAACTGGGGCGGTTCCCGTACATGCTGGTGGTTGGTGACCGGGAGTTGGAGGCGGGGGAGGTGTCGGTCCGATCCCACGAAGACGGCGAGCTCGGCGCGATGACTGTTGAAAAGTTCTGTATGCTGCTCGACAGTTGATTCGACGCACGAAAAAGAACCCGCGCCTCGCTGCGCCCGCGTGCTCGCCTACCCGATTCTTGTCCGCTTGAACTTCGTTTTGGTCGCTAACTAGTGCCGATTCCGCGTAGGTTCGACCGGCGTCCCCCTGATCGGGACAACACTCGTATCAACGAGCGCATCCGCGTGCCCAAGGTCCGGCTGATCGGTGCCGACGGTGAACAGGTCGGAATCGTCGATACCGACCAGGCGCGCCAGATGGCCCGCGACGCGGAACTCGACCTGGTCGAGGTCGCGGCCGGCGCGAAACCGCCGGTCTGCCGCCTGCTCGACTACTCGAAGTACAAGTACGAGCAGGAGCAGAAGCAGAAGGCCGCCCGCAAGCACCAGACCCAGGTCAACGTTCGCGAGATCAAGTTGCGGCCGAAGATCGCCGACAATGACTACAACACCAAGAAGGGCCACGTCGAACGCTTCCTCAAGCAGGGCGACAAGGTCAAGGTGACGATCATGTTCCGGGGCCGCGAGCAGGCCCACCCGGAACGTGGCCGCGACCTGCTCTACAGGCTTTTCGAAGATCTCGGCGAGGAACTTGCGGTGATCGAATCAAGGCCGCTTCAGGAAGGCCGCAACATGAGCATGCTGATCGGTCCTTCCAAGGAGGCCACGCGCGAGGCGGAAGCCGACAAGGCCGCCAAGAAGAGCAAGAAGCCCAAGAAGAGCGATGACGAGGCTCCGGCGGTTCCTGACCATCCCAATGCCGTCGCCCCGGACGCGATTCCGGACCACCCGAACGCCGTCGCCCCGGACACCGAACCGGGCACCTCGGCGGACGAAGCCTAGGTTTCCCGGCAAAACGTCGTTTACCCACACTATTTGTGGGTGATCGTAGGTTCTGCCTGCCGCGCGGAGCTCAGTCGGCTGCGAGCAGGTCGGCAATTCGGGCGGCGGCGTGGCCGTCCCAGAGCGGCGGCGGTTCCGGCGGCGTGGCCGAGGGGTCCTGACTGGCGATGATCGTCGGGATCTCGGTGATCCGGGCCGGGTCGAGGCCGAGCAGGACATTGGTTCCGAGCTCGATCGTCACCGGTCGCTCCGTGTTGTCGCGCAGGGTGAAGCACGGGACCCCCAGATAGCTGGTCTCCTCCTGGATGCCGCCGGAGTCGGTCAGGACCGCGCCGGCATCCGCTTCGAGGGAGAGGAACTCCAGGTACCCGGCCGGATCAACCAGATGGAGGTTCTCCGAAAGCTCCGCGTTGCCGGCCAGCCGGGCGCGGGTCCGCGGGTGGACCGGGAAGAGGACCGGCATCGCGGCGGAAACTTCGTTCAGGGCGGCGACCGCCTCAAACAGCAACGGTCCGTCAACCAGGGCGGGACGGTGAAGGGTGACCAGCACATAGGAGCCCGGTTCAAGATCGAACTCGCGGCTGGCCGCAAGTGGGCGGAAGCGATCCTCCAGTGCGACCAGGCTGTCAATCATCGTGTTGCCGACGAAGTGCGCCCGTTCGGCCGGGATTCCCTCGATCTCCAGGTTGCGGAGCGCCTCTTCGCTATGCAGCCAGAGAATGTCGGCGATCTGGTCCGTGATTATGCGGTTGATCTCCTCCGGCATGGTCCGGTCGAAACTGCGAAGACCGGATTCCAGGTGGGCGACCGGGATGCCGAGCTTGACCGCTGTGAGCGCCGCAGCCACAGTCGAGTTCACGTCACCGGGCACGACGACCAGGTCGGGCTGCTGCTCGACCAGCAGCGGCTCGAGGCGTTCCATCACCCGGGCGGTCTGCTGGGCGTGGGTGCCAGAGCCGACTTCAAGCATGTGGTCCGGGGCCGGCACGCCGAGCTGCTCGAAGAAGATCTCGCTCATCAGCCGGTCGTAATGCTGGCCGGTATGAACGATCGTCTGCTCCCACTCCGGTGACCGGCGGGAAATCGCGGCGATCAGCGGCGCCATTTTGACGAAGTTGGGCCGGGTTCCGAGCACGTGGACTATCCGCATCGCAGCCCAATCTACCGACGACCCGCGCCGGAACCCCTGACCGCGAATCTGATGAGCTATTCGCTACGTCGGTACTTGGCCGACTCCGACGTGACCGGGTTCGGATAGTCCTCGGTGGACAGATACTCGCCGTACTCGTCGGTGCCTACCTTGTAGTTCTCGATCCGGTTGGGCTCTGCCGCTGGCTTCCAGGCGCTCCAGGGATCATCGTCGTACTTGCGCGACCGGTAGACGATGTTGGAATAGCGGATCTGACCGTTGCGGGCCTGATAATTGCCCTTCGCGACCTGCTGGTAGGGGCTGAGCGGCCCTTCAAAGATCACCACCGAGATCCAGGTGCCATTCGCGTTGAAAGTATCGAGAGAACCGGCGCCCGTGATGAAGAGCCCCCAGCTCCCGAGCAGGTTCTTGTCAATCACGATCGCCGGCTTCTTTTTCTTGACCGTGACCTTGATTTTCTGCTTGATCCTCGGACGCACCACGGACCTGGCCGTGATTGTCGCGGTGCCGGGGCGGACCGCCTTGACAACCCCTTTGCGGTCCACTGAGGCGACTTTTATCTTCGACGACTTCCAGGTCACCTTCCTGTTCGCCCGGGCCGGTTTTACGGACTTCACCCGGGCGGTGAACTTCTGTCCGACCCTGAGGGTCTTCGCCTTCGCGTTGAGGGTGATCTTGTTTGGCTTGAGACTGGCAGCTTCGGCGGCAACGGCTGTTGACCCGAGCAGAGCGACCGTTGCGACCATGGCAAGTACCAGGCTGAAGGCGCGAGACATGAATGGAACATAATCCAGTTTCGTTCTTCTTTCAAGGGGTTGCGGGAGCGTCTGCTGGACAACACCTCTGTCTGCAGGGCGGAAAGGCGACTGGCTGGGTTTTCTGATTGAATGTTCCGGCTCATGCCGAAGATGAAGACACACTCAGGGGCCAAGAAGCGCTTCAAGCGCTCGGCCAAGGGCAAGCTGCGGGGGCGGCACGCTTACTCCAGTCACATCCTGGAGAAGAAGTCCCCCAAGCGCAAGCGCAACATGGGCAAGCCCGCCCATATCAACGACGTTGATGCCCCGCGCGTGAACAAGCTTCTGGGAGGCAAATAATGGCTCGCGTGAAGCGTTCGGTAAACGCCCGCAAGAAGCGGCGCAAGGTACTTGAAGAGGCCAAGGGTTACTACGGCCGCAAGAACTCTTCGTACAAGCTGGCCAAGGAGCAGGTCATGCGGTCAGGCGCCTACGCCTACCGTGACCGCCGGGTCCGCAAGCGCGAGTTCCGTCGCCTCTGGATCACCCGCATCAACGCCGCTGCCCGCCTCGAGGGCATGAGCTACTCAGAGCTGATGCATGGACTCAGCGCCGCTGGCGTCGAGGTCAACCGCAAGATGCTCGCCGACATCGCAGTCAACGACCGCGAGGACTTTCGCCGATTTGTCGAGATCGCCCGGGAGGGTGCCGCCGCCTAGCGCGCTGACGGCACCTCGAACCCACCGGGCGGCTTCGCGATTGCGAGCCGCCCTTTCTCGTTTCAGGGGCCAAAATCAGTAAGAAACCATGATCACCAGCAAAGACAACGACAAACTCTCACTGGTCCGCAAGCTCGGGCAGAAGAAACACCGCCGCAAGATGGGGATGTTCGTAACCGAAGGCGAGGATCTGGCCCAGGCCGGGCTGGCCGCCGGACATGAGCCGGTGGCGCTGCTCGTACATCCCGAGAGCGAGATTCCCGGCGAGAAGGTCGAGCCTGAACTGCTCGACGGAGTAGCGACCCTGGCTTCGGGCACCAGGGTGATCGGAGTGTGGCCCGATCTCTGGACCGGACCGGAACTTCTTTCCGCCGACAGGTGCCTCTTCCTCGACGGGGTATCTGATCCGGGCAACGTCGGGACGATCATCCGGACCGCTGATGCGTTGCTGGGCGGAAGCGTGGTAATCGGGCCAGGCAGCGCCGATCCGTTCTCTCCGATCGCGGTTCGGTCCAGCATGGGTTCGGTCTTCACCCATCCCATCGTCCGGGCGGAGATCAGCGAGACACCGCAACCGCGTATCGCTCTCGCTCTCGGCGGGACGCAGGGTCCAGGACCGCTCGAAGGACCGTCGACTCTCTGCCTCGGATCCGAACGCGAAGGGCTTTCGGCCGATGTATTGAAGGAGTGCGGGACCACCTGGACGATTCCGCAGCGGCCCGAGGGCGCCCAGTCGCTCAACGTCGCGGCCGCGGCGGCGATCGCCTGTGAGCGGATATCTTCGCCGGCGGGTCATAACGCGTAGCAGTCAGGAAGATCAGGAAGCTGAACCGGAAAAGAAATGGTTGAACGGATAGAGCAAATCGAGGCCGAGGCAAAGGCTGCCGTGGAAGTCGCAGGCTCGGCATCCGAGCTGGAGGACGCCCGGGTCAAGTATCTCGGCCGCAAGGCCGAACTGACCGGCATCCTGAGAGGCATCGCCGACCTGCCGCCGGAGCAGCGCGGTCCGGTCGGCAGCACCGGCAACAAGGTCCGGAAGGATCTCGAGGCAATGATCGAGGCCCGGGTCGACGGTCTCAGGCAGGCCGAGCTCGACCAGTCACTGGCCGAGGACCGGATCGACGTGACCTTGCCGGGGAGTCCCGGCCGCACGGTTGGCCACATCCATCCGATCACCCGCACCCGGCGGCTGATCGAGGACGTAATGGTCGGTCTCGGATACCAGGTAATGGAAGGCCCCGAGATCGAGCACGACTACTACAACTTCACCGCCCTGAACCATCCCGAGGGCCACCCGGCCCGGATGCTCCAGGACACCTTCTACGTCGAGGAGGAGGGCAGGGTCGAGGAGGTGCTTCTGCGGACTCACACCTCGCCGATGCAGATCCGGGCGATGGAGGCCTCTTCGCCGCCACTCTTCATGATCGTTCCCGGCAAGACCTACCGGCGCGATTCGGATGCGACCCACAGCCCGATGTTCCACCAGGTCGAGGGGCTGGCGGTAGGTGAGGGAATCACCCTGGCTGACCTCAAGGGCACCCTTCTCGCGATGCTGCGCGAGATCTTCGGTCCCGACCGGGAGATTCGCATGCGACCCCATTTCTTTCCCTTCACCGAGCCCTCGGTCGAGTTCGACGTCTCCTGTTTCCGCTGCGGCGGCTCCGGCTCGCTCGGCGACGGCTCGCGCTGCGGTCTCTGCAAGGGGATTGGCTGGATCGAGTTGGGTGGGGCCGGGATGGTCGACCCGAACGTCTTCGGCTTCGTCGCCGATTCTGGCTACGACCCGGACGCGGTGACCGGATTCGCCTTCGGTTTCGGCATCGAGCGGATCGCGATGCTCCGGCATGGAGTTGGCGATCTCAGACTTTTCTTTGACAATGATGTACGGATGCTGGAGCAGTTCTCGTGAGGGTTCCCTACGGATGGATGGCCGATTACTGCGATCCCGGTCTCGAGCCACGGGTCCTGGCTGAGCAGATGGCGATGACTGGCACCGAGGTCGAGCGGGTCGTGACCCTTGGTCCACCGTCGTCCGACGGGTTCGTGATCGGGAAGGTGATCGCGGTCGAGAAGCATCCCGACGCCGACCGGCTCAAGGTCTGCCGGGTCGACACCGGAGACGGTGAGCGGACGATCGTCTGCGGCGCGCCGAACGTGGCGTCCGGCCAGACGGTGGTGGTCGCGCTGCCCGGCGCGGTGATGCCCGGCGGGATGAAAATCAAGCAGGCGAAGCTGCGCGGTGTCGAGTCGAACGGAATGATCTGTTCCGAGAAGGAACTGGAACTCGGAGAGGGTCACGACGGCATTCTCGTATTGGGTGAAGGCCCGGCAGCCGGCACCCCGGCGACCGAGCTCCTGCCGCTTGCCGAACCGGTGCTTGAGCTCGAGGTGACTCCTAACCGAACCGATTGCTTCGGTATCTACGGGGTCGCCCGGGAAGCCCACGCGATCAGCGGCGCGCCACTCGCCCGGGCGCCCTGGGATGGCGGCCCGATCGGTCCCGGAGTGGGTTCCGAGGTCGGTGACGTCGACCGGCTCAACGACCCCGTCGGCGACGAGAACACTGCCGACCGGGTCCGGATAATCGTCGACGACGAAGAACTCTGTCCCCGGTTCACGGCACGCGGGTACACCGACGTGAAGGTCGGGCCTTCACCGCTCTGGCTGAAGACGAGACTGATCGCGGCCGGTATGCGGCCGATCTCGAATGTGGTCGACATCACCAACTACGTGATGTGGTTGACCGGCCAGCCGATGCACGCCTATGACCTCGACCGGGTGCCCGAGGGTGAACTGATCATCCGGCGGGCCGAGAACGGGGAGAAGGTGGCAGCGCTCGATGGCAACGAATACGAGCTGAGCGACCGGGTGATCGCCGTGGCCGACCGTAACGGCCTCGCCGGTATCGGCGGCATGATGGGCGGATCGGTCTCGGAGGTCTCTGAATCGACCACGACCGTCCTGATGGAGGCCGCCAACTGGAACGGGCCGAACCTGCTCAAGGCCTCCCGGGAATTGGCTCTGCGCTCCGAAGCCTCGTCCCGCTTCGAGAAGCAGCTTCATCCCGAGCTCACGCTCAGGGCCCAGGCCGTGGCCGCGCGCCTGATGGTCGAGGTCTGCGGAGCAACCCCGATGACCGGACTGGTTGACGTATCTGCATCTCTGCCCGCTGCCCAGCCGATCCGTCTGCGTGCCGGAAGGGTCGAGCGCATCCTTGGTCTGACCATCGATGCCGACCGGCAGATCGCGGCCCTCGAGACCCTGGGCTTCGGGGTCGAACGGGACGGAAAGGACCTGCTGGTCACGGTTCCGCCCGACCGTTACTACGACGTGACCCGCGAGATCGACCTGGTCGAGGAAGTCGGCCGGTTGAGCGACCTCGACCGGAACCTGCCAGCGACCCTGCCTTCCGGTTCCGGGCGGCCCGGGGGCCTCAGCCGCCAACAGCAACTGCAGCGGCGCTCCGAGGATTCCCTCCGGGAGTCCGGCTTCGACGAGATCGTCGGCCTGAGCTTCACCGACCCCGGTGAAGCCGGGAGGCTGAGGCTCGGCGATGAGGATCCCAGAGCAAGGGGCGTGAAGATCGCCAACCCGCTTTCCGAGGATCAGTCCGTGATGAGGACCACCCTGTTGGGGTCCGTTCTTGGGGCGGCCCAGCGAAACCTCTCCCGGGGAGCTGACCGGGTGGCGCTCTTCGAATCCGGTCGGGTCTACCTCCCGGCTGGCGAGTTCGGTCCGGGGCCGCTCGGTGGCGACTTCCCCGGAAACACCCGGCCGCCGGCCAATGAGCCCCAGCTGCTTTGTGCGGTCACGGTCGGGCCGGTTGACGCGTCTTCCTGGCGGGGCGAGGCCGCTCCGTCGGACTTCTTCACCCTGAAAGGAGTGCTGGAACACCTCGCCGGTGGCCTGGGCACCGAAGTTTCGATCGAGCGAATTCCCGGCGCACCTGCCCAGCCTTTCCTTCATCCCGGCAAGTCCGGCACGGTCACCGTCAATGGTCAGCCGATCGGGTGGATCGGCGAGGTTCATCCGCTGGTCGCGGACGAGTATGACCTCGCCGGGGCGGTTGCTTTCGAGATCGCCCTCGCCGACCTGCTCGAGTCCTCGGCGGTGGGTGAAGAAGCTTATGTTGACTTCACGCCGTTTCCTCCGGTCGACCGGGATCTCGCGGCGCTTGTTTCGGAAGAGACTTCGGCCGAGGCCCTGATTTCCTCGGTTGAGGAAGCGGGCGGAGACCTCTTGACCGGAGTCACCGTGTTCGACGTCTACAGCGGTGAGGGTGTGGAAGAAGGTCAGAAGAGCCTGGCGCTGCGTCTGCGTTTCCGGGCTCCCGACCGAACCCTCAGCGAGGAAGAGATCGAACCGGTCTGGGACTCGATCATCGCGTCACTGGATGAAGTCGGAGGAAGGCTTCGTGGCTGAGCCGACACAGCCAATCTCGCCCGAAGGGGCGAAAGCCCGGGTCCTGGTGGCAGGAGCGACCGGCTATGCGGGTGCGCTGGCCGCCGAACTCGTCTGGCAGCATCCGCGACTGGAGCTGATCGCGGTCACCGGGCGCTCCGAAACCGGAAGGCCACTCAACGATCTCTACCCGCGTTACTCGGTTCCGCTGGAGCTGAAGGAACTCGAGGAGACGGACTTCGACTGCGTCGAGGTCGGGATCGTCGCCTACCCGCATGGCGCTGCCGCCCCGGTCGTCGCCCAGATGCGGGGCCGGGGCCTGATGGTGGTCGACCTTTCTGCCGATTTCCGTTTCCTCAGCCTGCCCGCCTACGAGAGGTACTACGGAAGCCACTCAGAACCGGATCTGCTCGATGGTGCGATCTACGGATTGCCTGAACTCAATCGATCGGAGATCGCCCGGGCCGAACTGATCGCCAACCCAGGCTGCTATCCGACCGCCTCGATCCTTGCCCTGGCGCCGCTGGCCGAAGCCGGACTGGTCGAGGACGTGGTGATCGACGCCAAGTCCGGTGTGTCCGGAGCTGGGCGGGGTGGAGGTGAGGCAACCTCCTTTGTGACCGTTACCGAGAACGTGAATGCCTACAAGCCTTCCGGCCACCGTCACCGGCCCGAGATCGCCGAGAAACTGGCCCAGGCGGCGCCGGCAGGGACCGCGCCCGAAAGACTCACCTTCGTGCCTCATCTGGTCCCGGTCGACCAGGGCGAGCTGGTCAGCTGCTACGTGACGCCGCGTCGCGAAGTGACCCAGGACGAGCTCGACCGGATCTTCGCCGAAGCCTACGCAGACGAGCACTTCGTCCGGTTGCGGGAGGTGCCCCCCGGCATGAGGGACGTCCGGGAGACGAACCAGTGCCACATCTTCCCCCTGGTCACCGACGACCGGATCCTGGTCGAATCGGCGATCGACAACCTCTGGAAGGGTGCCTCCTCGCAGGCGATCCAGAATCTCAACCTGATGCTCGGCCTGGACGAAACCGAAGGTCTCAAGTGAGCGAGCATCCGAGTCTCAGCGTCCCCCCGGAGGACGAGTTCTTCCGCTCGAAGTGGGTCGAGGCTCCGAACGGCGCCGAGTTCCACGAGCCGGCCGTGCTGCCGGACGGATTCCGGGCCGGCGGCGTCGCCTGCGGGATCCAGGGACATGGCGCGACCGACCTCGGGGCCGTGGTCTGCGACTCGGAAGAGCTCGACTCAGCCATACTCCTGACCGCGAATGCGGCGGCAGCCGCGCCGATCCGGGTTTGCCGGGAGAACCTCCGGCATGGTGCCATCCGGGCCGCGATCGTCAACTCCGGCAACGCCAACGCGGCGACTGGCGATCAGGGGATACGCGACGCTCTGGCGATGCGGGAAGGACTGGCCAACGAGCTCGGGATCGATCCGGATTCCGTCGCGGTGGCCGAGACCGGAGTGATTGGCGTGCCCCTCGAGATGGAAACGGTACTTGCCGGGATCCCGGCCTTGGCCGCTGATCTCGAAGGGGAAGCAGGAAGGCTCGGGGCAGGGCGATTCTCGGAGGCGATCATGACCACCGACAAGTGGCCCAAACGGGTAAGCCTGACCGTTGACGGGATCACCCTTTCGGCTCAAGCCAAGGGCGCGGGGATGATTGAACCCGGCTTCGCGACCATGCTCTGTTTCATCCAGACCGACGCAGTCGTGCCGGAACCGGAAGCGGCACTCAGGCAGGCGGTCGAAGGTTCTTTCGAACGGATTACGGTCGACGGGCAGATGAGCACGAACGACACCGTGATGCTCCAGTCTTCCGGGACTTCGGGCCGGCAGCTGCCGGCCGGACTACTCGACGCGGTTTTGCTCCAGCTCGCCCTCGAGATCGTGGCTGATGGCGAAGGCGCGAGCCGGATCGGACGAATCGAGGTCTCCGGTGCCGCCGACCGGCAGGAAGCCGAGCTGGTCGCCCGCAAGATCGCCAATTCACCACTGGTCAAGACCGCCCTGCTTGGGCGTGACCCGAACTGGGGACGGATCGCCCAGGCTGCCGGACAGGCTCTGGCCGGCCAGGACATCGGCGAACTCGGGCCCGAAGTGATCGAAGCGGGAGACATTGCCGGCGGAGGCCGTGAGGCGGAACTGGCTCTCACCCTGGACCGCGGCGAAGCAAGAGCACATGTCTTCTTTTCCGATCTGACCCACGAATACATCGTGATCAACGCCGAATACACCACGTAGCCGGAGAGCAAGGAAAAAACAATGGATCCCCAGGACAAGGCAACGCAGATCACGAACACGATCGCCGGCACGACCCGACTCGACGATGACAGCGTCAACGTGCTGCTTGAGGCCCTGCCTTACATCCGCGAGTTCCACGGCAAGACTGTCGTGATCAAGTACGGCGGGGCGGCGATGCGGGACGAGTCTCTGCGCCAGGCCTTCGCCGACGACGTCGTCCTGCTCAAGTACGTCGGGCTCAACCCGGTGATCATCCACGGCGGTGGGCCCGAGATCACCAAATACATGAACAAGATGGGGATCGAGGTCCGCTTCCAGCATGGCCTCCGGGTCTCGGACGCGGAAACGGTCGAGGTCGCAAAGATGGTCCTGCTCGGCAAGCTGAACGCCGATCTGGTCGGCCGTCTCGGCCGGGCCGGTTCGCCCGCGGTCGGTCTCTCCGGCGAGGACGGAGGCCTTTTCGACGTGGCACCGGTCGCCAACGCCAAAGAGGTCGGTTTCGTTGGCGACATCGAACGGGTTGACATCGACGTCCTCAATCACATTGCCGAGGACTACATCCCGGTGATCGCCTCGGTCGGCTCCGACCGGGACGGTAACTCGTACAACATCAACGCCGACGAAGCAGCCGGAAAGGTCGCCGCGGCGCTGGGTGCCTTCAAAGTCATCTTCCTGACCGACATCGTCGGCTGGCTCGAGGACCCGGAGGACGAATCGACCCGGATATCGGTCACCGACGTGGCCGCCGTCGAGCAGGCGCTCGAAACGATCTCCGGAGGCATGAGGCCCAAACTGGGAGCCTGCGTCAATGCGATCCGGGGAGGCGCCCAGAACGCATACATAATCGACGGACGCCGCCCCCATTCGTTGCTGCTCGAACTCTTCACCGACGCCGGCATCGGAACGATGGTGACCCCGTGAACGAACGGCTGAAGGCCGACGAAGCGCGCTACGTGATGGGGACATACAAGCGGGCCGCGGTTGAATTCGTCCGCGGTGAAGGTGCGCTCCTGTTCGACGACGAGGGTCGCGAGTACCTCGACTTTCTCGGCGGTATCTCGGTCGCTTCGGTCGGTCACTGCCATCCCGCGGTAGTCGAAGCGATCCGGGAACAGGCCGGTCAGTTGCTTCACGTCTCGAACCTGTTCTACACGGCGCCGATGGTGGAGCTCGCGAAGCGGCTCTCGGAAAGTTCGCTGGGCGGCAAGGTGTTCTTCTGCAACTCCGGGACCGAGGCGAACGAGGCTGCGATCAAGATCGCGCGCAAGGCGGCCCGGGCCCGGGGCGTTGAACGGCCCGAGATCGTTTCCTTCGAGAGCGACTTCCACGGGCGCAGCTACGGCTCGCTTTCGGCCACCCCCGGACTCGCGTCCAACCCCGACTTCGGGCCGATGCTGCCGGGGTTCCGAGCCGTCCCCTTCGACGATCCGGACGCTCTGCGCGAGGCGGTCGGAGAGAACACGGCGGCGATCCTGATCGAGCCGATTCAGGGCGAAGCCGGTGTCTTCCCGCTCTCCGAAAAAACGCTGCTGGTCGCCAGGCAGCTCGCCGATGAAGTCGGTGCGCTGCTGATCTTCGATGAGGTCCAGACCGGGATCGGTCGGACCGGTTCACTCTGGGCCTACGAACAGGGTCCAGTGCGGCCCGACGTACTGACCACCGCGAAGGCACTCGGTGGCGGGACCGCGATTGGAGCCTGCGTCGGGAACCACGAAACGGGCGAAATCCTGACCGCCGGCGATCACGGTTCGACCTTCGCCGCCGGACCGGTGGCCTCGAAGGCCGCGCTGGCCGTGCTCGACCTGGTCGATGATCCGGCCATGCTGCGCCGGATCCGTTCGCTCGGTGCGCGGCTCCGCGGGGATCTTGCCGGTTTGGACGGGGTCGCCGAGGTACGAGGGAGGGGCCTGATGATCGGGCTCCGGCTCGAGCAGGGCATCGATGCCGGTCAAGTGAATGCCGACCTGCTGGATGCCGGCCTGGTGGCGAACGCTCCGCGACCGGACACGCTCCGGCTGCTGCCGCCCTTTGTCCTGAGCGATGACCAGGCTGATCAGGCCGTGAGGCTGATGGCGAACACTCTGGCCGGATACCATCCGGCCGAATCAAAGTGACTGGAGATTTCCGTGAGTGATGACCCGACAAGAGTGATGCGTAACGACGAGCCACCCCGCCGGCGCGGGGATGACGGCCCGCAGTACACGCCCGAAGAGAAGCAGAAGCACCTGCGCAACCTGATCATCGTTCTGGTTGCGGTGATCGTCGGTCTGATCATCGCCGTAATCGTGATCAGCGGCGGGGGAGACGATTCCGACAAGACTTCAGATACCGGTGAAACCGCGGTGACCACTCCGCTGGTCCCGGTCACTCCGACCGGCCCGACCGGCGACACCGGAGAGACCGCCACCGACGATGATGACGGCGGTGTCACCCCGGACGTTCCCGATAGCGGCACCGACGGCTCGGGCGGCATCAGTCCCGACACGGGCACCGACACCGACACCGGCACCGATGGCGGCACCGACAGCGGCGGCATTTCACCCGACACCGGCACCGACTCCGGTACGGGCAGCGGCGGGATCGGCCCCGGATGACCGAGATCTCACTCGATTCGCTTCCGGGTCCGATCGCTTCGTATGAGGCGCGCCCGGAGGAAGTAAACCGCGTCGTCCTGCTCTACTCGGGCGGTCTCGACACGAGCGTGATGCTGCACTGGATCCAGGAGGCCTACGAGGCCGAGGTGGTCACCCTGACGGTCAACCTGGGCCAGCCCGGGGAGGATTACAGCGCGATCCTCGACAAGGCCAAGTCGATGGGGGCGGTCGAAACCGTTGTGATCGACGCCCGCGAGGAGTTCGCCGAGGACTTCGTGCTGCCGGCGATCAAGGCGAACGCACTCTACGGTGGCGGCTATCCGCTCTTCACCTCGCTCGGCCGGCCTTTGATCGGCAAGCTCGGGGTCGAGGTCGCCGCCGAGTACGGCTGCGACACGCTCGCCCACGGCTGTACCGGCAAAGGAAACGACCAGGTCCGGCTCGAGGGCACCGTCGCCACGCTAAATCCCGAGCTGAAAATGATCGCTCCCGTCCGGGCGTGGCAGATCGGCCGGGAGGAGGAACTCGAGTATTGCCGCACCCACGGAATCCCGCTCAAGGGCGGAACCTCCGAGTCCCCGTACTCGATCGACGACAACCTCTGGGGCCGTTCCTCGGAGGGCAAGGCGATCGAGCAGCTCGACGCCGAGCCGCCGGCCGACGTCTTCCAGCTGGTCACCCGGCCTGAAGAAGCGCCGGACGAGCCGGAGTACGTGGAAATCGGTTTCGAAGCGGGCCGACCGGTCTCCTTCAACGGCGAACGACTCGACCTTGTGCCGCTACTCGAAGCGGCAGCCGAAGCGGGCTGCCGGCATGGCTGCGGAATCGTCGACCACATCGAGGACCGGATCGTCGGCCTCAAGGTGCGGGACATCTACGAGGTTCCGGCCGCAGCGTTGCTCCTCACCGCGCATCAGGATCTCGAGAAGGTCGTCTCGACCATCCACCAGAACAACTTCAAGAACACGCTCGACCGTCACTGGGCCTACATGGTGTACGCCGGACTCTGGTTCGAGCCGCTTCGCCACGATCTCGACGCGTTCATGGACTCGGCCAACGAGTTCGTCACCGGTGAGGTGAAGCTGAAGCTGTACAAGGGATCGGTGACCCCGGTGGCCCGCAAGTCAGCGTACGCGGTCTATGACGAGAACCTCGCCTCCTTCGGGGCCTCCGGCGGCGAGTTCTCACAGAATGCTGCCCCCGGCTTCATCGAGCTGTTCTCGTTGCAGAGCCGGATGGCCCATCAGGTTCGAAACCGGACGGACTAGGGTAGGTTCAGGACATGGAGGAAATCAGGTGATCTACAAGCTGATCGGAATCGCCGTCGTCAAACTTGGCCTGCGAATCATCCGCCGCAAGGCCTCCAACAACAAGCGACTCCTGGCCGGGGCCGGGGCCGCCGCCGCGATCACGGTCGCGGCAACCACGGCTGTGGCGGTCGGCTACCTCGCCACCCGCGAAGCGCCGGAAGCCTGAGCGCCGCAAGGCATCTTGCGGGTGTGGGGTGGTTCACCGGTGAGCCCGGGGATCGCGGTTACGGTGTCTGCTTCGTATTTTGGCTCCAACTCGAACAGTCTTCGCCGCCCTGACAGGCGGTCTCGCGCTGGTCTGCGCCTGCGCTGTTCTGCTCCTCTGGCTGAATTCCGGCCCGGCTTCGGCCGCTACCCTGGAGCAGAAGCAGGCGGCTGCCCGCGACCGGATCGAGCGGACCTCGAGCGCGATCGCGGCCGACCGCAACGACCTCGAAGCGGCGCAGGCCGAGGCCGACGAGGCGGCCTCCCGTGAATCGGATCTCAGTGGTTTGCTGGCGAGCGGCGAGCAACGCTCGGCCAGTCTCGCGACCGGGCTGGAACGAGCCGAAGTGGCCCTCGCCGCTTCGCGTAAACGGTTGGAGCGGGCCCGTAAGGTTCTGGCCGAGCGCCTGATCGAGATCTACATCAGCGGCGGTGCCCCGAACACCCTCGGCCTGGCGATGGGCGCCAGCGACTTCGACGAACTTGCGACCGGCACCACCTACCTGAGCGCGATCCAGAACTCGGATGAAAGGCTCGCCGCCCGGGTCGCCAGCCTGAGGTCCGAACTGGACAGCAGGGTCGACGGTCTCGGACAGGCCAAGCAGGCGATCGACGACCATAACGCCGCATTGGTCGCCGCGCGCGATCAGATCGCGGCCGTCCGGTCCGCTGCCGAAGCCAGCGCGGGCACGCTCGCTTCGGCCAATGCCGCCCGTGAAGCCCGGATCGACACGTTGAAGGGCGACATTGCCGGATGGGAGAAGCAGATCGAGAAACGGCAGCAGGTCACGCCTGAAGAAGCCGAGCAGGAAGTCGAGCAGAACCTCGGCGGTCCGTACGCGATCCCGACCTACATCGTGATGTGCGAATCGGGTGGCAACTACTCGGCGCTCAATTCGTCCAGCATGGCAGGCGGCGCGTACCAGATCATCCCCTCGACCTGGGAGGCCTACGGCGGCAGCGGCGCGTACGCCCACGAGGCACCAAAGGCCGAGCAGGACCGGGTCGCCGCCCTGATCTGGGCGGACGTCGGTTCAAGTGCCTGGAGCTGCGCCTGACTTGGCTGAAGTCGGGCCGGTCTTCGCCAACCCTCCAATTTCGATCCGCCCGATCAGATCATCAAATATTTGATGATCGGGCGCGACCGGCGGCTATCTGGTTGAGTTCGGCGGGGCGGAGGAGGGCCTGGAGCTGGCTTCCCTTGATGACGGCAATTCCGCCCTTCTTCATCTTGATGCTGGCCCCGGTCAAGCGGGCGACCTCCGTCGACATGTCCGGCTCGTGGCCGACGATCAGGGTGTCGCCGCGTCCGGCAGCGAGCTCGAGGCTGTCGTAGTCGCCGGACCCGATCGCCTCGACCGCTTCGACCGAGAGGTCCAGCGATTGGCAGGCGAGGGTGGCGGTGTCGAAAGCCCGAACCTTGGGCGAGGCGAGGCAGGCGTCGACGTTCATTTCCAGTTTCGCCATCGCGAGTCCGGCCGCCCGGGCCTGCGCCTCGCCCTTTTCAGTGAGTCGGCGGGCGGCGTCACCGGCTCCCTGGTCGGGTTCGGCGTCACCATGTCTGAGGAGGTAAATCATGGTTCCGACTCTACCCCGGGGCGGGGTCCCCGAACCGAACCCCGGAATATGCGCAAATCGCTCCCGGGTGTGGCCGGTTCCATCAGGTGCGCTTGCCATCATGGTGCGGCAATGAGTTCGGTCGCATCCAGCAAGGGACAGGTAGTCCACCTTCACGTTCATTCCGAACATTCGGTGCTGGATGGAGCGTGCAACATCAAGGAAATGGCGGCCCGGGCGGCGGAACTGGAGATGCCAGCCCTGGCCCTCACCGACCACGGCGTCATGAACGGCGCGCTCGACATGTACAAGGCCTGCCGGGCCAATGACGTAAAGCCCATCCTCGGTATCGAGGCCTACTTCGTCGACGACCGCGAAGCGGTCAAGTCGATGGGCCGCTACGAGCGCAATCACCTCACATTGCTGGCCGAGAACAATGCCGGTTTCGAGAACCTGGTTGCCCTGTCCTCGGAAGGTTTCCTCGAGGGTTATCACCGCGGCAAGGCGAACGTGGACATGGAACTCCTCGAACGTCACTCGGAGGGCGTGATCGCGCTGACCGGCTGCCTGCAGGCCAGGTTCGTCAAGCGGCTGGTCGAGGATCGTCCCGACGAGGCACGCGAGCATCTCGACCAGCTGATCGGGGTCTTCGGGCCGGAACAGGTCTACCTCGAGGTCCAGAAGAACGGGATCACCGAGCAGGACAAGGCGAACGAACAGATCGCCCGGATCGCCCGGGAGATCGGGCGGCCCCTGGTCGGGACCGCCGACGTTCATTACCTGCGGGAGGAAGACCACCAGAACCACAGCGCCCTGCTCTGCGTGCAGACGAAGTCGACCCTGAGCGATCCGAAGATGAAGTTCGACACCAACGAGTTCTTCCTCAAGGACGCCGAGCGGATGCACCGTGAGTTCGCCGAGTGGCCGGAAGCGATTCCCTCGACCCTGGAGATCGCCGAACGGACCGAGATCGACATTCCGCTCGGCCGGATCCTCCTGCCGTCGTTCCCCACCGGCAGCGAAGAGACCGAATCGGAGATGCTGCGGCGGTTGGCCGAGGAGGGGCTGAGGAAGCGTTACGGCGACCCGGTCCCGGCCGAGGCGCGGGAGCGGATGGATTTCGAGCTCGGCGTGATCGAGGAGATGGGCTTCCCATCCTATTTCCTGATCGTCTGGGACTTCGTCCACTACGCGAAGGAGAACGGCATCGCGGTCGGTCCGGGGCGCGGGTCGGCTGCCGGGTCGATCGTCTCCTACTCCCTCGGCATCACCGATCTCGACCCGGTCGAGCATGATCTGCTCTTCGAACGTTTCCTCAATCCGGGTCGCAAGTCGATGCCGGACATCGACATCGATTTCTCGGTTCGGGGCAGGGACCGGATGATCGCCTACGTGACCGACAAGTACGGGGCCGATTCGGTCGCCCAGATCATCACCTTCGGCAAGATGGCGCCACGGGCTGCAGTACGCGACGCCGCCCGGGTTCACGGTTTCGATTACGCGACCGGGGACCGGCTTGCCAAGGAGATTCCGGAGCCGATCATGGGTCGCTCACCCTCCTTCGAGGAATGCCTGGCCGAGGGCCAGGATCTGCGCAAGACCTATGACTCCGACGCGGACGCGGCGAAGATCATCGACACCGCCCGGGGCCTTGAAGGGAAGATCCGCAATACCTCGATTCACGCCGCGGCGGTGGTCATTTCCGGTCGCCCGCTCAAGGAAATCGTGCCGCTGCAGCTGGTCGAGGACAAGTCTGCGGACCCGGTCACCGGGGAGGATGGCAAGCCGGTCAAGCAGTTCAAGACGGTGACTCAGTACTCGATGGTCCCGATCGAGGAGATCGGCCTGTTGAAGATGGACTTCCTCGGGCTGCGAAACCTCGACGTGATCGACGATGCGATCGACATCATCAAGCGGTCCCGGGGCGTCGAGATCAAGATCGACGAGATCCCGCTTGATGACCAGGTGACCTTCGACATGCTCGCCCGCGGTGATTCGGTCGGGGTGTTCCAGCTCGAGTCCGATGGCATGCGGGAGGCCATGCGCAAGGTCGTGCCGACCGAGTTCGATGACATCACCGCCCTGGTGTCGCTCTATCGGCCGGGGGCGATGAGCGAGATTCCCAAGTACGCCAAGGGCAAGCACGATCCGGAGTCGGTCGAGTACAGCGATCCGCGACTCAAGGCGATCACCGAATCGACTTACGGCTGTTTCCTCTACCAGGAGCAGCTGATGGCGGTGGCCAAGGACATGGCCGGGTTCGAGCCGTCCGAGGCCGATGACCTGCGCAAGGCGATCGGCAAGAAAAAGCGCGATCTGATGGCCGAGATGAAGCCGAAGTTCATGGAGGGACTCGCCGCCTCGGGGACCGACCCGACCCTGGCCACATTTCTCTGGAGCACGAACGAGGCGGCGGCCGACTACTCGTTCAACAAGTCCCACGCCGCGTGTTACGCGTTGATCTCGTACCAGACCGCCTATCTCAAGGCGAACTACCCGGCCGAGTACATGGCCGCGGTGATCTCGTCGGTGAAGAGCACCAAGGACAAGGTGCCCTTCTTCGTCAGCCACTGCTCATCGATGGGAATCCAGGTTCTGCCGCCGGACGTGAACATCTCCGATCACAGCTTCGTGGTCGATGGCACCGACATCCGCTTCGGTCTCGACGCGGTGAAGAACGTCGGCTACTCGGCGGTCGAGGCAATCATTCACGCCCGGGAGGAGCAGCCTTTCGAATCGCTATGGGATTTCTGTGAGCGGGTCGACAACCGCGCGGTCAACAAGCGGGCGATCGAATGTCTGATCAAGTGCGGCGCGTTTGACTCACTCCCCGGCTCCCGGCAGGGCATGCTCGAGAAGTTCGCCGATGCGGCAGCTGCCGGGGCCAAGGCCCAGTCGGATGCCATGCTGGGTCAAGCCTCGATCTTCAGCCTCGACGGGGCGGAGGAGTCTTCTGGCGGAGGCAACCACGAGCCGATCTCGGAGATCGAGTTCGACCAGAAGGAACTGCTCGCGCTCGAGAAGGAAACGATGGGGACGTTCCTCTCGGCCCATCCGCTCGACGGGCTACGGGAAGCGATCCTGGCCGAAGCGGATTGCAGCCTCAAGGATCTCGATCACCAGAAAGACGGGTCCCGGGTCAAGGTCGGCGGTCTGGTCACCGCCTACAAGAAGGTACGAACCCGGGCCGGCAAGCAGATCGCGTTTGCGACCCTGAGCGACATCGAGCACGAGATCGAGCTGATGCTTTTCAACCTCGAGGATTCCGAGAAGCAACAGCTGGTCCAGCTCGACGAAGTCGTGATGGTGAGGGGAACCATCGACCAGTCGGAGGAAGGGGCCAAGCTCAAGGTCAGGGACGCCGAACTGTTCAACCCGTCAGCCGCCCAGATCGAGAAGGCCAAAGAGGCTTACGAGAAGAAGAACGAACCGTTCGTGGTGCGGGTCGTCCCCGAACAGATGTCACTCGACACCCTGGAGGAGATGAGGTCGGTCTTCGACCAGCACCAGGGTGATTCCGATGTGGTCTTGGTGGTCGACGGGGCGCGCGAGCACAAGCTCAAACTCGGTCCCGATTACCGGGTCCGGCACTCACCGGGACTCTCAACCGAGATCAATCAGATTTTCGGCGAAGGCACCGCGGCCCGCGCGGCCTGAGTTCCACTGGCCGTGCCGAGTTCCGCCCTCCGCGAGTGGTTGGACCTGTGGGCGATCATCACATAACGATGACATGGATCCGTGTAACATACGGTTCATGACTGCTACAGAATCTTCAGAAGAAACCACTGTGGATGAGGCTTCGGAAGCCAAATTCAGCCTGGAGCTGAACCAGGACCAGAAGGACATCCAGGAATGGGTTCACGGCTTCGCCGAGAACGTGATGCGGCCCGCTGCCCACGAGTGGGACGAGCGCGAAGAGTTCCCCTGGGAAATCGTCCAGGAAGCCGCCAAGATCGGCCTCTACGGATTCGAAGGTACCGCCCAGTTCTTCGCCGACCCGACCGGCCTCAGCCTGCCGATCGTCAACGAGGAACTGTTCTGGGGGGATGCCGGCCTCGGCATGGCCATCCAGGGCACCGGCCTCGCCGTCGCCTCGATCTTCGGCCAGGGCACTCCCGAACAGATGGGCGAGTGGGTCCCGCAGTGCTACGGCACCGAGGACGACGTCAAGGTCGCCGCGTTCTGCGCCTCCGAGCCCGACGCCGGTTCCGACGTCTCCGGCGTCCGGACCACCGCCAAGTACGACGAAGCCAACGACGAATGGGTGATCAACGGCCAGAAGGCATGGGCGACCAACGGCGGCATCGCCAACGTCCACGTGGTGATCGCCTCGGTCGACCGTGAGCTCGGCTCCCGCGGCCACGCCGCCTTCATCATCCCGCCGAACACCCCCGGCTGCTCGCAGGGCGCGAAGGTCCAGAAGCACGGCATCCGTGCCTCTCACACCGCCGACGTCCACCTCGACGATTGCCGCGTACCCGGCAACTGTCTGCTCGGTGGTAAAGAGAAGCTCGACGAGCGTCTCGCCCGCGTCCGTGAAGGCAAGAAGGGCAAGCAGCAGGCTGCCATGGCGACCTTCGAGGCTTCTCGCCCGATCGTCGGCGCCCAGGCGATCGGCATTGCCCGCGCCGCTTACGAGTACGCCCTGGAGTACGCCAAGGAGCGCGTCCAGTTTGGCCGCGCGATCATCGAGAACCAGGCGATCGCCTTCACCCTCGCCAACATGGCACTCGAGATCGACGCCGCCCGTCTCCTCGTCTGGCGTGCCTCCTGGATGGGTCGCAACCAGGTCC
>JAEYSQ010000132.1 GCA_023434465.1 Actinomycetes bacterium
CCTGCTCGGCGACGGTCTGCTTGCCCATGCCCCGGGAGATCTGGACCAGCGCCTTGACCAGCAGCTGGTTTACGGGATCGGAGGCGAGGTTCTGCACGAACTCCCCGTCGATCTTCACGTAGTCGAACGCGATGTGCTTGAGATAGAAGAAGGACGCGAACCCGGTGCCGAAGTCATCGAGCGCGAATCCGCAACCCAGTTCGTTCATCCGGGCCGAGAACTCCTGGGCCCGGGTCATGTTCCCGATCGCACTGGTTTCGGTGACCTCGAAGACCAGGTTGCTCGGATCCACGCCCGTGCGTTCGAGCTCACCCTGGACGAAATCGGCCAGCTTCGGATCACCGACCGTTCGACCGGAAAGGTTGACCTGAAGCCTGGGTGTACCGGAGGGATCAAGCCCGGCCAGGGTCGCGATCGCCCGGCGGATAACCCAGGCATCGACTTCCTGGACGAGGTCATGCCGCTCTGCGGTCGGCAGAAAAGCGCCGGGCCGGATGATCGCCCCGCCCTGATCCTGCATCCGCAGGAAGAGCTCGAAATGCGGAGGGCCTTCATCCTTGAACCTCATGATCGGCTGCGCGTACAACAGGAGTTCGTCGTTCTCGAGCGCGCTCCGGAGCCGGCCCGCCCAGTCGATTCCGAGCGTTACACCTGAATTCTCGCCGGGGCGGAAGACCTTGGCCCCGTTTCTGCCGGAGTCCTTGGCGTCGTACATCGCGATGTCGGCCTGCATCATCAGCGTCTCTTCCGGGACCGGTTCCCCTTCCGAAGCCACGGCCACCCCAATGCTCGCCGTTACCCGGGCGGCGTGCTCGGCTCCTTCGACGCGTACGTCACGGGCAACCAGCCGGACCAGTTCCTCGGCGGTCTCCAGTGCGTCCTCGGGTGAGATGTCTCGAAGGACGATCACGAACTCGTCGCCACCCTGACGGGCCAGGGTGTCCTCAGAACGAAGCCTGCTCTTGAGCAGCTCGGCGGTGCGAACGATCAGCCGGTCACCGACCGAGTGACCGTAGCTGTCGTTGACGAACTTGAAGTTGTCTAGGTCGATCACCATGATCGCGATGCCCCGGCCGTGCCCGGAATCGATCGCCGAGGTCAGCTCTTCCTCGAAGCGCCGGCGGTTGTAGAGACCGGTGAGGGGATCGTGGTCAGCCAGGTACTGGAGCTGCTGGCTCAGTCGCTGGCGTTCCGTTATGTCCTCGACCATCGACAGCGCCTGGGAGGGCCGACCCTCCTCGTCGCGCAACATCGCCACGGTCAGGTAGATCCAGACGACCTCGCCGTTCTTGCGGATGTAGCGCTTCTCCATGGTGAAACCGTCCCGCTCGCCGGCGAACAGTTCCCCGCTCAGGGCGAGATCCTCGTCGAGATCCGCCGGATGCGTGATTTCGGCGAAGGTCATGTCGGCGAGCTCCTCACCGGTGTAACCCGTGATCACCTCGAAGGTCTGGTTGACCTGCTCGAACTTGCCTTCGGGGGTGACCAGGCAGAGTCCGATCGGACTCTGCTCGAAGACCTGCCGGAATCGCATTTCGGCCCGCTGGCTGGCGTGGATCGCCGCCTGTTCCTCGGTCACGTCGTATTTGACGAGGATTATGGCCGGACCGTGCTCGGGCACGAGCGTGACCACCGCGTTGGTCCGGGTCCACATGTCAGATCCGTCCTTGCGTTGAGACCGGTTCACGTAACTGGTTTCACCGAGCCTGGCCAGGTCTCTCATGATCCCCGCCCTGAACCGGATCTCGTCGTCGGAAAGATCGTCGGGGGCGAGCACTTCAGGATGCTGGCCGATCAGCTCTCCCTGCTCGTAGCCATGCATCTCGTCGAACTGGGGGTTGGTCAGGACGATTCGCCAATCCGAGATTCGCGTCACGACGACCCCTTCCGACATCCGCGTAAGGACCGCGGCCTGGGAAGCGAGATCCGAAGATGCCTGGCGCCAGCTTTCGTAGAAGCCCTGCAGTCGCAGCGACGAGTAGGTGATCATCCAGAGCAGCAGGCCCAGCATGAGGATCTTGTCCAGGCCCTTGATGAAAGCGGCCTCGTCGCCACCTAGCCCCTGCGCCACCATGTCGGTCGCGACCATGGTCAACGGAATCAGAAGTGCCGTCGGCACCAGCAGCCGGGCCATCGAAGGACCCGGTCCCGTGTTGGTCATGAACCGGGCCACCCCACGCCCCGGGCGCATGAGGACGAACCCGGTGAAGATCAGGACGATGGCAACGGTCCCGGGGTAGCTGAAAGTCGAGGACGCCTCAGTCGCGAGGATCTCCATGTACGAACGGGTGAGCAGCGAAATCAGCAGGACCAACCCGCCCAGAGGGATCAGGAGGGACTGCCAGCGATACCGGGGTGAGTCCCAATCGATCGTGATCAGGCAAAGCGCCACCAGAGGAATGTTGATGAGTGCCGCGAGCGACGGGCTCCGCAGCACTCCGCGACCCCAGTCGACCGGTGGATTTCCGGCGAGATCGGCAACCAGGAAAGAGATCGCCGCGATCAGAACCCCCCAGGCAATCAGGTTGCCGGCCCGGACCGAGGGCTCCGGAGCATCGTTTCTGATCAGGATCAGCGTCAGGGAGAGGAAAGCCAGCATGATCGCGGAGGCGAGCGGGAGCGGACTCCCTCCGAGGATCTCACCGGCCAGGAATCCGGCGTCGAAGACTGAACCGAAGATTCCGGCCAGGCTGATAGCGAGGGCGGTCCAGCCGAACCACAGCGGAGAGCGTCGAACCAGCGTCACCCAGAACCACCGGTAGCTGCCCGGTCCGGCTCCCTCTGCCCAGACCGCGCCAGGGTCGGGTTTCTTGTCAAGAGCCGCCTGCTTGGCGAACTCCATCATCCGCCCGCGGTTGAGCGTCAACTCTTCCGTGTCGGGAAAGTTTCTGTCGGCCC
>JAEYSQ010000225.1 GCA_023434465.1 Actinomycetes bacterium
ATGCGTGAGCGCGTGACCGTGATGGGCGGAACCCTGGAGACCGGCCATCAGGTCAGCGGGGGATTTCGGGTGCGTGCCCTGATACCTCTCGACGGGAACGAACCATGAGCATCCGGGTGCTGCTTGCCGACGATCAGGCACTCCTTCGGTCGAGCCTTTCGATCCTGATCGAAAGGGAACCCGACATGGAAGTGGTCGGCGAAGCCGATGATGGCGAAGAGGCTGTCAGGCTCGGAATTGCCAACCGGCCCGATGTGGTCCTGATGGACATCAGGATGCCGGGAGTCGATGGGCTCGAGGCGACTTCACGGCTGCTCAACCGGCCCGAATCGGCGGATATGCGGGTGATCATGCTGACGACCTTCGAAGACGACGACTACGTGTTGCGTGCCCTGCGTGCGGGAGCCAGCGGTTTTCTGCTCAAGGGGGTCGAACCGTCCGAACTGCTAGACGCAATCCGCGTGGTCGCCGCGGGGGACGCGCTCCTGGCACCCAGCGTGACCCGAAGCCTTCTGGAGAGATTCTCCGTGCTCCACGAAGCGAGCCCCGCGCTTCGCCGGCAACTCGAAGAGCTCACGCCACGCGAACTGGAGATGCTGACCCTGGTCGGCACGGGGCTCAGCAACATTCAGATCGCCGAACAGCTGGTGCTCAGCCCGTTGACGGTCAAGACGCACGTCAACCGGGTGATGATGAAGCTGGGCGTTCACGACCGGGCGCAGCTTGTGATCGCGGCCTACGAAGGCGGCCTGGTGACCCCCTCTGGAGAATGGCCCTGAGACCCACCTGCGTACCGCCAAGGCGGTAGGTGAAGCTACCGCGGCAGGCCGATGACACGGCCCCCGACGCTCCTTAGGTTGGTCGGACACCACCAGAAAGGAGTGCCTTCGTGATCGAAGCACGGAATCTCACCAAAGCCTATGGCGGGAAATACGCCGTCGAGGACCTCAGCTTCACGGTTCAGCCGGGCGTCGTAACGGGTTTTCTCGGCCCCAACGGGGCCGGCAAGTCCACCACGATGAGAATGATCCTCGGACTGGATCGTCCACAGCAGGGTCAGGTCACGGTCAACGGATCTCCTTACGCAGAGCACGCTGCTCCGTTGCGCGAGGTGGGAGCGATGCTGGAGGCGGGCTCGGTCCACTCGGGTCGCTCGGCGAAGAACCATCTGTTGGCCATGGCCGCCTCGACCGGCATCGAAAGACGGCGGGTCGAAGAAGTGATCGAACTCGTCGGCCTGGGCGAGGTGGCCGACCGACATGCGGGAGAGTTCTCCCTGGGCATGGGTCAGCGCCTGGGTATCGCCTCGGCCCTGCTCGGCGACCCTAGGACGCTAATCCTCGACGAGCCCGTAAATGGACTCGACCCCGAAGGTGTCCGCTGGATCCGGACCCTGCTGAGGAAACTCGCGGACGAGGGCCGCACCGTATTCCTCTCTTCGCATCTGATGAGCGAGATGGCTTTGACGGCCGACCACCTGATCGTCATCGGTCGGGGCCGGCTCATCCGCGACATGCCGATGGATGAGTTCATCGCCAGCGCGTCCACGGACACCGTCCAGGTTCGCTCGCCTGAAGGGACGAAGCTCCGCGATGTCCTGCTCTCCGACGGTGTGGAGGTGGCGATCTCGGGGCCCGGAGAGTGGTGTGTCACCGGGATGACCAGCGAGGAGATCGGCTATCGCGCCGCCGAGGCGGGTTTGCCACTGTCCGAGCTGACGCCTGTGAAGGCTTCCCTGGAAGACGCGTTCATGGCTCTCACCGAGGATGCTGTCGACTATCGCACGGAGGTCCCCGCATGACTTACCGGAACGCTCTGAACTTCGAGTGGATCAAGTTCCGCACCCTTCGGTCGAGCTGGCTGACCCTGCTCGGGGCAGCGGTCGTGATGGTCCTCATCGGTTTGATCCTCGGCTATGTCGCGAGCACCTCGGACTGGGCGACCCTTGAAAGTGAAGACACGATGGCCTCGGCCACCGTAAGGGGTTACCTGATCGCCCAACTGGTCGTCGGTGTGCTCGGGGTCCTGTTCGTGACGAGCGAATACGGCACCGGGTTGATCCGCTCGACCTTCGCGGCGGTTCCGCGCCGATGGCGGGTACTCACCGCGAAATCGGTGGTCCTCGGTGTCGTCCTGCTGGTGTCGATGACGCTTGCTTCGTTCGCGGCATTCTTCGCGGGACAGATATTCCTTTCCGCCGATGGCCATGGCGCTTCGCTGACAGATCCGGGAGCGCTCCGGGCCGTCGCGGGAGTGGGGCTCTACCTGACGCTGATTGGGCTGCTCGGCGGCGCGATCGGATGGATCGTCCGCAGCACCGCCGGTGCGATCACCGCCTTTGTCGGGCTGCTGCTGATCCTGCCTCTTCTCCTCGGCTTCCTTCCCGCGGGCCTCGGAAGCGAGATCGCCAAGTTCCTTCCGGAAGCAGCCGCGGAGGGGTTCCTGACAAGTGGCCCGGAAGCTGACGGACTGGGGCCGTGGACCGGCATTGGTGCCGTGGCCCTCTGGGCCGGACTCTCATGTGGCGTGGCGGCGGTGTTGGTTCGCCGTCGTGATCTGAGTTGACCAACCTCAAGAAACACGACAAACCGGAAGCCCGGAAGCGGATTCGAACCGCTGACCCCTTCCTTACCATGGAAG
>JAEYSQ010000239.1 GCA_023434465.1 Actinomycetes bacterium
CGGACAGGGCCTGCGCGACGGAACCGCGAGTTCCGAGTGCATTTGACCGGAGGATTGAGAGAGTGCCGAGCACCACCCAGAACGCGTTCTGGACCGCGACCAGGTCGGCGACCAGAACCGCGAGCGCGATTCCGATCGCGCCGCGGATGCTGTTCCTCAGCCAGCTCGAGTCGAGACCGGCGTGGCGGGCGATCATCCGGCCTGCTCCCGCAACCCTCTTCTTGCCTAACTGGGCCCAGGTCCAGAGATCACCCAGCGCTCCGGGCGCCACCGCCTTCTCGCAGGCGAGAAGCGTCGTCTCGGCCACGTCGATCACCGAGTTGGCGAGCTTGCGCAACCGGAACTCGTGATCGAGGTGCCGGATCACATCCTTTTCCTCCTGTCCCGCCGTCCGGGTTGCCTGCTTGCGAAGGTCGGCCGTGTTCTGCTCGATCAGGCGCCGAAGTGCTTGCTCGGTTTCCGTGAGTGGCAGTTCCGTCTCCTTCCCGTTGAGCATCGTGGCCGCGGCGTCGAGCAGGTTGGCACTGGCCTCGCGAAGGTCGCGCGCATACTTGCGGTCGGCTTCGATTCCGGCCCCGGGCGTGACGACCAGACCGTACGTCCAGGACTGCTCGTCGACCAGATGGGCGATCGCAGCACTGACCCCGGTCGCTCCGGTGGGCCGGTTCGGAGTGGAGAGGAACTTCTTCCGCAGCTTCCAGACCTGCGTCGACGCTTCGTCTCGGAGCTCCCCTGAGGAGGGAAACCGGATCAGCTCGGCCAGCGCCCGCGCCGAGCGGGCTGACTGGCGACGCAGGTCGCCGTACCAGGGCAGTCGCCAGATCAGGTAGGTCGCGGGGATGCAGATCACCGAGGCGAGCAGCCAGCCGAGCAGGCGGTCGTCGATCGTCGAGGCTGGCGCTTCGATCATCAGGGGCAGGGCGATGAGCAGCACCGCGCCGTTGCGGGCCGCCGCGAAGTACGGGTTGACCACCCCGGAGAAGAAGACCAGAAACGAGATCAGTCCGGCGCCGGCCGCCGCCGCGACGGTGTACTGGGAGAGCCAGGTTCCGGCCGCGATGAACACGCAACCCACGGCGACCAGTCCGACCCAGGCGATCGCCCGGGGCAGCGGCCGACCGGCGAAGGTGACCATGGCCAGCAGGATGAAGGCTCCGAAAGCGGCGAACGGACGGGCCGGCACCTCGAGGAAGAGGGTTGCCAGGAGAAAGCAGAGCGGCATGAAGATCGCCGCCCTGACGGCGATCTTCATCGCCGACGGGTCGATCCGGTCAGTCAGCCGGGAAAGGTTCAAGCCCCGCGTTCCACGGTCCGCCGGGATAGGTGTGAAACCCGTCTTCTTCCATCTCCGCGTGAAGGCGACGGAAGAGTTCCCCGGCATTGGTCAGGGCCAGTTTCAATTCTTCGCTGGAGCGCTCCTTCAGCCTCCAGAGAAACCAGAACTGCCGGTCGTTGACACCGAAGTCGCACTCGCGGTCGATCGTCGTCGTCCATTCGAGAAAGCCGGGCGAGAAAAGTTCCCGCAGCGCGATCGGGTCGTGATCCTCGGGCACCGTCGCCAGGAACCGCTGGTTGAACTCGAGCGATTCGAACTCGACCTTGCGCCGGGAGACATGCTGCTTCACGAACTCGCCGGCGTTGGCCTCGATCGACTCGACGTTGAAGGCGGGCACCACTCGGGCCAGGTCCGGCATGTGCGCCTTGGCGAGGATCGCGGTCGGCACCATGCTCTTTCGCATGAATCCGCCGACTTCTTTCTCGTCGGCGTCGCAGCTGGCTCCCCAGAAGTCGGGGGCGAGATTTCCGGTCAGCCTGTTGCTACCGCCGACGCACAACGCGACCGGCCCGTCGGCCGGGTTGATTCCGCCGACCGCTTCCCACTTGACTTCACCCGCTCCCCGGTAAGAGGAAACGATCTGCTGCCACTGGTCGGATTCCTTGCCCATCGGCGATCACCCTATCCGGATCCGCAAAGCGGTTTGGTCGAAAGGGGATTCTCGGGATAGGATTCCGCCGTACTTACTTCAACCGAGGGGACTTGCCTATGAGTGGCGCACTTATCGCGCTGATAGTGGTCGTGGTTATCGCTCTGATCGTGATGATCTGGTACATCTCGACGAGGAACGGGATCATCGCTTCGCGCAACCGCGTCGATGAATCCTGGAGCGGCATCGACGTCCAACTGAAGCGTCGCCATGATCTGGTCCCGAACCTGGTCGAGACGGTCAAGGGCTACGCGACCCACGAGCAGAAGGTCTTCGAAGAAGTGACCAAGGCGCGAGCCGACGCGATGGCCGCCCAATCGGTCGATGAAACCGCCTCGGCCGAGTCCGGCCTCAACCGCTCCCTGGCCGATCTTCGTGCCGTGGCCGAGCAGTACCCGGATCTGAAGGCGACCGAGAACTTCCAGCAGCTCAGCCGGAACCTCTCGGAACTCGAAGACGAGATCCAGGCCTCCCGCCGGATCTACAACTCGAACGTCCAGTCCTACAACACCAAGATCCAGCAGTTCCCCGCGTCGGTCGTCGCCAACCAGGGTGGCTTCACCGACAAGGAGTTCTTCGAGATCGAGGACGCCGCCGAGCGCGCCACCCCGAACGTCACCTTTTAGGACTTAACAGGAGTCAGGCGGGGTCCGACCCGCCCTCCATGTAGACCCCGCCCCTCCCATCTGAAGCAACTATTCGTTGGGAGGGGCTACCGGGGGTGCAGAGTCGGAGTCCTCAACGGTCTCGTTTCCTGCCTGAACGGGCGCGGGAGAACCAAATAGGGCGGCCCACCACACGCGCGTCAATGACGAAGCGATCTCGGTCGGGTCTCCTTCGCCCTGAGCCAGGTGAACCTGAAAGCTTCGCTCGGTCATCAACACCAGGCCCTCGGCCAGAGCCTCGGGGTCGAGCGACTCGTTTACCGCGCCGGTACCCCGGAGCCGTTCGATCTCCTCGCGGGTTCCTTCGGTGATCGTCTCCAGGACGGTTGCCCAGAGCTCACGCACTTCTTCGTCGTAGGTTGCCGCTTCCCCGGCCAGGGCCAAAAGTCCGGAACTGTCAGCGTAGATGCGCGCCATGCCGTAGATGCCACGCTCGATCTCGCGGCGCGGATCGTCACCCTGTTGCCAGCAGCGGCCGAGCCGATTCTGGTGCGAGGCGATCAGATCCTCGAGCGCCCCGAGCAGCAGCTCCTCCTTGTCACCGAAGTAGACGTAGAAGGCCGAGCGGGCCACCCCCGCCTCACGGGTCACGCCCTCGACGGTCAGATCCTTGAAGGAACCGGCCGCTGACTGGTTCAGCGCCGCCTCGATCAGCTCCTGACGGGTCCGCTCGTGACGGCGGCGTCGGCTATGTCGGCGTTCAAGCGAGGTCGGCACCCGCCAAGCATAGGCCCCGAACCCGCCGGAAAGACGCGGTCAGTTGGACGGCCCGCGGGACGCGAGCCTGACTGGCAGTCGGCGAATGGTCCAATTGGGACTGTCGATGCTTTCCTTGCCGGGGATGAAGGCGGCTCTCACCGGGATCCTGAGCCGTGAACTTTTCCGGCGCAGTTTGATTGCGCCCCGCGGGATCCTGATCTTCAGATTGACCGGCGAACTTCTGGCCAGAGTGACCGTGAGCTTTCTGCCGCGGACCGCAAGATCCACTTTCGTCCTGGGAGTGGCGACCGCCTTGGAGGCTTTGAGTTTTCGCTGACGTACGCTCATCCATCGAGGAAGGGTGAGGACCAATCTCTGACTGATCTGCCCGGAAACGACCGGAGGTTGGCCAAGCCTCGTACGAACCAGCAGCGAAGGCCGACCGCTTCGGGCGCCGCTCAGCTTGACGCGCCCCTTCAGCCGTGGCGCCCTGACCCGGCATGACTTCCAGTCGCCTTTGGTGTTGCCGGCCCCGAACCGGCAACTGTCTTCGGGAAGCACGACCTTGCCTGACCGGCCGAAGGCCACGTCGAGTTTTCCACTTGGGTCGAACTTGGCCAACGCGATCCGGTCGGCGGTTCGGCACCTCCCGCCGGGGCAGATGGTTCCGTAGGTGAATCCTCCAGCCAGCAGGGAACCATCGGCCAGCGGCAGGATGTCGTGGATCTCCCCACCCGCCCGGGACTTGGTGAACGAGAGCTCGGCGGGGGCGGCCCAGTTTGCCTCATCAAACACCCGGATCTGGTCGGGATCGTCGCGTAGTGGCATCAGGGAGTACGCGAAACCGGAACCGACACGGGAAATCGAGGATAGGTTCGCGGCCGAGATGTAGGTCGGCATTCCGGCGGCCTGTTCACCGGCCGAGTCGGTTCCCCCGACGAAAAACGGGTTGGAGTACAGGTCGATCGATCCCGGCCCGAAGACCTGGACACCGTCGTCGGGAACTGTCTCGATCCGTGCTATCGCTCCGGGTGAATAGAAGGCCTCCGGCGGCACGGGATTCACGTCGACCTCAACCTCGCCGTCCCCGTCGTAGGAGGCATCCGGGGTGCCGTCTGGAAGGAGTCGCGTCACCGTATGCCAGTGGCCGAAGAGGACGCGGCCCTGGGAATCCACTGCGGGTCCGACTCGCCCGGCAGGAACCTGGATCTCGCCGTTCTCGCCGAAACCAGGGTCCGGTGTTCCGTCCAGGTCGAACTTTTCAAGTCGCCACTGCGCCTCACCCCAAAGCACGTATAGGTACCCGTCGGCTCCGATCGTGGCGGTCCGGATCACCGGTCGGGTCAGCTTGCCGTCTTCGGCGAAACCGGTGTCTGGCTGGCCGTTCCCGTCGTAAGCCACGAGCGAGGATCCACTCAGGACGATCACACCACCATCCGGTCGGGCGAGAAGGGTCCCCAACTTGCCGTTCGGGATTCGGTTCAAGCCTCCGTTTCCAAACGAACCGAGCAGTTTTCCATCCGGCGAGAGGCCGAGCAGCATGACGCCTTCGCGGTACCCGCAGTCCGTGGTGCGCGCCAGGATGATGAATGAGCCGTCTTCCCGCTCGACAGCCTCATCCACGGAGCCGCAGGGAGGCATGCTGCCGGGAAGTTTGGCGGAAGCAGACCCGGCTGATCCGAGCGCAAGAATTGCGCCGGCAATGACGAGCATCACCCATGGTCTGAACTGCTCGATCAACGCTGCCTTCCTTTAACGCTTCTGCTGCCTCTTCTTCTTTTTCTTCTGCTTGCCCTTGATTTCGAACCGAAGTTTGAAGTCGGGGCTGGAGTTTCCGGTTTCGTCGTCGACCCTGACGATCGCCACGTACTTTCCGGCCTTTGGCTTGAAGGTGGCGGTGCGATTGGCGAAACGGACCGTATTTATGCCGATGTGGACCCTTCGCTCGTGAAAGCCGGCGAAACGCCTGACCCACTTTGCCTTCTTGCCGCGACGCTTCTTCTTGACCAGCCGGTAGTAGTCGATAGAGGTGGTGCCCTTTTCGCTGACCTCGAGGTTGATCATCGTGCCCCTCCCCCTGGGACCGAGCACGTAGTGGTTCAGCCGGACCGCCTCGACCTGGGGCGGCTCGAGGTCGAACCGGAGCGGAGCCTGGGGGCCCGGGTCCGAGTTCGGATCACCGGGATTGCCGGTCACCGTAACCGTGCCTCGCACTGCCTGGGGGTGAAGCTTGCAGACGAACAAATACTCACCGGGCTGATCGAAGGTGACCGTGAACGAGTCACCCAGGTTCTGACGCGGACTGGGGATCCCGGGGGCCGAATCCCATTGGGTCGCGTTCGGCGGCTGACCGGTGACCGAGTGCTGCAGGTCCGGGCCGATCCAGTCCCAGGTCACCGACTCGCCGAGATCGATCGTCGGCTCCTTCGACCACTCGAAATCGGAAATCGAAACCCTTGTGTTGACCGCCTGGGCCGGCGCCGAAAGGGCTCCGCCGAGTAGCGCAACGGCCCCGAGCGCAATGGCCAACTGGAACAGTCGCCGGAAGGTCACTCGACGAGGTACCAACCGCTCATTCCCTGGTGCAGATGGTTGAAGACGTGGCAGTGGTAAAGCCAGCGACCGGGATTGTCCTCGATCCAGCGAATCCGGAACGAGTCGCCGGGGCCAAAGGTCTTGTTGTCCTCGATGTTTCCGCCCGGCTCCTGCCAGCGGTGTCCGTGGATGTGGAAGGTGTGGAAGTCGTCGTCGATCCCGTAAACATGCATCGCGACGTCGTCACCGACGTTGGCCCGCAGGGTCGGGGTGTTGCCGGTGTAGGCGCGACCGTTGATCGCGTAGAGGACCGCCTTGCTGGGGGCGACGACACCGGGCAGATAGGTGTGGAAACCGAGGAAGAACTCACGGTCCGGTTTCGGCTCGTCGGGATCCCGGATGACCATCGGACCGAACAGCCCTTTCGGGATCCCGGTCGTCTCGAAGGGTCCATGGTCGTGGTAGAGCCAGGAACCCTGGGTCCCCGGCGGGCACTCCCAGACGTAGGTGAAGGTCCGTCCGCGCTGGACGAAGCCACCCGGGTCGGTCCAGTAGCCCTTGTAGGCCCCGTCCATCTCGTTCGAGTAGAAGGCCCCATGGGGATGCATCGTCACCGGCAGCGGCAGGGTGTTGCGGAAGTGGACCACGAGCGTGTCGCCGACCGTCGCGTCGAGCAGCGGCCCGGGCACGGTGGCGGGGCCGATCGGCTTCGAGAAATTCGGTTCGTACAGGCGGTACGCATATGCCTGGCCCTTGGTCCGGCCGACCTTCTTGGCGACCGACTGGCCCATCATCTGGTCGCGCCGCTTGGGCATGATGTTCCAGGTGACCGGTTCAGCCTGGATCCAGTATTCCTTGCGGTTTCCGGTGACCGCGGCCTTGCTGATCTGAGGATCGTTCTTGGCCGCAGCGACCTTGGGGGGCACCGGCACTTCCTTCGCCAGTGCCTTGAAGTTGGTCTTCTCGTTGATCTCGAACTGCTTGCTGCCGATCGTGCAGATCAGCGCTCCGCCAGCGATCCCGAGAAAGCTCCTCCTGTCGAATGATTCGAAGCTCAACTCGGCATTCTCACTTTCCGACCTTGACGGCCATTCGCATCAGGTGGTGCAGGCTGCAGGCAAACACCCACGTGCCTCTCTTATCCAGCTGCCTGGTCCAGCTGTAGTTCCTCGACGGTGAGTTCGGGGTCGCGTAATCCGACCGGTCGACACCGGCGGGAGCGTTGAGGAGGCTGATGTTGTGGGGGTTCTGATTCATGTCGCTCCAGACCCATCTAATCCGGTCGCCAGCCTTGATCTTGAGGGAGTCAGGACTGAAATAGTCGTTGATGTAGTCGTCAAGCACATCAACACGCCAGGTCTTGCCGGGCTTCGGTTTTGCCGGCTTGTGGGCGAATCGCTTGCGGGCCTTGCGGACGCAAGCCTTGCGCCGCTTTGCCTTCCTGATCTTCCGGCACTTCCTCAGCGCCTTCTTCAGGGCGGCTTTCTTCTGGCCCTTCTTGGCGCTCTTTGATACTGCGGTCGCGGTCGCCGCTGAATCAGGCACCCCGGCCCGGGCCGCTGCCGATGGCAGGGCCCAGACCAGAAGCACCGAAATTGCGACTATCGCGAAGCGCATGCGCCATGCCTACCGGCTGACGTTCACGTTCATCGTCATCAGGACGTGAATGCTGCAGACGAACGAGTAGTCACCGGGCTTGGTGAACTGACGCTTGAAGGTGGCGTTGGGACCGACCATCAGGCTCGACTTGAAGTCTCTCCGGTCGACCCCGCTCGGCCACGGCACCGAAGGCGTCACGTCATGCGGCTCACGTCCGGTGGCGTTCTTCCAGTCCCAGAGGATGGAATCGTTCACCTTGATGCTGAGCTGATTCGGGATGTACGCGTACGGATCGGTGACGTCGACCTTCCAGGTCTTGCCCTTCGGCTTGTTCTGCTTCCTGGAAATCCGCGCGTAACGCTTGTTCACGGCACGCTTGCACTTCTTCCTCAGCTTCACGGTCCGCTTTCGGGTCGCAGCCCGCTTCTTGTTGCACTTCTTGAGGGCTTTGGCCTTGGCCTTCTTCTGCTTCGCAGTAAGGGCGCTGGCCGAAGCGTCACTGGCAGCGGCGGGAGCGATACTGGCCGCCCCCACGGCCAGTGTCACGAGTCCTGCCGCCAGAATCCCCGTCAACCGCTTCTTGAGCAGTGAATTCATGATTTGTTTCTTCCTGTTTCCCTTTCCGGATCAGCCGTTCCAGGGGCTGGGTCGGTTGGCGAGGTCTTCGCACTCCTGGGCGGTTACCCGGGGGGCGTTAGCGGCCTCCAGGGTCTCGCCGTCCACCGTGTACGGCGGGTGCGATACCAGGGTCATGCCGCATTCCTGCAGCTGTGACGGACGAACCTCGGCCACACCGAAGATGGTGCTGAGGTCGCGCCAGGGCTCGATGACGTCGTTGACGAGGTCGACGTACGCCATGTTGACCTGGAGACCGGCACCCAGC
>JAEYSQ010000249.1 GCA_023434465.1 Actinomycetes bacterium
CAGGATGAATGGATGGGTCGGTTCCGCTCACGTCAGCCAACGGTGCCGCAGGTTTTCTACGGTCCTGGGGTCAAGACCTGCGTCACCGTCGCCACAAACCTTCAGCCCCGGCGTCGACGCCGCCAGGCATTCATAGGGGCCCGAAACGGACCGCATAGGGGCCCGAAACGGAACGCCCGAGCTCTAAGCCGACTTGGTGACTTTGTTTGCCTTGAGGCAGCGGGTGCAGACGAGGACGCGGCGCTTGGAGCCGTTCTCGAGGATGCGGACCTTCTGGAGGTTCGGGTCGAAACGGCGCCGGGTGGCGACCATCGAGTGACTCCGGGAATTTCCGAAGCCGGGACCCTTACCGCAGTTGTGACATACGCGTGCCATGGGACGGAGCATCCTAGCCGATCCGTAAGGTCGGCGACTTGAGGGAAAGCCACCGGCCGGAATCCGGCTTGTTCAGGACGAAAGTTCCCTTCTGATCTCGTTCATCCTGAGTACGGCGCGCGCGGCATTGGCGCCGGAATCGCGTTTTCCGCCACCACCGGCCCGAGCCAGCGCCTGGTCCATGTTGTCGACGGTGAGCACGCCGAAACCACAAGGCACGCCAGTTTCGAGCTGAACGTTCTGGATCCCGCGGGCCGCCTCATTACAGACGAAGTCGTAGTGGTCGGTCTCACCGCGGATCACGGCACCGAGGCAGGCGACCCCGTCATAGGCGCCGGAGCGGGCCGCGTAGCTGGCGGCAAGTGGCAGCTCGAAGGCCCCCGGGACCTCGAAGACATCAATGTCGGCCTCGTCGATCCCGTCCTTGGCGAACTCCGCCTTGGCTCCTTCGACCAGTCGGTCCGCCAGGTCGCCGTAGAAATTGCCGACCACGACGCAGAAGCGTCCCTTGAAATCGGGCTCAGGCACTCTGCCCATCCTCGTTTTCGGCGGCCTTCTCGCTGTCGTGGATCTGCTCGTCGAGGATCATCTCCTCGTCGAGGGCGAGACCCTGGTGATGAAGGATGTGCCCCATCTTGTCGCGCTTGGTCCGCAGGTAATCCTCGTTGTGAAGGTTCGGCGGAGCTTCGATCTTGATCTGCTCGGTCACTTCGAGGCCGTGACCTTCGAGCCCGATGATCTTCTTCGGGTTGTTGGTCAGAACCCTGATCCTGGTCAACCCGAGGTCACGCAGGATCTGGGCGCCGATGCCGTAGTCGCGGAGATCGGCAGGCAGGCCGAGTTGGAGGTTCGCGTCAACCGTGTCGAGGCCTTCCTCCTGAAGCTTGTACGCCCGCAGCTTGTTGAGCAACCCGATGCCGCGGCCTTCCTGCGAGAGGTAGAGGAGGACACCCTGGCCTTCTTCCTCGATCATCGCCATCGCGGCGGCGAGCTGTTCGCCGCAGTCGCAGCGCATCGAGTGGAAGACATCGCCGGTCAGGCATTCCGAGTGGACCCGGACCAGGACCGGATCGCCGGCATCGACCTCACCCTTGACCATCGCGACGTGATGCTTGTCATCGACCAGCGAGCGGAAACCCACCGCCCGGAAGTCGCCGAAGCTGGTCGGCAGCGCGGTCGCGACGACCCTCTCCACCAGCTTCTCGTTCTCGCGCCGGTAGGCGATCAGGTCGGCGATCGTGATCATCATCAGGCCATGCTTCTCGGCGTATCCGACCAGGTCGTCGACCCGGGCCATGGTTCCGTCCTCGTTCATCACCTCGCAGATCACTCCGGCCGGCGAGACGCCGGCCAGACGGGCGAGATCAACCGCGGCCTCGGTGTGACCGGTGCGCTCGAGCACACCGCCGTCCTTGGCCTTGAGCGGGAAGACGTGACCGGGCACGACGATGTCCCTCGGGGTTGCCTGGGGGTCGATTGCCGTCTGGATGGTCTGGGCCCGGTCGTGCGCGGAGATTCCGGTGGTCACTCCTTCGGCCGCCTCGATCGAGACGGTGAAGGCGGTTTCGAGCGGCGCTTCGTTCTTCGCGGTCATCAGCCGCAGACCGAGCTGGTCGCAGCGTTGGGCGGTGAGCGACAGGCAGATCAGCCCGCGGCCTTCCTTGGCCATGAAATTGATCGCCTCCGGGGTCGCGAACTGGGCCGCCATCACGAGGTCGCCCTCGTTCTCCCGGTCCTCGTCATCGGTGACGATGATCATCCGGCCGGCCCGGATTTCCTCCAGGGCGGCTTCGATCGACGCGAACGGGGATGACTCTGCGGCACTCACGCTGCCGTGCTCTTCTTCGGTGGCCATGCTCTCTTCAAACTTTCTTTCCGGGATTCAGCGGTCGGTGGAGCTTTCGGAACCTCGAACGTATGGTGACACCATGCGCTCGACGTATTTGGCGATTACGTCACACTCGATGTTGACGGTTGATCCCGTTTCGAGCTTTCCGAGGTTGGTGCGATCCAGGGTCTCGGGGATCAGCGCCACTTCGGCCCAGTCCTCTCCGCAGTCGGCCACGGTCAGGCTCACTCCTTCGATCGTGATCGATCCCTGGGGGATCACGAACTGCGAAAGGCGCGGGGGTATCGAGATCCGCAGCCGACGCGAGAAGCCGTCCGCCTTCAGCCCGAGCACTTCTGCCGTGTCATCGACGTGACCCTGGACGATGTGTCCGCCGAGCCGCTGGTCGGCCCGCAGAGCAAGTTCGAGGTTGACCGGGGTGCCGGCTTCGAGACCTCCTAGCGAAGTCAGCTCGAGGGTCTGTTTGATCGCGTCCGCGGTGAAACCGTGTTCGTCAACGGCCGTAGCGGTCAGGCAGCAACCGTTGACGGCGATCGAGTCACCGAGCGCGATCTCGCCGGAGAGGTTCGTGGCGATGCGGATCCGGGCTCCATCCGAGCTGACCTCGATCGCTTCGACCTGCCCGAGGTCCTGCACCAGTCCGGAGAACATCACCAGGTCCTGATCGTTGAAGACATGAGTACATCTTGCCCGACCCGGCTCACCCGCAGCGATGGCACC
>JAEYSQ010000031.1 GCA_023434465.1 Actinomycetes bacterium
CCGATCTTGACCTGGGGGCGAACCTCGGCCGTAGCGCCTTCGCCGCCGGCTACCGGCAGCAGGTCCTGGCCGGGCGTCCGTCGCAGGTACTGGCCGTCGGCGTCACCGATGAACTCGGGGCCGGGAGCGCCGTCGTCCCACTTCGACATCTGTTTGCCGCGCAGGAAGGTGGAGACCGCCCAACCCTTCAGGGTGTGATCCATGATGCAGGTCCAGCCGGAGCGGCTCAGCACGTTCTCGTTCTTGACGGTGACTTCCTTGTCGAGGTCGACCAGCACGATGTCGGCGTCGGCACCGACCTCGATCAGACCCTTCTGCGGGTAGACGCCGAAGATCTTGGCCGGCTCGGAGCAGGCAACTTCGACCATCCGCTCGAGGGTGATCTTGCCTTCGTTGACCCCGTTGAGGAGAACCGGCAGCAGCATCTCGACCCGCGAGGTGAAGCCGGTCTTGAGCTCCCAGATGTTCTCGTTGTAAGAGGCTTCGTAGCTGGCATCACCCCAGGCCACGACGTGGTCGGAGCCGACCGAGTTGATGATCCCGGCCTGGATCGCCGACCAGATGTTGGGGTTGTTGTGGCGCGAGCGGAGCGGCACGTTGATCCGCCAGGCGTTGTGTTCTTCCTTGCCGAAGTGGAGCCAGTGCGGACCGGTCTGGGCGTGACATTCGACGCCGCGACCGCGCAGTTCGAGGATCTCCTTGTAGGACTCGGGCGTGGTCGAGTGCTGAATGTAGATCGGGCAGCCGAGGTGAGCGGCCATGTCGCCGTACCAGCGGATGTGCGAAGCCTCGAGGTAGTGGGGCGAGCGGTCCGACCAGGTTGCCCAGTCGGTCCGTCCCTCTGCCTTGAGCCGCTTGTCGTAGATCCGGGCGACTTCCCAGTTCTCGCAGTGCATGCAGACGACACCGGGACGGCCCATCGCCGCGACGTTCTCCATGGTGACCCAGATCACGCCGTCGTCGAAGCCGGCACCGAGACCGGCCCGTCGTCCCGGCCAGTTGGGCTCGGACTCGGGGCTCATCGCCTGCAGGTAGAGCTTGTACGAGGTGACGCCGTGGTCCTTCGCGTACTCGGGGATCTCTTCCGCCTGTTGGTCGGTTTCCAGCATGTAGGTGGCGAAAACATCGACCGCGGAATCGGATTCGACTGCCGCTTCGAAGTAGGGGAAGGAGTCATGGAAGGAGATCACGTCTTCTTTCTGCACGAACTCGGCGAACTCCGGGTGGCCCATCCGGGTGGAGGGAGCGTGGATGCCCCAGGTGGTCACGCCGGCGGTCACCGCGGCGCGGGACTCGGAACCGAGATCGTCCTTGAGCGGGGAATAGCAACCGGGGTGCGCCTCGGTGTCGACCAGGCCGGGAATCACGTGAAGTCCGGTCGCATCGACCGTCTTCCTGGCGGGGGGCAGGAACTCGTCAGCGGTTACGGCGACGATCTTGCCTCCGTCAACGGCGATTCCGATCTTTCTCGTGCCGCTTGGGCTGACCACTGTGCCGCCCTTGATTACCAGATCCACTTCCCGAACTTCACTCATACTTCTCCTCCTGTTTCTTCTGCTTTTCCCGCTATTTGTTACTTGGCAGTTCTAAAGAAAATGTTCAACTCATTGAACCGTGTTCAAGATCTTGACTATCCTACCACCCGGTCGGCACCCGCGCCAAACCGATTCAAGTCCGGCTTGGATCAAAGCCTCCGCAACTTGCTCCGGGTCGACGCTCAACGCGGCCTCAGATGGATGCCCTGAACAAAGTAATGCGAGCCATCGCCTCTTCGGTCATGGCCGGCGGCGACTTGACGCTGCTCCGTCGACGCTCGACCTGATCCCGGAGGGCAGCCCGGATCGCTTGCTCGTCAACGGTCTCCAGCTCGCCGTCGCGCAGCACGACCTGTCCGTCGACGATTGCGTGGCGAACCGAACGACCGGATTCCGAAAGCGCAAGACCGGGCTCCAGAACTTGCACCCCGACGAGACCGTCATCATTCTGGTCGAGCAGAATCAGGTCGGCAACTCCGCCCTCTACGACCTCACCACCAGGCGTCGGTCCACCACTTCCGGGAGCCGCCAACACCGCGGATCCGGTCGATGTAGCCATCTGCAGCGCATCCTTTCCAGATACCCAACGGGGCCCGTCATTGTGGATCAGGGCAGCTAGCTTGACCATCTCCCAGACGTTCTGGTTGTCGGAGGAGGCCGCTCCATCAGTCCCGATGGCGACCCTCGCTCCTTCCTGGAGCAGAAAGCCAACCGGACACCGACCGCTACCCAGCCGTAGGTTTGCCGCCGGGTTGTGAACAACGATCGAGCCGGTGCGGGCGATCCGCCGGACATCCTCCTCGTCGATCCAGACCGAGTGAGGCAGTGAGCAGTTCGGGCCGAGCACGCCCAGATCTTCCAAGGCTTCTACGCCGCTGCGACCGAAGCGCTCCTCGCAGACCGAGCGCTGAAGTGACGTCTCCATCAGGTGAACGTGAAATCCGGTCTGATGAGATCTGGCCGCATCTGCGAGTCCACCCAGCAAGGCGTCCGTACACCACTGGACGCCCCCGGGACCAGCGAGAATGCGAATTCGGCCATTTGCCGAGCCGTGCCAGGCGCTGACCACATCCTCGAAGATGCCGAGCAGCTCATCCGTCGGGAAAAACTTCACCTGTTCCGACAGGGCCGCCGCCCCGAGGTCGAAGCCCTTCGCAGCCGCAAGCTCGCCCGTGAAGTCGCAGTCGTTCATCAATGGTGCAACCCCGGCCCTGATTCCCGCTTCTTCATAGGCCCGCACGGCGCCCCCCACGGCGTCGCGCGAAGGCGGGGTCATCCAGAGGTGATCGACCACCGTCGTGATCCCGAGTTTCAGCATCTCGACCGCGCCCGCCAAGGCGTTCACGTAGTGGTCCTCCGCATCGAAGAGACCGGAGGAGCCGAACATCCGAAAGAGCCAGGGTTCCAGCATGAGGCCCTCCCCGACTCCGCGCAGACAGTTTTCCGGGGAGTGGGTGTGTGCGTTTACGAGACCCGGCATCGCAAGCAAGCCCCTGCCGTCGATCACCTCGGTCCCGACCTGGGGCTCGTTTTCTCCGGCCGGGGAGATCCGCCGGATCCGGTCACCGTCTATCTCGATGTCGACCCCGGCCGAGAACTGGCCGGGGCGTGCGAGCAGGTCGCAGTCGCTGATCAGCAACCGCGAACCTGCCCTTACGCTCCTGTCGGCGTCCACCGTCAAGTGCCGGATCCGGATCTCCAGAAGACGACCTTTCGATCAATCCACTCGAGTAATCCGTAAAGCCCGAGGCCCACGAACATGAGCGTGATGATCGAAGCGAACGCCTCGGCAATGGCCAACTGGAAGTTGAACGTCTTGATGAGCACCCCGATCCCTTCGGAGCCGCCGACGAACTCGGCCACGATCGCACCGACCAGGGCCAGCGACATCGCCGTCTTCAAGCCTGCGAACACCAGCGGCATCGACGAGGGGAAGCCCAGCTTCCAGTACGTCCTCCACCGGCTCGCCCCGAAGGAACGCATCAAGGTACGCGCGTCCCGGTCGACGTTGTCCATTCCGACCACAACACCGATCAGTACCGGAAAGAAACAGATGGCCGCCGCGAGCATGAACTTGGAAGTCATGCCGAACCCGAACCAGGTCAGAAAGACCGGTGCCAACGCGATACGCGGCGTGTTCTGAAAGCCGATCGCAAGAGGGTAGAGCGCCAAACGCACCCGTTCGGAAAGCCCGATCGCCGATCCAGCCAGCCAGCCCACGCCGCACCCGATCAGGAACCCGAGCAGCGTCTCCTGCATGGTCACCCAGAGCGCTTCCCAAAAGTAGCCTTGTTGGGCAAGGTCGACGAATGCCGTCGCGATATCGCTGGGCGGCGGAACGATGATCGGATCCACGAGCTCGGTGATGCTCGCAACTTCCCAAGCACCGACCAATGCCAGCAGGGTCAAGCCGGGCCAAAGAAACTTCTTCAGACGCCGGCTGGTTTTCTTCTCATTCATTTTCGCCCTCCCCGATGTTCAGCAGGTCACGAATCTTGTCCATCAGGGCTACAGTCTCCGGTTCACTTAGTTGAGATACCTGTCTGGGACGGGGCAGATCCACGTCGATGATCGCCGCGACTTCACCCGGATGGGCCCGCATGACGACCACCCGATCGGAGAGCAGCACCGCCTCCGAGATGTTGTGGGTCACATAAAGCGCAGAACGCTTCATTTCTTCGTGGATCTGAACCAGTTCCTTGAGCAGCTGTTCCCGGGTGAATTCGTCCAGGGCCGCGAACGGTTCGTCCATCAGCAGGATCGCCGGTTCGAAGACGAGCAGGCGGGCCAGACTCGCCCGCTGTTGCATGCCTCCCGAAAGCTCCCACGGATATGCCGACTCGAATCCTTCGAGGCCGACCAGGGAGATCAGGGAAGAGGCACGTTCCTTCGCCTCCTTCCGGCTGTCGCCGAAGACCTCGATCGGGAGCAGCACGTTGTCCATCACCGTCCGCCACGGCAGCAGCACGGGTGACTGCAGCATGATCCCGGTGTCCTTGCGTCCAGCCCGGGCGGCGACTCCCCTCACCTTCACTTCGCCGCCGTCGGAATCGATCAGTCCGGCGACCATCTTCAACACGGTCGACTTTCCGCACCCGCTCGGTCCGACCAGAGAGACGAATTCACCGTCGGCAATTTCAAGTGAGGTCGACCGTACTGCTTCGACGGGACCCTTGCGGGTCGCGTACGTCTTGGAGATACCTTTCAGTTCAATCGCCAGGCCACCGGCCTGCGAAGTAGGACTGTCGCCGCTGCCACCCGAGCCGGCAGCGTCCCGGGCGCGCATGAAGCGCGTCCGGGACTTGATGCCGTCGAGAATCACAGAACCGCTAAGGCTGCTGCTCATCGAGGTACGTCTCAGGGAACGTTTCTTCGAGATTGACGTCACCCGCCAGGTCATCGGCCACGATCGTCTCCAGCAGAGTGTTCAGACCGTCCGTGTCCGGCTGGCCCATCGGCCCGTTCTCCGGGGGAGCGTAGGTTTCGACCGTACTGTCGAAGTAGGCCTGGGCGGCTGCCTTGTTCTGGCAATCCTCCGGTACGGCCTCACAGGTGATCTCCATCGCCTCTTTCGGGTTGTCGATGGTGAATTGGACCGCCTCGTTCCAGGCGCGGCCGATCTTCATCGCCGTCTCGCGTTTGCTGTCGTCATCCAGAGTTTCCTGAGTCACGACCAGGAAGTTGGCCGGCAGGTCTGCATACTTGTCGTCGAGAATCGGTTCCAGCTCGAGACCCTCGGCGATCACGCCAGCGAGGTCGTTCCCGGCTCCCGCGTACGCATCGATGGTGCCGTTCTCAAAGGCGGAGTAGACAGCTGGTCCGCCAGGGCCGACGACCGGGGTTTCGACATCCTCGTTGACCTTCAGGTCGTTGTCCTCGAGGACTGCGTTGACCAATGGAACTTCGCCACCGGTCGCATCGGTCAGTCCGACCGCGGCACCCTCGAGATCAGCCGACGATTTGACGTCGGAATCGGTCGGTGCAGCAATCGTGAATACGCCGCTGTTCAACTCACTCACCGCACGGAGTGGAGCCCCACGGGATGCCCCGATAAGGATGTTCTCCGCGTTGGTCACACCGTAATCGACGTTGCCAGCGGTCAGCTGTTGGACCACGGAAGCCCCGGAATCGGCCACCACTGACTCGACTTCAACTCCCTCTTTTTCCAGGTACCCCTGGTCCCGCGCGACAAGAAGCGGGTAAAACGAAATCGACTCATTGAACGGCAACAGAAGCTCAGCCTTGGTGACTCCGTTGGAACCTTCGGACGAATCGTCGTCGCTCCCGCCACAAGCGGCAACAAACAACCCGGTCAACGCCACCATGGCCACGCCGATGAGGACCTTCAATCCTCGAACACGTTCCATATGTATCTCCTCACTCCTCGTAGTTCGGGGAGCCGTCTACCGGCATT
>JAEYSQ010000058.1 GCA_023434465.1 Actinomycetes bacterium
CGTCCGAAGACCAGCACCAGGATCAAGAAGAGCGGGATCTTCACCGCCGTCTTCAAGGGTTCGCCCGATGTCAGCTTCAAGGATGACCGGCGAACCCTGACCGGCAAGGTCAAAGGCTACAGGGTGAGCGGCCGGATGATCGTGAGCGGGCTCTGCCAGGCCGATCAGAAGTTCACCGCGAAGCGGAAGTAGCCCTCGGCCACCCGGGACCATGAGCGAGCCCGTCGATTACGCCTCTCTGATCCGCGCGATCCCCGACTTCCCCGAACCGGGGATCCTCTTTCGCGACATCACCCCGCTCCTGCTCGACCCCGAAGCCTGCCGCGCCGTGACCAGGGATCTGGCCGAGTGGGCGGCACCGCTCGAAGCTGACTTCCTGGTCGCGGCCGAGTCGCGGGGCTTCATCTTCGGCGGGGCCCTTGCGCAGGAGCTCGGGATCGGGTTCATCCCGGCCCGCAAGCCGGGGCGGCTGCCGGCCGAGACAATCACGGTCGAGTACGAGCTCGAGTACGGCGTCGACGGGCTCGAGGTCCACGCCGACGCGCTCTCCGACGGCGCCCGGGTGCTCGTGCACGACGACCTGATCGCCACCGGAGGTACGGCAGCCGCCAAGATCGAGGCGATCGAGAAACTGGGCGGCGAGGTTGTGGGCTGCGGCTTCCTGATCGAGCTCGAAGGCCTCGGCGGCCGCGAACGGATCGCCCCCCGGGAAATCAAATCGTTGCTGAAGCTCCCTGCCGCGGGCTAGATGATCACGGGGACGGTGCCCCCGTCAACGCCCCAGGCGGCGCCCGAGACGAACGAGGCTTGTTCCGAGCAGAGGAAGACGATTGCCGAGGCGATTTCTTCCGGGGTGGCCAAGCGCCCGATCGGCCGCTTCTCACCGGCTGCCTTGAGCGCTGCTTCGCGGCTTTCGTGCCCGCCCGCTTCCTTTGACTGATCGAGCAGCCCGCCCTCGGCCATCCAGAGGTCGGAGGCGGTCGGCCCCGGGCAGATCGCGTTGACCATCACGCCTTCGGCGGCGTGTCTCTCCGCGAACTGCCGGGAAAGCGAGAGCATCGCCGCCTTGCCCACCGAGTAGTCGGGCATCATCGCTGAAGGGCGCTTGCCGGCCGTCGAGGACACGTTCACGACCCGGCCCCAGCCCCGCTCGGCCATCTCGGGGATCGCCGCTCGCATCAGGTTGAGCGGGGCGATCACGCTGAGCTCGAACTGGAACCGGAAGTCCTCTTCGCTCGCTTCCTCGAGAGTCTTCCACTCGGCCACTCCGGCGTTGTTGACCAGGGCGTCGACCCGGCCGAAGGCCTGTTTCGCGGCAGCGATGACGTGCTGGCCCGCGCAATCTGCGGTTACGTCCTTGACCACCACCTCGACCTCGCCGCCTTCGGCCCGGACCACCTCGCGCATCGCCGCCAGCTGTTCCGGATCCCGCGACACCATCAACACCTTCGCGCCTTCGTCGCAGAGTTGACGGGTCACCTCGAGACCGATCCCGCCGCTGGCCCCGGTCACCACGCAGACCCGGCCCTTGAGCCCCAGGTCCATCTGTCTAGTCCCCGGATTCGTCCGACTTGCGCCGACCCTCGAAGAGAGCCGGGAAGTCGATGTCGGCGTACCGGGCCATCGCAAAGACCAGAACGGAGGTGCGATTTAGGAATCGCAGTACCTCGGTCGAAGCGAGTTCGTCGGCAAGCTTGATCCGGACCACGGCGCGCTCGGCCCGGCGGACGATCGTGCGGGCGACATCGAGCTGGGCGGAAAGCTGGTTGCCGCCGGGAATAACGAATTTGGGCGGCAGGTTGACCCGGGCCATGTACTTGTCGATCTCGGGATCGAGCGCGTCGACCATCGGGGCCGTGATCCGGCTGATCCCGTCTTCGAGCCGTTCGGCCGCTTCGGGGGCAGTGGCCAGTTCGGCCCCGGCCACGAACAATTCGTTCTGGAGCGCGAGGAGGTCGGCGGCCAGCTCTTCCTGGCCGTCGTCGCACATCGCCCGGGCGACACCCAGCGCCGAACAGGCCTCGTCGAGGGTCCCGTAAGCGTCGGTCCTCAGTCCGGACTTCTCGACCCGGCCTCCGTACCAGAGCCCGGTCGTCCCGTCGTCGCCCTTCTTCGTGTAGATCTTGACCATGCCCCGATCCTAGCTGGCACTCACCTGGGTTCGATTTGCTCGGGCATAGCCCTAGCGATTCGAACCAACCTCGCTCGCAGCCCGGGAATCGGTCAGCTGAGGGGGTTGAAAACGAGCCCGGTCGGGATCTTGGGGAAGAAGTAGGTCGACTTGGGTGGCATCGTCTCGCCGGCGCCGGCGATCGCCTGGACCTGCTCGATCGGCGTGGGACGGAGAATGAACGCGGCCTGGGCCGCACCCGACTCGACCTCGGCGACCGCTTCTTCGATCGACTTGGCATATCCGAGACCCTTCTTCGCCTCGACATCGGCCTCGGTCATGCCGAGCAGCTCACCAAAAACGGACTTCTCGAGGATCGCCGCGTCGAGCTCGCGGTAGGCGCCGGAGCGATCTTCCAAAAGCCCTTGCAGGACAAGGGGATCTCGTAGTTTCAGCAGCCGGCGGGTTCCGTCCCCCTCGATCAGGCCAAAGCAGCCGACTCCATCCAGTCCGGCCGGGTCGATCTCGCCTTCGGTCAACGTCTCGA
>JAEYSQ010000205.1 GCA_023434465.1 Actinomycetes bacterium
CTGAAGGTGAGGTGCTTGGCTCCGGTCAGCTCCCAGGCCAGCTTCGGCCTGGCCGCGTTGCCGAAGAAACGGCAGGACTTGTCCTCTGGCAGGACCGAGCTGAGCCCGTCGGTCGCGGTGAAGAGCAGGAAAGGCTTCCTGCTCTTCGCGGTCAGCGGCCACTCGCCGAAGAGCGAGCCGTCCACGTCGGCCGAAGCCCGGAATCGCTTGTCGACGAGACCGACCCGGGTCGCCGTCGCACCGCCCAGGGAGTGTCCGAAGATCCCGAGCCGCTTCGGGTCGATTCGCTGTTTCAGCCACGACTTCCTCGCCCGGTTCTGTCTCAGGATCCAGGTAGTCACAAAGCGGACATCCCGGGTGCGGATCCTGATCAGCCGGTCGAGCTCGGGCTCGGTGATCGGCTCCGAGGCCAGCGGGCTGCCGTAGAGGCCAGGGACCACTTTCCCGCCCGGGAACTGGACCGAAAAGGCGTCGTAGGTGTGGTCGAGCGAAGCGACCATGAAGCCGCGGCTGGCCAGATCGGCCACGAGCGAGGTGTAGACCGAACGGTTGGCGGTGTAGGCATGGGAGAAGACGACCAACGGCAGCTTGCGCTTGATCACCGCGCCGCCGACGCAGGTGCGGGTATTGCCGGTCACCTTCTCCTCGATCATCAGGTCCGACATCAGCGCGGCCTGCGGGCCGGCGGCCATGTACGGCGCGGTGCGACAGTTGGAGCGTTTCCGCGGATAGGTGAACTGGACCATCAGTCGTCGCTTCCCGGACTGGTCGAACCCGGCCGGCCGGGAGCGGTCGACCAGCTCGAAGGACCGGGTGCCGACCTTGGACTTCCCGGTCAGCGCCGGGATCGCCAGCTTCAGGGTGTCCGCCGCTTCCGCCGGCCCGGGCAGCGCACCGAAGGACATGACGAAAAGAAATGCGAGCCCGGCTAGCGATCTCCTGATTGCCATCGCCGCACGCTACCGCTCAGGCGGCTAGGGCGCAACGGTCTGGTCGGACGGTCGGCCAAGGGTGCCGTACCGCTTCTTGACGACCAGGATCCAGACGACGCCGGCGATCATCATCGCGAGGCTCTGGAATTGCGCTGCGGTGAGCCCGATCGCCACATCGACGTTGGTGCGGAGGAACTCGACCAGGAAGCGTTCGGTGCCGGCGTAGATCAGGTAGATCGCGAAGAGGATGCCGAGCCGGAAGCGGTCCCGCAACCGCCAGAGGATGAAGGCTCCGATCCCCATGGTCAGCGTTTCGTAGACCGGAGTCGGATGGACGGTCACTCCGGGAGGGGTCGGTTCGACCCCGTCCGGGTAGCCCATCGCCCAGGGGCCATCCCAGGGCTTGCCGTAGTCACCGTCACCGGAGAGCTGGCAACCGATCCGGCCGACCGCGTACCCGGCCGCCAGGGCCGGTGCGGCCAGGTCGAGCAGCCAGAGATTGAGGAACTTTCGCCACCAGGCCCAGAGGATCACCGCCAGCGCGCCACCGAGCGCGCCGCCGTACCAGGTGAGCCCGCCGCCCGAGAACAGCGAGCCGACCAGGTCGTCCTTGACCGAGTCGTAGTTGTCGATCATGAAGTAGAGGCGGGCCCCGATCAGACCGCCGATCAGCGCCGCGAAGACCATCTCGTAGGCCCAGTCCGGCGGCTTGCCGATCTCCTTGAACCGCATCTGGACGATCCAGCCGGAGACGATGAAGGAGGCCGCGAACATCAGGCCGAAAGTCTGCAGGGTGAGGGGGCCGAGCGAGATCTCCGGAATCACGACGCGAACCCTACCGGTGCGCCACAGGCATCACCCCGGTAACCACGGACCAGGGCGATCCGGTGAGTCCCGAAACGAAGTAGCCCCGGCGGGAGTCGAACCCGCGTTTCCAGGTTGAAAACCTGGCGTGCTAACCGTTGCACCACGGGGCCACGCGGCGGACATTCTCTCAGTTGCCTCTTCGTCGTGCGGTCAGGCGCCCAGCAGGTACTCGAGCAGGGCCTTCTGGGCGTGAAGCCGGTTCTCGGCCTGGTCCCAGACGGCGGAGCGGTCACCGTAGAGAACGTCGGCGGTGATTTCCTCGCCCGGGTGGGCCGGGAGGCAGTGCATCACGATCGTCTCGTGTTTGGCGTGTGAAAGCAGGTGGCCGTCGATCCGGTAGGGCGCAAGGTCGGCCCGCCGCTGGTCGGCGGTTTTCTCGTCACCCATGCTGACCCAGACGTCACCGTAGATCGCATCGGCCCCGGATACCGCTTCGATCGGGTCGTCGGTCAGGGTGGCCGGGACCTCGGTTTCGAGTTGATAGCCCGGCGGAGCGGCGATCACCACCTCGACCCCGACCAGCGATCCCGCCACTGCCAGCGAACGGGCGACGTTGTTGCCGTCCCCGACATAGGCGATCTTGAGACCGTCCAGCTCACCGAAGCGCTGCTTCAGAGTCTGCAGGTCGGCCAGAGCCTGGCAGGGATGAAACATCGGGGTGAGGGCGTTGATCACCGGCACACTCGCGTACTCACCGAGCGTGACCACGTTCTCGTGCGAACCGGAGCGGATCACGATCGCCGAAACGAAGCGCGAGAGAACCCGGGCAGTATCTGCGACCGACTCGCCACGCGAGAGCTGCATCTCGTCGCCGCGCAGGACGACCGGATGCCCGCCCAGCTCGACCACCCCGACCTCGAAAGAGATCCGGGTCCGGGTCGAGGGCTTTTCGAAGATCAGGGCGACCGACTTGCCGTTCAGAGCCGAACCACCCTCCGCGGGACGGCCGGCCCTCAGCGCCTCGGCCCGATCGAGCAGGTTCACCAGACTCACGCCGTCGATCTCGCGGCCATCGATGTAGTGCCTGGGGCGTGCTTCGGTCAAGAGGGAAATACTAAGGCCGCTCCATGCCTGAGATAGTTGTGGGTCCAATGTCTGCAACGAAGCCCACCACTCCCCCGACCCGCCTCCGTCGCGGCGCCACCTTCGAAGGCGAGATCGAGACGCTCGCCTACGGAGGCCGCGGGATCACCCGGCCCGACGGCTATGTGGTCTTCGTCAACGGCGGCCTGCCCGGAGACCGGGTCAAGGCCGAGATCACCAAGTCAAAGCGCGGCTACGCGGAAGCAAACGCGCTCGAGCTGGTATCGGCCGGTCCTGACCGTCTGCCCGACACCGACCTCCATCAACGAGAACCGTGCCCGGGAGCTTCCTGGCAGGCGCTCGCTTACGAACGGCAGCTCGCGTTCAAGGAGGAACACGTCGCCGACGCCCTGACCAGGATCGGCAAGCTCGGCGACGTCAACATCGATCCGATCATCGCCGCCGACGAGCAGTGGCGATACCGCAACAAGGTCGAGTACTCCTTCGGGGAACAGGACGGCGAACTGGTACTCGGCTTCCATCCGCGCGGCCGCTGGGACGAGGTGCTCGACATCGAGGATTGCCACCTTTCTTCCGAAGCGACGAACCAGGCCCGCAACGAGATCCTCGCCTGGGCCCGGGCCGAGGGACTGAACGCCTTCGACCCGCGCGATCATCGCGGCATCCTCCGCAACCTGGTCGTCCGCGAGGGTCGCCGCAGCGGTCAGATCCAGACCCGTCTGGTCACCTCGAGGGCCAACTTCCCGCGGCCGCCGGTCGATCTCCACACGGTCATCGACGGCCCCTCCGGTTCTACTTCGGGGCCGACCGGAGTGCTTGGCGAGGAGATTCTCCGCGAGCGGATCTTCGACCTTGACATCGAACTCTCCCATGACGCTTTCTTCCAGACCAACACCGAGATGGCCGAGAAGCTCTACGGTCTTGCCGCCGAGTATGCGGGTCTGACCGGCAACGAGAAGCTCTTCGACCTCTTCTGCGGGGTCGGCACGATCGGCCTCAGCATGGCCCGGCAGGCCGGCCAGGTCTGGGGCCTTGAGATCGTGCCCGAAGCGATCGAGAACGCGAAACGAAACGCCAAGGCCAACGACATCACCAATGCCCGTTTCGTCGCCGCCAACGCCCGGACCGGCATGCGGCCACTGATCGAGGAGGCCGGCCGCCCGGATGTGGTGACCATCGATCCGCCCCGGGCCGGACTCTCGGCCAAGATCGTGCGGCGGCTGATCGAGTGCGAGGCCCGGAGGATCGTCTACATCTCCTGCAACCCGACCACACTCGCGCCGAACGCGGCCCAGCTGGTCGAGGCGGGCTACCGCTTGACCCGGGTGCGTCCGGTTGACATGTTTCCCCAGACCCCGCACATCGAATGCGTCGCCCAGTTCGACCTGATCGGCGAAGTCAAGTACGTGGAGTCACCCAGCGACAAGAAGCGCCGCGAGCGCGACGAGCGGCGCCAGGCCGCAAAGGAGGCAGGAGAATGAGCCGTCCCGAACAGAAGCGCGCCTTTGGGGTTGCCGCCGGTCTGCCGGAAGAAGTGTGTGCCCCGCTGGCTGCGGCCTGCGAGGAGTCAGGCTACAGCTCGATCTGGGCCAACGACCACCCGGCCGCCAAGGGCCTCGACACCCTGGCCGAGTTCGCCAAGGGGGCCAACGGGATCGAACTGGGGGTGGCCGTGATCGCCCTCGACCGGCAGGGTCCGGAAGTGATCGCCGCCGACATCGACCGGCTGGGGCTCGACCCCTCCCGGCTCTGGATTGGGGTCGGCGCCGGTTTCTCGAAGAAGCCGCTCACCTTCATGACCGAACAGATCGGCGTCCTTCGCGAGAAGCTGCCTGGGATCCGCGTCGTGATGGCAGCGATGGGCCCGAAGATGTGTGCCCTTGCCGGAGCCGAGTACGACGGCGCCTTCTTCAACTGGATGACCCCCGGCTTTGCCTCCGAAGCGCGAACCAAAGTCGAGTTGGGTGCCGCTGAGTCCGGCCACGACGCTCCTCCCGTCTTCGGCTACGTCCGGACCGCGATCGGCGAGGACGCCGAGCGTCGACTGGCCAAGGAAGAGTCCTTCTACCGCGACCTGCACAAGGGTTACCGGGACCACTTCGACCGGCTCGGCGAACCCGAAGGAACGGTCGGCGTCGCGGCAACCGACTCGACTGACGCCCAGCAGAAACTGGCCGACTACGACGCGCTCGATGTGATCGTGGTCCGCGGCCTCGCCTCTGCCCGGGTCGAGCCGATGGTCGAACTGGCCAGGGCCGCAGCGCCCGCCTGACCGGAGGCGCAAAGCTGCCCGTCATGCGGGTTTGATTGGATTCCGGTCCGATGTCGCAGGCACCTGAAGGCCCAGAGGGAGAACCGACCGAGTCCGAAATGGCCCCGAAGCCCACGGGGCCGCCGACTCCGGCGGCAGTGATCGGCTGGGGAATCTTCGCCAGCCGCTGGATCCAGGCTCCGCTCTACATCGGCCTGATCGCGGCCCAGGCGGTCTATGTGGTCAAGTTCTGGAAGGAACTGGTCCACCTCGTCATGGACTTCGGAACTCTCGATGAGAACGACGTGATGCTGGTCGTGCTCGGACTGGTCGACGTGGTGATGATCGCCAACCTCCTGATCATGGTGATCATCGGCGGCTACGAGACTTTCGTCTCCCGCATCCGCCAGGTCTCGAACCATCCGGACCAGCCGGAATGGCTTTCGCATGTGAACGCCAACGTGCTGAAGGTGAAGCTGGCGATGGCGATCGTCGGCATCTCCTCGATCCACCTGCTCAAGACCTTCATCGAGTACGGAACCGAAAACACCGGGCTGACCGAAGTCGAGGTGATGTGGCAGACGATCATCCACGTCGTGTTCGTGCTCTCCGCGATCGGCCTGGCCTACATCGACCGTTTCCTCTCGCCGCAGAAACACGACCACGGCCCCTGACCCGGCCCTGCCGGGGGCCCCGATGCAAGAACCGGCGTAGCGGCCCGCGGGCCCGGGTAGAGTCGAACCATGCCCGATCGCGAGAAGATTTCCCGTTACGCCAAGGCCACCGCCAAGTCAGGCCAGGGAGGTGAGCTCGCCGGAATCCTGCTCGAGGCAGCCGAAGCCAACCGCGCCTTCGAGGGCTGCCTCCAGTACGAGGTCCATCAGTCGGTCTTCGATCCCGACACCGTCTGGGTGACGGAGGCCTGGGTTGACCAGGACGCGGTGAAGGCCTCGCTCGAAGACGAGGGCAACAAGGAACTGATCACCCGTGCCCGCCCCTTGATCGAAGACATGGAAGTGATCGAGCTGGTCCCGCTGGGAGGCATCGAGGCCCGTCTGGCCGACCCGCGTGCCGCAACGCCGAAGCCCGGCTACCGGCTGGTCAAGGTCAGCGAGGTCGAGGACTCGGCCAAAGGCCACGGCCTCGAAGAGATCCAGGAAGCCCGTTTCGCCACCGGGACGCTCGAAGCCAGCCAGGTCGGAGTGACCTGGTTCCGGATCCATCCGAACCAGCGCCAGCCCTTCGGACACCGTCACGACCGCGCGGAAGAGGTCTACGTCATCGCCTCCGGGTCAGGACGGGCCAAGCTTGGAGACGAGATCGTCGAACTCACCGAAGGTGACCTGCTCCGAGTCGGCCCGGAGACCATGCGCTGCTTCGAAGCGGGACCCGACGGGATGGCTTACCTCGCAACCGGTCAGCACATGGCCGGTGACGGAGAGATCGAACCCGGCTGGTGGAGCGACTGAACCTGGCGGTCAGACCACGCCGAAGGCCAGCATCGCATCGGCGACCCTGACGAAACCGGCGTTGTTGGCGCCGACGATGTAATCGCCCGGAACGCCGGCCTGCTCGGCCATCTCGTAACAGGAGTCGTGGATGTCGCGCATGATCTCCACCAGGCGGGCCTCGGTGTGTTCGAAGGTCCACGAATCACGCGAAGCGTTCTGCTGCATTTCGAGCGCACTGGTCGCCACCCCGCCCGCGTTGGCGGCCTTGCCGGGACCGAACAGCACCCCGCCCTCGCGCAGCACGCTGATTGCCCCGGCGGTGCAGGGCATGTTCGCCCCCTCCGCCACGACCAGGGCGTCGCACTCGACAAGCTTGCGTGCATCGCCTTCGTCGAGTTCGTTTTGCGTTGCGCAGGGAAGCGCGACCTCGGCCGGAATCTCCCAGATCTTTCCGCCCTCCACGTGCCGGGCATTCGGTCGTTCCTCCGCATAACGGTTCAACCTCGCCCGTTCGACTTCCTTGACCTGTTTGAGCAGTGGCAGGTTGATGCCATCGGGATCATGCACGTATCCGCCTGAGTCGGAACAGCCGACCACGGTCCCGCCCAGTTGCTGCACCTTCTCGATCGCGTAGATCGCGACGTTGCCCGAACCGGAAACGATCACGGTCCGGTCGGCGAGCGACGTTCCCCTGGCCCGCAGCATTTCCTCGGCAAAGTAGGCCGTGCCGTAACCGGTCGCTTCGCGACGGACCCTGGCGCCGCCCCAGGCGAGGCCCTTACCGGTCAGAACCCCGGACTCGTAGCGGTTGGTGATCCGGCGGTACTGTCCGAAGAGGAAGCCGATTTCCCGCTCCCCGACCCCGATGTCACCGGCCGGGACGTCGGTGTACTCGCCGACGTGCCGCCAGAGTTCGGTCATGAACGACTGACAGAACCTCATGACCTCGTTTTCGGAGCGCCCCTTGGGATCGAAATCCGAGCCGCCCTTGCCGCCTCCGAGGGGCAGCCCGGTCAGCGCGTTCTTGAAAACCTGTTCGAACCCGAGGAACTTGACGATGCTCGAGTTGACCGAGGGGTCGAAACGCAGCCCGCCCTTGAACGGACCGAGTGCGCCGTTGAACTCGACCCGGTAGCCCCGGTTCACCTGGACGCGACCATCGTCGTCGATCCAGGGCACCCGGAAGATGACCTGTCGTTCCGGCTCGCAAATTCGTTCGACCAGCTTGGCCTCGAGATACTCGGGACGGTTGCTGATCACCGGCCCGATCGTCCGCAGGACCCGTTCGACCGCTTCCAGGAACTCGGGCTCGGCCGGATTCCTGCGGCGAACTGTCTCAAGCACCGGCACCAGCCGCGTATCGATTTCCATTGAAACCTGGGGGGTTTCGATCTCGTCACTCACAGGAGTGACCATAGTCATCCCGGACGGGCGAGCTAGTCGACCCCACCGCCGGCCGAGCCGAAGGCGATCACCAGAAGAATGAAGATGACGAATAGGACGATCAGAGCCAGCACGATCATTCCGGCGGCGATCGCTCCGAGAACCGTTCCCAGCTTCGCCTCAAGGAGACGCCGGTCGGTGATTCCGCGGCGAACGTCGATCCACGCGATCGAGCCGAGAAAGGCCGCGACTGCCCCTGCGAGCAACGCGAAGAACGGCATGAGCATCCACCAGGCTCCGGCATCGTCCAGACCGGTGTCGAGCACGAGCAGGACCGCAAAGGCTGTCACGTTCACCATCGCAAACAGGCCGAGCACCAGCGCCACCAAGGCCTTCCCGTTGGCGTGCCCCTCCCGCAGACCGACCCTGACCGGATTCGGTTCGGTCGGCGTGTCGTCCGGTTCGGGCGCGGCGTGGTCCGGTCCGGGGACCGGTTGCGGTCCGATCTCCCGCTGTTCGGACGTTTCCATACGGCAATCCTAGAACCTGGCTTCGCCACCCTCTGGGAGCGAGATCCGGCGGGAATCGAGATCCGAGTTCTTGGATCATATGAGCGAAAACTCGGATTTCACCGATTGAGGATTCAGTGAGATCCGGATAATTCGTCGAATAGAACGAAAACTCGGATCTCGATTTTGGAGGTGGGCCGAAGTCCGACGGGGAGGCGGAAGCCGGCTCGCCTTAGTACGGAGGAAGGTCGTCGTGCCAGCGGCCGAGGGTTCGGAAGGCTCGCCAGAAGCGCCGTTTTGCGGTCTCCTCGTCCAGAGCTCCATCGATGTCCGGGACGAAGAGGGCATCACAGGCGGGAGTGAAGGCCTGGATCTCTCCCTCGCGGGGCTCGATCGGGCGAGCCAGCGGCAAAGCGAGACCGTTGATCGTTTCCAGGGCCGGTTCACCCATCACTACGATGATGCGGGGCTGCACGATGCTCATCTCGTCGCCCAGACGGGCGACGCACTCGGGGTCGGCCAGGTTCGGATCTTCAACCGGGCACTTGGCGCAGACCGTGCCGTAGATCGCGATCGGGTCGATGCCCAGGCGCTTGAACGACTTCATCAGCGCGTTGCCGGCCCGACCGTAGAAGGCGACGCCTTCCTCGATCTCGGCGGTCGTCGGCGCGAACTTGACCAGCATGATGTCGGCCTGGGGATGGCCAGAGCCCAGCACCGGCATCACCCGGCTGGTCAGGCAGGCCTCGCAACCCTGCAGATCCCGTGTGAGCTGGTTCAGCTCGCGGATCGCACGTTCCAGATACTTCTCTTTGATCTCGTTGTCGGTGATGGGCATCGCTCCGGTTTTCTTTGACGCACCGGGTCGCCCTCCTGCCGGACCCGGGTTCGCACCGGGTCCCTGCATCAGCTCTTGCCTGCTGCAGGTTTTGACCCATTGGAACTCCGGCCGCCTCGGCTTTGGCTGGGAGCGCGGCTCTTGCGCCGGCCACCCTTGACCGCCCGGGGGTCGTCGACCTCCCGTTTCGCGGCTTTCGGCCGGCCGGTCGTCTGGATGAACTTCAGGGCCTGAACGTAAACCAGGTTCTTGTGGCGACGGGTTATCTCCGCTTCCCGCATCGCTTCGAGGAACTCTTCGGGGCCGTCGAAATCATGCAGCCGGTTGCGGACCGCACCGAGACCCTGGGCGACGTGGCTGTCCGACCCGGCGGCCGGGATCAGGTTGTACTTGCGCGCGAACCGCTCGGCCTCCTCGTTGAAGGACGAGATCGCAACCCGCGGATTGAAAACCTCCATCAGGTCGATCTCCTCGACGATGTCCAGGAGGTTCTCGTAATCGGGGACCGAGTGGAGCCGGTCGAAAGGATGGGGCACGTAGACGAGCCCGCCCTGCCGCCGGATCTCGGCGATCGCCTCACGCATGGTCACGCCCTTCGGGATCTTCTCGGTCAGGAAGAGGCCGATCACTTCCCCCGCGTCGGAGGTCATCACTTCCTCGGCGACGATGATCTTGAAGTCATCCATTCCGGCGGCGACCTTCGCCGCCTCCAGGGCTCCGGAAACTTCGTTGTGGTCGGTGATCGCGATCGCGCCGAAACCACGGTCCCGGGCGGTTTCAATCAGCACTTTGACCGGGGTCGCACAATCGCTCGAGTGGTCGGTGTGCATGTGGAGATCCACGTCGATCAGCGGTCGCTTCCTCAGCTTCTTGCGCAGCGCCTCGTTGCCGGCAGGATCATGGCGACGGGAAACCAGGCGTTCGTAGATCTCCTCGAAACGGCCGGCGACCTCGGGCCAGGTTTCGACCTCGAACTCGCCGCAGGTCCGGCGGAAACGGTCGCGGAGATCGTCGTCCTCCCCGAGCCGGTTGATCTGACCGGCCAGGGTGACCGGATCACCCGCCGGGAAGAGCAGTCCGCGCTGGCCGTCGCCGACCAGCTCCACGTAACGACTGATCGTGGTCGTCACCGGTACCGCGCCGGAAGCGATCGCCTGGCGGACCGCGGCCTGATCGGTCCGGGGACCGTTCGAGGCGGCCACGAAGACGTCCGAATGCGAGAGCAGACCGGCAAGGGAGGCCTGATCCGGGCCGATCACCTTGATCTTCTCCCGGATCGCCCTGGCGACCCGGAGCTGGACCTCGCCCGGCTCGTCAGCGTAAATCGTCGCGGTCCAGTCGAGGCCGGATGGCAGGCGTCTGAGCGCGCGCAAAAACAGCCGCAGCGCACCCGGTTCCTCGCGCTCGGAAAAAGCGATCTTCAGCGGCGGAACCTCCGAACCGACGGTCGGGAGGGGATCGATGCCCGGGTGGGTGATCTCATACGAGCCGGGGAAGTAGCGGTTGAGGAGCCTGGCGGAAGCCTTCGAGGAAACGGTGCGGGCGTCGAGCCGGCCGAAAAAGATCTCCAGCAGCGGCCGGGCGAACTGGGTCGCGAAGGGGCGCTCCTCGGTCTCATGGAAGGTGCCGACGTTGAGTGAGAAGGAGTTGCGAAGAGCGTTCGAGGAGAAGCCCGGAACGAAGGGATCGTGAACGTGGACGATGTCGAAGCGACCCTGGCCGAGCAGAGCCTCGATCCGGTTGCCCATGTCAACCGAGACCGGCGCCTGGCGTTTGCCGGCGCGGGGAATCTTCACTCCGCCGCCCATCGAAAGGATGCGGGGCTCCTCGCCCGGTGCGAACAGGGCGTCGGGATCATCGCCGAGACCGGCCAGGGCCTTTTTCGTTTCGGCCACCCCGCCGCGGCCGCCGGAGGGCGCCGCGATCACTACCGAATGACCGCGCCGGGCCAGCTCTTCGCTGACCCGTCGCGTGTACTCGTTGATCCCGCCCCGTTCAGACCAGGGGAACGGGGTGAACTGGACTATCGAAAGGGGAGCCAATCAGGCTTCGGACTTGCTGTCCTCGGCGGCCTCGGCGACCGGCTTGGTGCCACCGAGCGGGGATTTGCCGCGGGCGTTCTCGCTGATGAAGTCCTCGGTGTCCCGACGCGCTTCGGCGTCCGGCCGCTGATTGTGCGGGGACTTCATGAGATACGAGGACGGACCGTCAAGCTGACCGGCGATGCCATTGTTGAGGGCCAGCTTGATCAGGCGCACCGCATCGATCACGACGCCAGCCGAGTTCGGTGAGTCCCAGACCTCGAGCTTGAGCTCGACGTTGAGCGGCACGTCACCGAAGGACTTGCCTTCGAGGCGGATGTGGGCCCACTTGCGGTCGGTCAGCCACGGCACGTAATCGGAGGGACCGACGTGGACGTCGCGATCCTCGAGCTCGAGGCCCATGATCGAGGTGACCGCGTTGGTCTTCGAGATCTTCTTCGAGTCGAGGCGCTCGCGCTCGAGCATGTTGAAGAAGTCCATGTTGCCGCCGACGTTGAGCTGCGAGGTGTGCTGCATTTCGACGCCGCGTTCGTGGAAGAGCCGGGCGAGCTGACGGTGGACGATGGTCGCGCCGACCTGTGACTTGATGTCGTCACCGATGATCGGGAGGCCGGCTTCCTTGAAGCGGCCGTCCCAGTAGTCCTCGCTGGCGATGAAGACCGGCAGGCAGTTGACGAAGCCGACGCCGGCCGCGATCGCCTGTTCGACGTACCACTTGACGGCGTCTTCGGAGCCGACCGGCAGGTAGCAGACGAGCACGTCGGTCTTGGTGTCCTTGAGGATCTGGACGATGTCGGCGGTCGGGCCCGGGGCCTTCGTGATGACCTGCTTCAGATACTTGCCGAGACCGTCGAGGGTCATGCCGCGTTCGACGGTTACGCCCATGTTGGGGACGTCGGCGAACTTGATCGTGTCGTTCTGACCCGACCACATCGCCTCGGAAAGATCCTTGCCGACCTTCTCCTGGTCGATGTCGAAGGCGGCCGTGAACTCGATGTCGTTGACGTGGTAGCCGCCGAGATCGACGTGCATGAGTCCCGGAACCTGATCCGAGGGATCAGCGTCCTTGTAGTACTGAACTCCCTGGATGAATGAGTTGGCGCAGTTGCCGACGCCGACGATGGCTACTCGTACCTTGTCGTCACCGCCGCGGCTGGCGCCGTTTCCGTTAAGTCCGTTCTCAGTCATGGGTAAGCGAAAGTCTCCTGTGGGTGGGATGGCATCTCTTGCCGGTTGGGCTCCGGACCGCACGCTGAAGAGGGGCATAAAGCCACGCCTCATCCGGGCGCAGGGCCGGGTCGACCCCTAATGACACCACAAATCGGGTTCGGTTACAGGGAACTCCCGGATTTTTGCTCTTGCGGCGAGCTGCGGTTCAGTGCTCGTTGGCCGTCGCATCGAGTTTCTTCAACTCGGTGCGAACGTGAAAGACCCGCTGAAGGGTGGTGATCGCTGTCAGCGCCGCCATCACGTAGATCGCGATCGGCAGCAGATCGAAATCCGGGATCACCTCGCCGTCGGCCAGCACCAGCCCGGCCGAGAGCAGCACGACACGGACCGGCCGGGTCGCGATCCCGACCTTGCACTCGACTCCAAGTGCCTCGGCCCGGGCCCGGGTGTAGCTGACCATCAGCGAACCCAGCACGACCAGGACGCACATCGCGGCGGCCAGGTTCTCGCCATTCTCGGCAAAGTGCCAGGCGACCGCGGCGATCACGACTCCCTCCTCGATGCGGTCGAGAGTCGAATCGAGGAAGGCACCGAACAGGGTTCCCTTGCCCGACATCCGCGAGTAGCGACCGTCGAGCGTGTCCATCACCGAACCGATGATGAAGGCGAGACCGGCAAAGAAGAAGTGGCCTTCGATGACCAGCCAGGCGGCGATCAGGTTGCCGACCAGGCCGACCATCGAAATTGCGTTCGGGGTCAGCCGCGACTGAATGAGAGCGTTGCGAGCCTGCTCGCGGAACTCCTGAGCAGATCGGTTGCGCTGACCGTTCTGGCCGCCTCCCGGGGGGCCGGACGAAGACTCCATGCAGGGCAGGTTATTCGCTTTAGCGTTCGGGGCGGCAGTCGCGGTCGGAACCGAAACGGGCACCGGGACTGAAATCGGTCGCTACCTTGAGCGAACCGGGCCGGTCGAGAGTGACCTCGGTCCAGTCACCCCGGCCCGGTTCGACGCAGCCGAAGCCGCCCTTGATCCGCCAGTAGGGAGTCGAGCGGATGCGAACCAGGAAGGAACCGGCCACCGGTGCGGTTACGGTGAACCCGTCGGTGTCGAGCGCGGTCAGGCGGGCGGGACGATCGACCATCGGCTTCGCGCCGAGCACCTTGAAGAGCCGCCATCCTCCACTGACCGGAATCTCCCTGAGGTACGGCAGCCCGTTCAGGATCAGCGCTGCTTCCTTTTCGCCGGCGTAATCGAGTTCAGTGAAAGGCAGCGCGACATAGCCGACCGCGAGCCGGTCCAGCCACTGCCGGTAGCGGTTGGGGCCGAGGCGCTCGGCGTAGAAAAGCGGATTCAGGTGGCGGGCGGTTTGGCGCGCCCAGCCGCGGGCGATCGGGAACTCCGGTGCCGCCCGGGCGGACTCCCAGTGCGAAGCGACCGGCACCACTTCGACCCGGGCCGGCTCAGCGGCGAGGCGCGGCTGGAGCACCTCGGCCAGCGGCTTGTAGAAATCCCGCGTGACGGCCGGTTCGTCCTCGACCAGTCTGAGGTCCCGCACCACCGGTCCGGTCTGCCACCAGACGATGGTCGGCAGGAGCAGGATCAGGATCCCCCGCTTCCACCATTTCGCGGTGAGCGGCTCGGCAGCCAGCGCGCAAAGCAGAACCGGACCGAGCAGGAGGGCGCCGAGCCGGTTGGCGTTGCCCCCCATCGGGGTGTCGAGCAGATACGAGGCAACCAGGGCCCCGGCATAGACCAGCATCGCGACCCGGACCAGGCGCTGGCCGGAAGGCACCATCGCCGCACTGACGAGTGTCACGCCGATCGCCGGTATGAAGCTCGAGGTCACGTAAGGCTCGTCGCCACCGCCGGGAAAAAGGAGGGCGACTACGGCGGCGACCAGAAACGACACCACGGCAAGTTCCAGTCCGCGCCGATCGGGGCGTTCCGAGAGGAAATGGGCGAAACCGACGCAGGCCAGAAAGAGGGCGGCAACCGGGCTGGCCAGCCCGACCGACCCGGCGAGAATCAGAGAGGGGATGCGGCTTTCCCGCTGCGCAGCAAAGACGGCAGCCATCGCCACGAGAACGCCGAGCGCGAAGGTCAGCCGCCCGGAAAAAAGGCTGATCGTCGCAGCGAAGGCAAACCAGATCGCTCCCGCCTGTGCCCGCTCTCCCCATTGGCGGCGCGAGATCAAAGTGAAGAGGATCACCGTCCCGATCACGGCCAGCGAGCCCATCACCCGGAACCCGAGCCAGGCCCCGAGCGGAGGGGCCAGGAGCGAGTAGGTCGGCAGGTAGTGGCCGCCGAACCAGTAGTTGTTCCAGACGGTCGGCCCGGACAGCTCGAACAGTTCTGTGCGGAAGGTCTGGGCCGCGTGATCGGCGCTGTGCGGCGCCATGACCAGGTAGAGGATCGCCAGCCCGACCACCACCAGCAGGGGAATGACCAGGAAACCCCAGGATTCGGAGCCGCGCGGGAATCGGAGATTCACGGGAGTGCTCCGGTCAGGCCTCGGCCCGCTGCCGCTCCGCGCTTCGGCTCCAGGCCCAGGTTTCGGGTTTGATCTCGGCGATCACCCTCGAAGCGATCAGGAAAGCGATCCCGGCGACCATCCAGCCGAGCACCGCGTCGGCCCAGTAATGGTTCGCCGTGACGACGGTCACCCAGGCGACGAGCAACGGCCAGGCGGCCCAGAAGCTGCGCGCAAACCAGTTCCTGCACACCACGAATCCTGTGCCCCCGATCATCAGCGCGACAGCACAGTGCATCGAGGGAACGGCGGCAAAGGGATTGATGAACAGTTTGGCGAGCGCCGAGTCGTGATTGACCGACGAGTGGGCGTTGACCGTGTCGATGAACCCGTACTCCGGGTACATCCGGGGAGGCGCCGTCGGGAAGCCGATGTAACCGATCAGGGCCAGGCCCATCGAGACGAAGAGCATGTTCCGGAAGAAGTAGTAATGGGAGTTGCGGAACAGGTACATCCAGACGAGGAAGGCCAGTGCCACGGTGAACTGGCTGTTCAGATAGACCGTGTTGGCGGCATCGACCAGCCACTGGACGCTGAGGATCGAACTCTGCATAGCGGGTTCGAAGAAAAGCCCCATGTTGCGCTCGACATCCATGATTCGTTCGCCGTTGGCGAAGGCGAGATTCGCCCGCCCGTCAGCCATGCCCCGCGCGAACTCATAGGCAGTGTCGGCAATGAAGTAGAGCAACAACTGAAGGAACAGATCGCTCCAGCCACGGGGGAGCCAATCCCCGATCCGGACAATCAGTTTGGGCATGACTGCTCAGTCTAATGGCCTTCGCGGAATCCGCGGAGCAAGCCTCGGGTAGGCTCAGGCCTTCCATCGATGGAGGGCCACCGGCATCCCATAGACGCGTCCGGCGACAGGCGCCCGATCGCCTGTCTCGGCGAAGCGATCGTCGACCTGATCTGCGAACGGAACCTCGCCCCCGACGATCGGCCCGGATCGTTTGTTCCCTGGCCCGGGGGGGCTCTCGCGAACGTCGCGGTCAGCGTCGCCCGCAGCGCCTGGCCGGCCGCCCTGATCGGCGGAGTGGGCGGCGACGGCTGGGGGCAGTGGCTGATTCAGGGGCTCGAATCCGAGGGTGTATCGACCGAGTGGCTGGCCACCCTGGAGACGGCCGATACGCCGGTCGCGCTGGTCGAGTTCGGTCCCGACAACGAACCTTCGTTCCAGGTTTACGGAGAACACATCGGGCCGACGATGGCGGCCACCTCGGAGTTCCTCGAGCGGGCGGTTTCCTCAGCCGAGGCGGTGGTGATTGGCTCGAACACGATGGTCGGCGAGACCGAACGTGAAGTGACCCGGCGGGCGGTCGGTCTCGCCCGGACCTCCGGTCTGCCGGTTCTCTTCGATCCCAACCACCGGCCCAACCGCTGGACCGGTGGCGATCCGGCCCGCGAATATTGCCGCGAGCTGGCCGCCGACTCGACCGTGGTCAAGCTGAACCGCGAAGAGGCCGAACTGGTCACCGGGCATTCCGATCCCCTGGCTGCCGCCAGGGAGATCGTCTCCACGGGGCCCGAACTCGTGGTGGTCACCGCCGGCCGGGAAGGGATCGTGACTGCCGGAGCCACCGAGGTCAGTTTCCGGCCGGAGCCGGTCGATCCGGTTAGTCCGCTCGGGGCCGGCGACGCCTTCATGGGTGGCCTGGCGGCCGGGCTGGCGGGTCTTGGGTGGGATCTCGAGCGGGTGGGCGAAGTCTTGCCCGCAGCCGCAGCAGCCGCCGCCGCGGCATGTGTCCGCTGGGGGGCGCAGTAACCCGTGGCCACCGAGTGGCAAGCCCGGGCCGCGAAAGGAGAGTGGAAGCGACCGAGCCGGGCGAGGGTGCGGAAGATCCGTGACCGTCTGAGGGAGATGTACGGACGGCCGGTCAACCTCCCCCACCGCCAGCCGATCGACGAGCTGGTTCGCACCATTCTCTCCCAGGCGACCAGCGACGCCAACCGGGACCGGGCCTTCGCCGGGCTGAAGGAACGCTTCGGCGACTGGGAGTCGGTCCGCGACGCCCCGGAGTCCGAGGTGGAGGCCGCGATCCGTCCGGGTGGCCTTAGCCGGCAGAAGGCGCCCCGGATTCAAGCGGTGCTGCGAGAGATCGAGGATCTCGACCTGGGCTGGCTCGAGCACGCCGACCGGGTCGAGGCGATGGAATTTCTGACCGGACTGCCGGGAGTCGGGCGCAAGACGGCAGCCTGCGTTCAGGTCTTTACCTGGAACCGGCCCGAGATCCCGGTCGACGTTCACGTTTACCGGATCGGTGGACGGCTCGGACTGTTTCGGCCGAACGCCTCCTTCGAAGAAGCCCACGATGAGCTCCTCGCCCTGGTCGACCCTGCGGATTCGTACGAGTTCCACATGAACCTGATCCGGCACGGACGAACCCTCTGCCGGCCGAACCCGCTCTGCGGGGAATGCGCTTTGAGGCGCATGTGCCCATACGGACGCGGAACAGGGCACCGAACGGCAGGACGCGGATCGAGGTCCGAGCGGTAATATCCGCGCCGTCTGGCGCACAGTCCAATCCTGCGCCGCGCGAACATGAACAAGAAGCCCTTCGTCATATTCGGTCTCGTCCTCGTCCTGCTGGCCGTCATCATTCCGTTCTGGGCGTTCCAGCGCGACGGAAACGTCGCCAAGAACGAAGGCGTGCCCGGCAACAGCACGCATGGCAAGGAACTTTTCGTGACCAACTGCGGTAATTGCCACGCCCTTTACGCTGCTGGCACCGACGGCGACTTCGGTCCCAACCTCGATCAGAAGCTTGCCCCGGCCGGTCCGGCGACCGACAAGACCGCGATCGAGGGCATCCACACGCAGGTGATGACGGCGCTGGAAAACGGCGCCGACAGCCCTGACGTCCCCGGCCGCATGCCGCCCGGCATCGTGACCGGAACCGTGGCGGAAGAGATCGCCGACTTCGTCGCGCATTACGCCGGCGAAGGCTGAGCCGCACCAAATTCCCGTTTCGCGGGTTTACTCTCTCTAGCAGCGGTCGCGGACCGCAGGTGACGGCTTTTCGCGTCACGCCACATTCAAAGGAGAGAACTTCATGCTGAACATCCCGACCAGCCTGCGGATCAACGGGCAGACCAGGACGCTTCTGGCCATCGTGATCGCGCTGCTTGGCGCCTTCGCGTTCGCGACGCTCGCGGCCCAGCCGGCCGACGCCAAGCCGAAGACGGCCAAGGCGAAGAAGAAGAAAAAGAAGCGGCCAAACACGGTCAAGGTGATGACCCGGAACCTGTACCTGGGCGCTGACCTCAGCCCGGCGATCAATTCTTCCGGCGCAGCCGACTTCATTAACAAGAACGGCCAGATCCTTCGGGACGTCGACACGAACAACTTCAAGGTCCGGGCCCGGATCCTGGCCAAGGAACTCAAGCGGGTCAGCCCGGATCTGGTCGGCCTTCAGGAAGTAGCCCTGTGGCGGACCGGTGAGGCCAGCCTGGCACCGTCGATCTCCGGCGAGTACGTCGCCTCGACCGTCCACATGGACAACCTTGCCGAACTGATGACCCAGCTCAACAAGGGCAAGAAACGCTACCGGGTGGTCAAGGTCCAGAAAGAGTTCGACTTCGAAGCCCCGGCCGATTACGACGACGATCCCTCCACCGGGGTCGCCACCCTCGGCGGCGAGATCAACGGTCGCCTGACCATGCGCGACGTAATCCTGGCCAAGGTCGGCGCCGGCGTGAAAACGAAGAACGTGAAGTCCGACAACTTCGAGTCCCACTACCAGCCGGTCATTTCCGGGATCACGGTTCACGTCGATCGCGGCTGGCTCGCGGCTGACGTCAAGGTCCGCAAGGGCAAGTGGTTCCGTTTCGTGAACACTCACTTCGAGGCCTTCGGCGAACCGGAGATCCGCGAGGCCCAGGCCAGGGAACTCCTGGCCAAGGGTGGCCCGCTCCGCAGTGGCAAGCTGCCGGCCGTCCTGGTCGGTGACCTGAACTCGGATGACAACACCGTCTCCGCCGAGGACGCGCTGGCCTACAACGCCCTGAAAAAGGGCGGAATGGTCGACCGTGGCACCAGGAAGATGACTTTCGGGGTCGCCTCGGGAATCATTACGGCGGACGCTCCGGGCAAGTTCAACCAGACGATCGATCACGTGATGACCAACCGGCCCCGGTCCGTCAAGCTGATCAAGTCCGGGGTAACCGGAACCAAGCCGGTCGGGAATTACTGGCCTTCCGATCATCTCGGCGTCTGGAGCAACCTGAAGATGCGTTAGGCATCAGCCAGGAACACGATGTACCCCACGAGAGGGCCCGGGCGACCGGGCCCTCTCGTGTTGGACCCCGGAAAAGTGCTGGATTTACCCATATTTTGTGGAATCGTATGAAATCTGACATACTCCCACTTAGATTTTCGAAATTGGCCGCACCCTCATGCGGTCCGGAACCATCCGAACAGGAGAAACACAGTGGGAAAGACGATTGGAATCGACCTCGGCACGACTAACTCGTGCGTAGCGGTTCTCGAAGGCGGCGAACCGACCGTCCTCGAGAACTCCGAGGGCGGGCGCACCACCCCGTCGGTGGTCGCCTTCAACGACAAGGACGAACGGCTGGTCGGCACCGTCGCCAAGCGCCAGGCCGTGATGAACCCCGAAAACACGATCTTCTCGATCAAGCGCTTCATGGGCCGCAAGGAGGCCGAGGTCAAGGAAGAGGAGACGATGATCCCGTACAAGGTCGAGGCCGGCCCGAACGGCGACGTCCGGGTCGACGCGCGCGGCAAGCAGTACTCGCCGCCCGAGATCAGCGCGATGATCCTCGGCAAGCTCAAGGCCGACGCCGAGGCGAAGCTGGGCGAAACGGTCGATTCGGCCGTGATCACCGTGCCGGCCTACTTCAACGACGACCAGCGTCAGGCGACCAAGGACGCCGGCAAGATCGCCGGACTAGAGGTCAAACGGATCATCAACG